>DATJIA010000342.1:0-25477 GCA_035493675.1 Kofleriaceae bacterium | reverse complement strand
GCGAGCCGCGCGCCCTCGGCGAGGCTCGGGTGGACGCCGCCGTCGCAGATGATGCAGTCGCGCGCGCCGAACAGCGGCGCGAACACGCCGATGTTCGCCTGGTAGCCGGAGCCGTAGACGATGACATCCGGGACCTTGAGGAAGCCGCGCAGCCACTCCTCGAGCTCCTTGTGGATCGCGAGCGTCCCGCACATCACGCGCTGCGACGACAGGCCGACGCCGTACTTCTGCATCGCGTCGAGCGCCGCTTGTTGCAGCTGCGGATCGACCGACAGGCCGAGGAAGTCGTGGGTCGTGAAGTTGACGACCGACTGACCTTCGCTGCCGTCGACCATGCCGCCGGCCGCCATGCCGCCCGAGCGCGAGAAGACGACCTCGCGCTTGTAGAGGCCGGCGTCTTTCAGCCGATCGTTCTCGCTGCGGAGCAGATCGCGGAGGGCTTGGCTCATGGCGCGGCTCCGACGCTGCCGACGTACCAGACCAGCGCGGCGACGCAGCGCGGCCACGCGAGGCTCGGGATGCACGCGGCGTCGCCGGGCTCGCACGTGTGCGGTCGCTCGTCGCGATGCGCGCAGAACTGGTCGATCGTTTCGGGCGCCTCCGGATCCGCGCGCGACGAGATCGCGAGCTCGGTCGCGAGCAAGGCGTAGCGGTGCAGGAGCTCGGCGGCGAGCGCGGCGTGATAGTCGGTGGAGCCGCGGACCAGGCGCGCCTTGGTCGCGTCGTCGACGAGCTCGGAGACGCCGCGCAGGTTGGTCGCGATCACGTCGGCGGCGGCGTCGCACGAGGTCTGGTCGGGCGCCGTCTCGCACGCGCTCTTCGCGGCGTCGATCGAGCAGCGCGCGGGCGCGGGGCCGGCGTCGGTGCGGCAGCGCGCGCGGGTCGCGTCGTAGACCGCGCGATCGAGCGCGGCGCGGCCGTCGGGGCCGAGCGCGCGCACCGCGGCGAGCGCGCGCGCGACGTACGCGGCGCGCGGACCGGCGCCGAGCAGCAGGATCGCGATCACGATCATCGCGCGCCTCACGCCTCTCACAGGCGACCTCGCTGCGCGAGATATCGCCGGCGGAAGTCGTCGATGAACGCGTGCAGGTGGCGCTCGATCGGCACGATCTCGATCAGCTCGTCGCGCTCGAGCGGCCAGCGCGCGCCGGCGAACGGATCGGCGTCGACCAGCGGATCGAGCCGCGTGAGCAGGAAGTCGTCCGCGTTCGGATCGACGTCCTCCGCCTGCGCGAGCGCCGGCCGCGCGCTGATCCCCGCGAGCAAGGACGCCATCGCGACGTAGACGTCGATCGGTCCGGCGCCGGCCGTGCGGATGTCCTTCACGCCGACCTCGCGCACGCCGATCGCATCGCCGTCGATCGAGACCATCGAGCCGTGCGCGGCCTTCGCCTCGCCGGCGACGAAGCACGACAGGCTCACGATCGCCTGCGCCGGCGGCGGCTCGGGCGGCACCCGGCGCCCGAGCTCGGCGGTGAGCCCGCGCAGCTCGATCGCGCGGCGGCGGCGCGCGAGCACGGCGCGCACGCTGGCGAGCGCGTGCTGCTCGCCCAAGAACGCGACCGGATCGTGCTCGAGCCGCGCGCACGCGTCGGCCGGCGCGTCCCAGTGGATCACGAGATCGTTGCAGCTGGCGGTCGTGCCGAAGCGGGTCGCGAACAGGAGCTGGCCGATCACGTGCTCGACCAGCTGCGATCGATCGAGATCGCGCGGCCACAGCGGCAGCGACGCGAACACGGTCGAGCAGCGCGGCTCGCCGGTGAACCTTTCGGTCCACGGATGCCCGTGCGGATCCGGCAGCGCGATCCACAGGTGATGCGCGGCGTGCGGGCTGCCGCCGATCGACGACGCGACGTTCGCGAGCAAGCTCTCGAGGTGATCGAGGTGCGCCCGCACGTCCGTGACGCGATGATCGATCGCGTCGCCGGGCGCGACGTCGCCGAGCGCGCCGAACGCGCCCGACGCCTTGCGATAGCCGTAGTGCAGCCACGGCTCGTCGAGCTGTCGCCGCGTGCAGACCTCCTGCGGCTGCGCGACCGCGGTCACGACCGGCGCGGCTTCCTTGGGCGCGCACGATCCCAGGCTCTTCGTGTAGCCGAGCTGGTACGCGCGCTTCACGAGCGCGCAGCCCGCTTGATCGACCACGGGCGCGGGCGCGCGCGCTTGCTCCTTCGCGGCCGCCGCGCGCGGCATGCAGTATCCGGACGGCTCCGGCGCCGCGAGATCCGCCGGCAGCTCGACGATGCGCGCGGCCGCGTGGTTGCCGAGCGCGAGCAAGGTCACGCACGTCATCGCCGCCAGCACGAGCGCGCGTTGCACGACCGCGGGCAGCTCGCGCACGCGCGGCGGATCATCGACGAGCACGAGGCCGCTCCGGCCGAACGTCATCGCGCCGCGGCTCGCCACGTGCGGGCGCCATCCGCCCAGCGCGAGCCCGGCCGCGAGGCTCGCGACCAGGCCGACCAAGAAGCACGCGGTCGTCGAGAGCGAGGTCAGGTACGCGGGCGCGAGCACGCCGCGCCACGCGGCGAGCGCGATCGCGCCGCCGCCGAGCAACACCGCCGCGAGGCTCTTAAGGCCGATCAACGCGAGGTCTCCGCGGGCTTGGTCGCGACGACCAGATCTTCGATCGTGATGCGCCGGTTCTTGCTGCGCGCCGCGCTCTTCGCCTCGGCCGGCGCGTCGGGCGCGAACGACACCGACGGCGTGTTGTCGGCGTGCGTGCACAGGACGACGTGATCGGGCACCTCCTTCGAGAACTGCCGGATCTCCTGATACACGGCGAGCGCGCGCTCGAAGCCGAGCTGCAGGTTCTTGTCCTTCAGCCCGACGTCGTCGGTGTGGCCGTGGATCACGAGCTTGCGGGTCGCGAGCCCGCCTTGATCGAACGAGAGCACGCCGCTGTCGGCGTCGCCGAACAGCTTGTCGATCGCGGTCTTGCCGTCGGGCGCGAGCGTGGTCTGCCCCGACGAGAACAAGACGTCGCCGGGCAGATCGACCATGCGCACGGTCTGATCGCCCATGCCGACGCCGGTGCCGATCGGCTGCGTCTGCGTCAGCTTGCTCCCGTGATCGACCGACCAGACGATCACGAAGAACGCCATGATCTGGGTCATCAGATCGATGTAGATGATCGACCACAAGGCGCCGTGCGACTTCTTGTGGCGGCCGTGCGGGCGGTGCCTCACGCCTCGACCTCGATCTCGGCGCCGTTCTCGACGAGCACGTCGAGCGCGTGGACGAGGATGTCGTAGTCGTACTCGAGCGCCTTGATGCGCTGATCGAAGCGCGACGCCGCCGCCAGGTAGGCCGACGCCAGGATCGCGCCGAACAGCGTGCACTGGAGCGAGATCGCGAGCTCGGGCGCCAGGTTCTCCACCGACGTGTTCGATCCGAGGCGATCGAACATGCCGATCAACCCGATCACGGTGCCGATCAGGCCGAACAGCGGCATCACGTTGGCGACGAAGTCGAGGTGCGCGTGCAGGTGATCGTAGAGCTCGCGGCAGTCGACGTAGTACTGGTGCGCGACGTACTCGGCGTACTCCTTGCCCTTCTTGCGGCGGAGCACCATCTGGATCTCGCGCACGAGCGGGTTGTCGGGGAGCTTCACCTTGGTGCCGGGCTCGATCGGGCCCGCCTTGATCCAGCCCGACTCGTCGCGCTTCATCTGCAAGAGCTTGCGCAGCGCGGTGACGGTCTCCTGCAGGTTGACCGCGTTCTTGATCAGGTGGCGGCTCGAGAAGAAGACGGTGAACGACGAGCGCACCAGCTTGCCGAGCTCGGCGCCCGCCACATAGACGAGCATCGCGAACGAGATCAGCAGCATCGCGAGGAAGTAGCTCTCCGCGACGAAGAACACGATCGCGATCGCGAAGACCGCGATCGCGCCGAACAAGCCGATCGCGCCGGCGCCGGCGCTCTGATCGAGCGCGAGGCCCTCGAGGGCGGACTTCTCAGTCTTTGCCATGACTCGTCTTCTCCGTCTTCATTCGGTCGGCGTAGATCGCGTGGTAACGGACGGCGTCGGCGATCGCGAGCGCGACCACGGCGGCGGCGGCGACCAGCGCCGCGGCGATCGCGAACCGGCGCCACCGCGGGTGGGGCAGGGCCTCGCCGCGGACGCGGGCGCCGAGCGCGGCGAGCCGGCGGCGCAGGCGCGGATCGCCCGACTTCTCGACGAGGAGGTGCGCGCCGATGCGGCGGGCGGCGCCGTCGAGCTCGGGCGCGTACGCGCGCGCGGTCAAGAGATCCTCGCGGCGCCACACGCGCCACGCGAGGTACTGCACGAGGTGTGGGCCGGCGCCGGCGAGCGACGCGTGGAGATCGCCGAGCCCGCTGGGGAGCTTCGCGCGGAGGCGGCGGCCGCGCGGGTGCGAGAGCGCGAGCGTCGCGACGCCGAGCTCGTGCCGCTGCGCGCGCCCGATCGCGTGGACGATCGCGCCGAACAGGAAGTCGCGATCGCCGGCGTCGGTGCCGTCGTATTCCTCGACGGGATCCCAGTCGAGCCACGCGGGATCCTCGTGCGGGCGATAGCTCGTGCGCGGATCGAGCGCGACCGGCTCGATGATCCCGGTGAGCGTCGGCGGCTCGCCGATCAAGAGGCGCTCGGTCTCTTCTTCGTGCGCGTGGTCGGCCTCGTCGTCGCCACCTTCTCCATCGGGGACCGTGACCTCGCGCGGCTTGCGCTGCTCGCGGGTCGCGATCGGCGCGCCGGGCGCGCTCGCCATGACGAGCCCCGCGTTCCACATCGTCCAGTGCAAGGTCGAGATGCGCGGCGCCGCGTAGTCGTGCGGGCGCCCCCACGGCGACAGCGCCAGCTCGAGCATCGGGCGCGGGATCACGACGCGGGCGTCGTCGCGATCGCCGTAGACCGCGACCTCGTCGGTGCGCCCCGGCTCGAAGCGGATCCGCGACAGCAGATCGGGGTCGATGCCCAAGCCCTGGCGGCGCAGGTAGCCGACGAAGTAGGCGCGGGTCGCGTCGCTCCACGCGAGGCGATCGTCGGAGCGCTCGATCAGATCGTCGTCGAGGCGCAGCGCGGTGACCGCGATCGCGTCGTGCACGACCTGGCGCGCGACCAGGAGCGCGACCGGGATCGCGAGCGCGAGGCGCAGGCTGGGATCGACCTCGGCGAGCCCGCACACGAGCCACGCCAGCGCGACGATCGGCGCGCACAGGAGCGCGAGCGCGATCGTGCGCACCAGCGCGGCGACCAGCCACGTGCGCAAGACGCCGCCGAGCTCGTGATGGAACGCGCGCCCGAGCCCGACGATCGGCGGCAGCGCGAACGGCAGCGTCGCGGCGACCAGCGCGCCCCACGCGAGGCCGCCGGCGGCGAGCCACGGGCCGTCTTGCCCCCACGCGACCAGCGCGATCGCGGCGGCGCCGCCGGCGACGAGCCCGAACGCGGATCGGCGCGCGGCCGCGGGCGCGATCCGGCGCGCGACCACGAACGGCAGCGCGAAGATCGCCGCGATGAACAGGATCGCGCCGATCACGCCCGGCATCTCGGGCAGATCGAGCGCGCCGGCGCCGCCCTCGGTCGCGCGCGCGCGCACGATCTCGTGGATCGGATCGCGGATCGCGGTCGCCAGCGCGCTGCGATCCACGGCCGGGCCGAACGCGAGCTCGCCGCGCACCGGCGCGGGCGCCCCGGACCACAGCGGCACGACCTCCCACGCGAGCGCGTCGTCGTCGACGGTGCCGCGCACGAGCAGCTCGACGCCGGCCGCGCGCAAGGTCGTGTCGCTGCACGCGCCCTCGCACGCCTTCACGAACGCGAGGCGATCGTCGACGAGATCGTGCTCGAGCGCGGCGCCGATCGCGTCGGCGCGCCAGCGCGCGTCGCCGGTCGTGGGCGCGATCTCGACGGTGAAGCTCCGCCGCGTCGCGGCGTGCGCGATCGCGGGGAGCAGCACGAAGATCGCGAACGCGACTCGCCTCATCGCGAGCCCGGCGTATCACGCGGGTCCCACACTCCTCGCGCGAAGGGGTAGACTCGCCGCGATGAGGATGAGGATGAGGGTGATCGGCCTGCTGCTCGTGCTCGGTGGCTGCGCGGCGGAGCGCGCGATGTCTCCCGACGCGCCGGTGCCGCCCGACGCCGCGGCGCAGACGACGCAGCCGAAAGGCTGCGAGCAGACGATCACGCTGGTCGGCGCGATCACGCCCGCGCCGCAGACGATCGGCCCGCGCGCGATCGATTCGACCGGCTTCAACGTCTGCCTCGATCTCGACGCGACCGCGCTCGGCCGCGCGCACTTCATGGGCGGCACGAGCTGGGAGCCGAGCCTCGCGTCGTCGTTCGTCGCGACGCTCCAGCGCACCGACGGCACGACGATCCAAGAGGGCTGGGACGTCACCGTCGACGACACGCCGCCGCGCACGATGGTGAACCTCGAGTGGAGCCCGCCGGTCGGTCAGGTGACGCACACGGTCTTGTGGGTCCGCGCGCGCGGCGCGACCGCGACGACCACCGTCGACATGGCGCTGTTCGATCCGCTCGAGTAGCACGGCGCGATCCGGTCGCTCATACTCGAGGGATGAAGCGCGCGCTCGTCTTCCTGATCGTGATCGCCGCCGGCTCCGCCGCGGCGGATTCGCCGAAGCACAAACCGGTCGCGAAGAAGCCCGCGGCGCCGCCGACCACCGCGACGATCACGGTCGGCAGCGAAGCGCCGCGCCCGAAGGTGCTCGTCGTGCATCCGCGCGACGGTCGCAAGGTCACCGGCCGCCCGAAGATGGACGATCGCCTCGACGGCCTGCCGCGCCACCTGCCGGAGCACTGATCTCCGCGCTACGCTGCGCGTGTGACGACCGCGCTGATCACCGGAGCGAATCGCGGGCTGGGGCTCGAGACGGCGAAGCAGCTCGCGGCGCGAGGGTGGCACGTCATCCTCGCGTGTCGTGAGCTCTCTCGCGCGCGCGAGGCGGCCGCGACGATCGAAGGCGCGACCGCGCGGCGGCTCGACCTCGGCGACCCCGCGAGCATCGCGGCCCTCGCGCGCGAGGCGATCGAGATCGACGTCTTGATCAACAACGCGGCGATCGCGATGCGCGGCTTCGACGCCGAGGTCGCGAGGCAGACGATCGCGGTCAACCTGCTCGGCACGCTCGCGGTCACCGACGCGCTCGCCCCGCGCGTGCGCGACGGCGGCGCGATCGTGATGGTGTCGAGCGGCATGGGCGAGCTGTCGGTGCTCGGCAATCCGGCGCGCGAGCGCGTCGCGCGCGCGGCGACGATCGACGAGGTCCGCGCGCTCGCCGACGAGCTCGTCGCCGCGGTCGCGAACGGCACCCACGAGCGTGGCGGGTGGCCGTCGAGCGCGTACAGCGTCTCGAAGGCGCTGCTCAACGCGTCGACGCGCGTGCTCGCGCAGACGTTCGCGGCGCGGAAGATCCGCGTCAACGCCGTGTGCCCGGGCTGGGTGCGCACCGACCTGGGCGGTCGCAGCGCGCCGCGCGACATCCCGACCGGCGCGCGCTCGATCGTCGCGGCCGTGCTCGAGCCGCGCGCGACCGGCGGCTTCTTCCGCGACGGCGCGCCGATCGCGTGGTGACTACGGCGCCCACGGGCAGATCACCGGATCGGTGACGCTGCTGTCGTGCTCGATCGTCGCGCAGATGCCGGTGCGCATCGTGCGCCAGTCGTCGTAGTCGGTGTACGTGAAGTCGGTGATGCCGTCGGCCTTCGGATCGAAGCGGAGGTGCTGGTAGTCGGATCCGTGCCTGTCGGGATCGCCGCCGACGGCGAACGCCGCGCGCAGGTCGTCGTCGAACGCGGGATCGAACAGCAGGTCGATGCCGAACACGTCCATCCACTCGTTGTCGTAGAACGCCGACTGCGCCATCTTCGACGCGGGCCACGCGACGCTGGTGAGCTGCCGCGCCGGATCCTGTCCCGACGGGTGGTAGCCGGGCATGTACACGATGTGCAGGCGCCCCGCGTAGGTCGCGAGATCGGGATCCGGCACGAACGCGATCGCCGGCCGTCCGACCACGTGCACGCAGCTCGGCATGTTCGCGGCGTCGTTCACCCAGCGCGCCGTCGTCGGGCTGCGGTGCCACATCTGCATGCATCCGGTCGAGGGCGCGCCGAAGACGAGCGTCATCACGGACTGCGTGGTCGAGAGATCGAGCGGCGGCGCCATCGTCGCGCCGAGCGAGCCGAGCAGCGCCATCCGCACGGGGTTGCCGTTGCCGTCGAGCAGCGGCGTCGCGGTGGACCACGCGTCGGCGCTCGCGATGTAGGAGCGCTTGAACAGCGCCCCGGTGGCGTCGCGGTAGAAGAGCGTCGGCGTGGCGCCGTCGAGCGCGAGCGTCGGCTCGTCCTGCAGATCCTCGACGGGGAACGTCTTGACGCTCGAGACGATCGGCTGCGAGAGCGACCAGCCCGTGATCGTCGCCCAGTGCCACGCGTGGCTCGCGTCGAGGCCGACCAGGAGCACCTTGTCGCCCGCGGGCAAGGTCAACGCGTCGACGCCGCGATCACTGCCGAGCCCCGCGATCGATCCGCTCGTCGAGAACGACGCGCACGTGCCGTGCGGGACGCGGCAGTGCAGCCCCGAGGTCGTGTACGTCCAGTGCAACGTCCCGGCGGCGCCGCTGAACACGAACGTGCGGCCGCCGAAGTGGGCGAGGGCGGGCGAGATCGTCGTCGTGTACGGGCCCGCGGGCTTGGTCATGCCTTCGCGCGTGAACTCGCACTCGGCGCCGGCGTGGAAGTTCGCGTACGCCTCGACGGTCTCGCCGGCGGGCGCGAACACGCCGTCGTAGTTCCAGTCGACCGAGCCGGCCGCCAGATCGACGTGGTAGCCGAACGTCGACTGCATCGTCTGGAGGAAGGTGGCCTGGTAGACCGGATCGGCGACGCCAGTCTCGGCGAGTCGTGCGTTGTTCAGCGCGGGCGCGCCGTTGCCGTCGGAGAAGCCGACGGCGTCGCCGTACGCGTAGTTCATGATCGACGGATAGTTGGGCTTGCAGTTGACGTACGCGGTCGAGTTGGTGCGGCCGTCGTGCGTCAGCTGCGCGGTGTGGCCGGTCTCGTGCGCGAGGGTGTGGCCGCCGCCGCTGTAGGTCGACGCCAGGTTGTCGGACGACGTCTGCCCGCCGCCGGCGCCGATCACCTTGAGCCCGTAGCGGAACACGCCGCGCCGCGACGTCGACATGTGTTGATCGCGCGACGTGCGGTAGTTGATCAGCGTGGTGCCGCCGTTGCCGTCGTCGACCGGATCGATCACGTCGTGGCCGCCCCAGTCGCCGTAGAGCGCGACCCACGCGGGCGACGCGGGCGCGACGCCGGCGTCGACGTGCACGCGCACGCCGACCTGGAAGTCCGGGTTCTGGATCGAGACCGCGTGCGCGAGCCGAGTCGCGGTCGACAGCGTGCTGATGCGATCGGCGAAGAACGCGGCCCACAGCACGAGATCGTCGTGCGCGATCTTGGTCTCGGTCTCGCCGGCGGTGGTGCGGCCGTAGTCGACCTCGACGAAGATGTCCTTGTGGCGAGGATCGGCGCCCCAGCGCGTGAGCGGCAGGCCGGGCGAGACGTCGAGGCGTCCGCGCACCTCCCAGTCGTCGTGCAGGCCGTCGCCGTCGGTGTCGCGCGGGTCGGCGGAGTTGCCGCACGCGTACGTGACGCCGTCGGGGCCGGTCGCGGTGCCGGTCTGGGTCGAGCACGTCCCGAGCGCGGCCTCGAGATCGTTGCCGAGCCCGTCGTTGTCGGTGTCGTGGCCCGCGATCGCGACGTCGTTGCGGAGCAGGCGCGCCGGGGTCGCCGCGCCGGTCGTGCCGACGCGGCCGATCAGATAGTGGGTCGTCCCCGAGGACGGGAGCCCGAGCGTCGCGTTGCCGAGGCCGTTCGTGACGCCGCGAGCGGTGATGCTGCCACCGTTCATCGCGTACACGACGTGCGAGGCCGCGGCGCCGGGTAGCCCGACCGTCTCGAGGCGATCGCCGGCGCGGCTCGACGCGATCGCGACGTCGTCGTACGAGAGCGCGATCGACTGGCTGACGGTGCGGTACGTGAGCGTCGCGGTGCCGGTCGTCGAGGCGCTCTTCGCGCGCGCGACGATCCGCACGAAGTGCTGGCCGAGGCTCGACGGCGTGTAGACGATGCGCGACGCGACGCCCAGGCCGGGGGCGTCGTCGCTGATCGCGAGCTGCGCGCCGGTGTTGTCGAGCAGGTGGAGGACGCTGTCGGCGCCGCTCGAGAGGTTCGAGGTCGTGACGGTGAGCGTCTCGCCGGGCGAGAGCATCAACGCGACCTCGGCGATCACCGGCGTCTCGATCTCGCAGGTCTCGAACGACGTCGGACACGCGCACGGGCCGCACCAGAGGACGCCGCCGCAGCCGTCGTCGTGCATGCCGCACGTGCCGGCGGTGCAGACGTCCGGCGTGCACGCCGGCAGGGCCAGCGGTTGCGCGGGCGCCGCGGGCTCCAGCGCGGCGTCGGGCGGCGTCTCCACCGGTGGCTCGGCGGCGCAGGCCGCGATGATCGTCGCGCAGACAGCGAACGAGCTTCTCGTCATGGCGGGCGTCGATGTGCGACCTGCGTGCCACGCACGCGTCGTGCGAGCACGCGGACATACGCGGCCGGCCGGCGGCGATGTCTAGACGTTTCGTCGAGACAAGCGCTCGGCGTCGTCGGTGCGGCCGGCCGCGTAGCAGCCGACCGAGAGCGCCGCGGCGATCGCGCGCGAGAGATCGTCGGTGAGCTCCGCCGCCGCGGCCGCGTCGTCGAAGCGGCCCGCGAGCGCGTCTTCGATCCAGCGCGCGAGCGGCGGCGCATCGCCGGCCGCGACCGTCGCGTGCGCGCGCGCGTGCGCGTCGGCGGCTTCCTGCGCGTAGTCGTAGTCGAAGCGCGACGCGGGCATGTGCTTCCAGTACGCCTCGGTGTACGCGTCGTAGCCGGCGGACGCGAACCGCCACGCGGCGCGCGCCGACGACGGTCGCGCGGGCTCGAGCTGCTTCGCGACCGCGGCCCACGCCTCGGCCCAGGCGAGCTGCGTGAAGTGATTCGCGCCGCGGATGCTGTCGCGGATCGTCGCCACGATCAGTTCCGCGTGACCGCGCCGGTCTCGATCGCCTCGAAGTCGGCGCCGGGGATCGTCTTCAAGTAGCTCAGGTCCTCGTCGTCCCAGCGCGGATCGGTCGTGCCCGAGATGTAGAAGTTGCTGCCGTTGTCGGCGAGGATCATCCCGTAGGTGCAGAGCGCCTGCACGATCACCTTCGACTGCGGATGCGCCGAGCCGGCGCCCGACAAGAGGCCCGGGCACGCGCTCGCCTTCAAGCGCAGGCGCAAGCCCATCGGCGGCTCGTCGGTGTTGGTGTCGCTCGAGGCCTGGTGCGTCGCCGGATGGATGTATCCGTGCTGCGTGGTCGCCGCGGTGAAGCGCAGCGCGTGATCGATCGTTCCGGCGGCGACCTCTTCGTAGCGCGCGAGCCCGACGAAGATCGGGCCGCCCGACGCGTCCGCCGAGGTCCACTTCTCCGGGCGCAGCGGCGTGCCGGTCTTCAGATCGAAGACCGCGCCCGAGTATCCCGACCAGCGGTTCGCGCCCGCGTCGTACACGGAGTTGCCGAGCTCGTAGAGCACGCAGTGATCGCGATCGATCACGAGGACGTGGCCGTCGGAGCCGGCCTCGACCGGCGCGTCGGGCGGGAACGGGTAGGGGCCCGGATCGCTCTCGTCGGCGACGTCGAAGTCGACGGCCACCTTCGCGGCGTCGCCGCCGACGGTGTCGAACGGGATGCCGTAGGTCGGATCGCTGCCGAAGTCGGGGTGCACCATCGCCCCCGACGACGCGCCCATGCTGTCGACGTAGTGCTGCGACAGCGTATCGGTCGGCGCGCCGCTGATGTCGAGGTTCCAGTACGTGTAGTCGTCGCGCGAGCCGGTCGCGGTCGGGAAGACCTTGCACGCGCCGAGCTCGTGGCTGCGCCCGGCGCCGACCGGGCCGTCGGGCCCCGACTTCATGTTCGAGCCGCAGGCCATGACCAGCAGCGCTCCCCCGAGCACGAATGCGCGCATATCACCATCGTACGCGGGTTCGTCCGACCGATCGATTACAACCGACGCATGTCGCTGGGGTATCTGCGAGCCGTCGCGCTCGCGGTCGTCGTCATCGCGGGCGCAGCTGTCGCGGCGGTGGTCTCCACGTCGCTGCCGCCGGTCTCCGACAGCATGGAGTGGAAGCGCGACGACGTGCTCGCGTACGGGCGGCCGCTCGCCGACTCGAGCGCCGCGCGCATGTTCGATCCGAAGGGCCACGCCGAGATCGTCGCCGCGGTCGCGAAGGTCGAGGCCACGCCGCCCGGCACGCCGGAGACCGCGACCCCCATCGAGGCGTCGCCGAGCTACGTCGGGATGCGGATCCAAGATCATCGCCGCGACGCGCACACGTCGCGCACGGTCGCGATCGCGACGCTCGGCATCGCGCTGTTCGCCGGGCTGCTCGCGCTCCTGCGCGCGTTCGTGCTCGCGCCGCCGAGGCGCAGCCCGCTGGTCCCGATCGCGATCGGCGTGCTCGTGATCGCGATGCTGCCGGGCGCGCTGCTCCTGTGGATCTCGTCGCGCCTGCTCGGCGACGGCGTCGAGGCGTTCCTCTTGCTCGCCGCCTTCGGCCTGTTCGTCGCGTCGAACCTCGCGCCCGGGCCCGCGCATCCGTTCATCGCCGAGGTCGAGGAGCGGCTCGCGCGCGCGACGCCCGGCCGACGCCGCGCGCACCTCGCGCTGCGCATCGTCGGCGGCGCGGCGCTCTTCCTCGCCGGCGTGGTCGCGACCGCGATCTCCGCGTCGATGGGCGGCAGCGTGATGATCGTCTTCACCGGCGCGATGGCCGGCGGGATCGTGATCATGGGCTCGAGCGTCGCCGTCGCGATCCGCGGCCTGGTCACGCGCCGCTAGCTCGGCGCGCGTCGAGCGACAGCGCGCCGGCCCCGACGATCGCGAGGAAGACGCAGCACAGGAGCTGCGCCCAATCCGATCGGGTCTCGTGCAGGACCGCCCAGATGCCGGTCTTCGGCGCGGAGGCCGGCAGCGGCAGCGGCGAGGTCCCGAGGTACAGCGAGATCTTCGTCGCGAGCATCGCGACGATCATCTCGATCGAGAAGCCGATCGCGACCAGCCGCGTGTACAGCCCGGCGAGCAGGCACAGCCCGCCGACGATCTCGAACGCGCCGACCGCGGTCGCGGTCGCGTCCGGAAGCGGAAAGCCGAGCTTGGTGAATCGGCCGACGCCTTGGTTCGTGTAGACGAACTTCAGGATGCCTTCCGAGAGGAACACCGCGCCGGCCATCACGCGGATGAGCAGCGTCGCGGGCGGAGCGGTCGTCACGGGCTCGAGGGCCCAGCGCAAGAGTCGTCGTGCTTCCATGATCGCGACGACGAACGGCGCGCGGATCGGTTCCTCACTCGGTGAGCCGCGCGCGCAGCGCGCGCAGATCGTCCCAGCCGACGTCGGAGACCAGCGCGAAGCCGAAACCGCCGGCGCTCCACGTCGCGACGTGGAACCCGCGGATCGTGCGCTCGCCCGACGGCGCGTCGCCGTCGAACACGAACAGCGAGATCACGTGCAGGCGGCGCGCGAAGACGAACGTCGCCGCCTTGTGGCCGAGGAAGATCGCGACGTCTCCGCCGCGCAGCGGGAAGTCGTCGTCGCCGAGGAACGTCACCGGTGGAACGAAGTCGAGCTTGCCCGCGAACCACGGCTTCACGTGGTGCATGTCGCTCGCGATCACGCCGAGCTCGCGCGCTGCGAGGACGCGCTGGTGATCGCCGACCGCCTCGAACGCGGGGTCGGGCAGGGCGGCGGCGGGGCGCAGGAACAAGAGGACGAGCGCCGCGGCGGCGATCGCGCCGCCGAGCCCGGTCAGCGCCGGGAGGATCCAGCGCCGCTCGCCGCGCACGAAGCGCCGCTCGAGGCGGCGGCGCAGCCGCGCCGGCGCGGCGACGCGAGCGTGATCGCGCAGCGCCGCGGCGATCAGCCGATCGGCTTCGTCGGTGCTCATGGCTTCTCCTCGAGCGCGGCACGCAGCCGCGCCTTCGCGCGCGCGAGGCGCGACTTCACCGTGCCCGGCGCGCATCGCACGATGTCGGCGATCTCCGCCTCCGAGAACCCCTCGACGTCCAAGTAGACGACGAACCGGAGCTCGATCGGCAACGCCGCGATCGCGCGCGCGACCTCCGCCGCCGTGAGGTAGCGCAGCTGGTCGAGCGAGCTCGCGTCCCACGTCTCGCTCGCGGTCACGTCGATCGTGTCGTCCGGAATCTCGAGGACGATCTTCCGCCTCCTCGCCCGATCGATGAAGCCGTTGCGGAGGATGCGGAACAGCCACGCGCGCAGGTTGGTTCCGCTCTCGAAGCGCGGCGCGGCGGCGAGCGCGCGCGCGTACGTCTCCTGCACGAGATCCTCGGCGTCGCTCACGTTGCCGCACAGGTGGCGCGCGAGCCCGTAGAGCTCGTCGACGTGATCGAGCGCGCGCTCGGCGAGCGTCGGCTCCCGAGACGGCGCGTCTCTCACCACGGCGAGCTGGGCTCGACGCCCGAACAGCGGCATTGCGCAGATGATAACGACCGGCGCGCCGTTCGGTTCCCGGGATCCACGCCGCTGGCGTTCAGGTCGACAGGACCTCGAAGTACACGACGATCGAGTTGGGCCCGATCAGGCGCAGCGCGATGCGTCCGCCGAGCGGCGTCGGGTTCTTCCAGCAACCGGTCGTCGATCGTCCTCCGGCCACCGAGATCTTGCCGGTGGATCCCGCGGCGAGCTCGGTCGTGTCGCCGGGCAAGACGAGGGACGCCGCGACGTCCGCGTCGGGCGCGATCGCGATCGCGGTGATGCACGCGCCCGGCGCGAGATCGACCGGGAGCTCGATCACGTTGCCCTCGATCCTCACGCGTCCGGAGGTCAGCACGTGCGCGCCGGGGGCTTCGGACTGCGCGATCTGGGCGAGGCTCGCGCGCGCGTCCGGATCGTCGATCGCCGTCGTGGCGGGTTCGCTCGATGCCGCCTCGGGCGCCGCCGCTTCGGGCGCCGCCGCTTCGGGCGCCGCCGGCGCGGCAGGTGGGGCCGTGGTCTTACACGACGCGACGAACGCGAGCGAGATCAGCGCGCGAGGGAGATGCATCGAGGAGGCTAGCGCGTGCGCAGCGCGCGCGCATCGCGCAGGTACAGCCCGAACGGGATCCACCAGATCAGATCGTTGGTGATGCACAGGATCGCGGTCGACGCCGGCCACTCGCCGCGGACGATCAAGCCGGCGAGCCCGATCGGCCCGAGCACCTTGCCGAGCAGCCCGACCGCCGCGAGCAGCGCGCCCTCTTCGGGGCGCCGCGCGACCTCGAAGTAGATGATGCCGTAGAGCCCGACCACCATCGCGAGGCACTGCATGATCGGCGCGTAGTTGATCGGCGGCATGCCGGCGAAGTCGAACAGCCACTGCGGATACGCCGACGTAAAGATGCCCCACGCGATGTTGTAGACGCCGGCGGCGACGAACACCGCGCGATGGAAGCGACGCCGCGCGATCACGCGTCCTGCTCCGTCACGACGCCCTCGTAGCTGATCACGAGGCCGATCAGCGGCGCGGCGACGCGCACCGCGACGTGCAGCGCGCCGTCGTCGCGCATCGTGCCCGAGATGCGCGGCCCGAGCACGCGCGGCCACGGGATGCGCAGCGGTCCGATCCGGATCACGGTGCGCACCTGCCGCATCACGACGTCGTGCGTGCCCGCCTCGAGCGCGAACCACACCTCGGTCGGCCCGAAGCGATCGACGACGAGCTCGCCGACCCGCCGCTGCCGGCTGTCGAGCTTCTTGTCGCGGAACGACCGCCGCCACGTCTCGCCGGTGGTCGTCTCCTCGACGCGCAGCTGCACCGGCACCCGCGGGCCCGGCCGCGGCATGCGCATGATCGCGCGGACGACGCGCGCGAGGCGGTTGCCGCTGCGCACCTCGAAGTCGCCGACGAACGCGCGCGTGCTCGCGAAGAACCGCTGCAGCGACGCCGACAGCCCGGCCCACCGGTCCCCGAACGCCGCCGGATACACGCTTCTCATCCAGGGCAGTCAACGACAGCGCGCGCGCGGATACAACCGGATCGGCACGGCGTCTCGCCGGCGAGCGTAACCGGACGCGTAACGCCGTTACGATGTTCCGTAACGACGTCGCGCTCACGGCGCGCAAGTGCCCTCGACGACGCGGCGACCGCGCGGCACATCGCTTGCTCATCGGGTGGTCCGCAACCAAGGAGGCAACGATGAAGAAGAACGGGAAGAAGAGCTCGGACCACGGCAAGCTGAATCACAAGAGCGAGACGGTGCGCGCGCTCAGCGGAGAGCAGATGACGACCGCGCGCGGCGCCCAGTATGGGTTCTCCTGGACGTGCTACAGCGACGGCGGCTGCTCGCACACTTGCTACTACTACACGAGCAACAACGATTGGTGACCGTGGCCGCCCAGCTCCACGCGCCGATCCGGGCGTACGTCCGTGAGGTGCGCGCGATCTCGTATCGCGACGTGCGCGGGCGCCAGCGCGGGCCGTACGCGAGCATCGGCTACGGAGCGGGCGGTATCACGTACCTGCTGTGGTTCCTCGGAGTGCGGCGCAATGATCGCGCGCTGCTGTTGGACGCGCGGCGCTGGTTCCGCTCGCTCCGGCGGGCGCGCGGCAAGGACGCGTTCTGCGCCGACTTCGTGAAGCCGGAGTATGTCGAGCAGTCGATCGTCAACGGCTACGCCGGGCATCACCTGCTCGGCGCGTTGATCGGACACTCGCTCGACGACCTGTCCCTGCGCGAGCGCCACCTCGGCGAGTTCCTCGCGATCTGCCGGCGGACGGATCGCCCGCCCGAGCTGCTGCACGGCGACGCCGGCTTCCTGATCGGCGCGCTCCTGCTCGAGCGGCACACCGGCGATCCGCGGCTCGCGCCGATCGCCGACCAGCTCGCGGCTCGCCTGCTCGCGGTCGAATGGAAGCGGCACGGCTTCGCGCACGGCACCGCCGGCGTGCTGCACGCGCTCGTCCAGTGGGTCGGCGCGCGCGGCGGCGCGGGGCCGGCGCGCCTGCGCGAGAGGCTGGCCGCGATGCCGCGCGGCCTCGGTGGCCCGCCGCCGAGCTTCGTGCCGACCTGGTGCAACGGCGCCGGCGGTCACGTCCTCCTGTGGGCGGGCGCGTACCGCACGCTCGGCGATCCGGTCTACCTCGAGCGCGCCGAGGAGGCGGCGGCGTGGATGTGCGCGCCGGCCGAGAAGACGCTCGGTACCCTGTGCTGCGGCGAAGGCGGCGTCGCGTACGCGCTCCTCGCGCTCGATCGGGCGCGTCCGTCACCGGAGCTGCGCGCACGAGCGGCCGCTCGCGCGGCGCGCGCCATCGCCCAGCTCGACAGTCCGTGGCCCAACAGCCTCATGCACGGCTTCGCGGGCCTCGCCTGTCTCGCCGAGGATCTCGAGCGCGGCGGCGGGGGCTTCCCGCTCTGCGAGCTCTAATCGTCCGCGAACGCCGCGGTCGTCATGAGCGCCAGCTCCGCGCGCCGGCTGTCGAGGCGCGTGTGCTGCACGACGATCGGGACGTCCGACTCGAGCACCGACGAGAAGTCGGTGTCGCGCGGGATCGGCGCGGGGTCGGTCAGATCGTTGAAGCGCACGTGCCGCGTCCGGCGCGCGGGCACCGTGACCTGATAGGGCCCGACCGGATCGCGATCGGCGTAGTAGATCGTGATCGCGACGTGCGCGTCGCGATCGCCCGCGTTGAGGATGCACGCGGTCTCGTGGCTGACGAACGCGCGGTCCTGGCTCGTCGACGCGCCGGGGATGTAGCCCTCGGCGATCGCCCAGCGCGTGCGTCCGATGGAGGTCGGGTTCGGCATGGCGGCCTCGCTCAGTACGGCAACGCCTCGACGATCCGGCCGCCGAAGCGCTCCCAGTCGGCGGCGTCGAGATCGTAGTCGAGCTCGTCGAGGAGCCGGCGCGCCTCGGCGGCGGACAGGGCGCCGCGCACCTCCGCCATCGCGCGCGTCAGCGCCGTCACGCGTGCGTCGAGATCGTCGGCGGGCGCGCGCCACACCGCGAGCAGCTCGTCGATCGCGCCCGGCGGCGCCGCGCCGGCGCGGTGCGACCGGCGGAAGGTCGTGCGTCCGTCGCGTCGCTCGACGAGGCCGAGCGTGCCGAGCGGGGCAGGGCGCCCCTCGGCCGACGCGATCGCGGTCTCGACGTCACCCGCGAGCACGGCGCGGACCTCCTCGGTTGCGACGTGCAGCGCGTCGGCGGTGCGCACGACGAGCTCCGGCGCGTCGATCCCGGTCACCGGCTGCGCGGGCAACGCGGTGAACGAATCGCCGCGGAGGATGCCGAGCCCGTCGATGCGGAGGCCGTCGCCGTCGGCCAGCTCGCCTGCGTCCCGCCACAGCGCGGTTGCGATCGTCGACTGTTCCATGCACGAGCATACGGCGCGTGCCCGCCGGCGAGCACAGTGACGCCCGCGCACGCGGTGTCATCCCGCCACATCCGCGATCGCGCATGCACGCGACCCGACGCGCGCCACCGCTGGCTCACCGCCTGCAATCCCACCGCTCACCGATGGAGGATCCCAACCGCCCCGAACATGCCGATCGGGGCCTCGCTGCCGCGCACCGATGTGCGTTCGTGCAGAACGCGCATGCGGGATTCGGGGCTCCCATCGGAACCGCGCCGGAGGCGCGGCCGATGGGAAGGAGAATCCCTGCCTCGCGCAGCGAGGCGCCGCGCACTCAGTGCGCGGCTCTCACGCGTAGCGCAGCGGAGCGGGAGAAGGGATTCGAACCCTCGACGTCAACCTTGGCAAGGTTGCACTCTACCACTGAGTTACTCCCGCTGACGGACAGGACTTTTAGCGGCCCGCGACCGGCGTGTCAAGCGCGGCTTCGCGGGATTGATGTTATCGTCGCGGACATGCTCCCACGCGGCGTGATCTTCGGCCTGCGCGCCACCATTATCGTCATGTCTTTCGGCGCGGCTGGCTGCCACACCACGGCCGGCAAGCTCCCGGTGGACAGCCCGGTCTATAGCTATCGAGCTCCGGACAACGACGACGACGAGGACACCAACGACTCGTCGGATGAAAGCAGCGCCGAAGAGGCTGGCTCGGGCGCGAAGAAGGAGTGACTTATGTGCGGAATCGTCGGCTACGTCGGTAGCCGGCAGGCGACTCCCATCCTCATCGCCGGGCTGCGCAAGCTCGAGTACCGCGGATACGATTCCGCGGGCGTCGCGGTGTGGAACGACGGCGCGACGCGTGTCGTGCGCTGCCGCGGCAAGCTCGCCGCGCTCGAGGAGAAGCTCGGCCGGGAAGCCGCAACTGGGACCGTCGGCATCGGACACACGCGATGGGCGACGCACGGTCGTCCGTCGGACGAGAACGCCCACCCGCACAAGGTGGGCTCCGTCTCCGTCATCCACAACGGCATCATCGAGAACCACCTGTCGCTCCGGCAGGAGCTCGCCGCCCAAGGCGCGAAGTTCACGTCGGAGACCGACACGGAGCTGTTCGCGCACCTGATCGATCGCACGCTCGCCGCGGGCGCGCCCGATCTCACCACCGCCGTGCGCAAGGCGCTCGCGAAGGTGCACGGCGCGTACGCCTTCGTCGTGATGAGCGACAAGGATCCGGGCACGCTGGTCGCCGCGAAGAACGCGTCGCCGATGGTCGTGGGTCTCGGCGACGGCGAGAACTTCATCGCCTCCGACATCCCCGCGATCCTGAACGAGACGCGGAAGATGATCTTCATCGACGAGGGCGAGCTCGTCACCGTCACGCGCAGCGGCGTGTCGATCACCGACTTCGACGGCAAGCTGAAGCATCGCGAGCCGAAGATCATCACGTGGTCGGCGGTGCAGGCGGAGAAGGGCGGCTTCAAGCACTACATGCTCAAGGAGATCCACGAGCAGCCGCGCGCGGTCTCCGACACGCTGGTCGGCCGCATCGATCTCGAGAAGGACGACGTCACCCTCGACGGCGTCGACCTCGACGCCGCCAAGGTGAAGCGCATGATCTTCATCGCGTGCGGCACCAGCTATCACGCGTCGATGGTCGGCGAGTTCTTGATCGAGGGCCTCGCGCGGATCCCGGTCGAGGTCGATCTCGCGAGCGAGTGGCGCTATCGCGATCCGCTGGTCGGGCCCGGCGATCTGGTCGTCGCGGTCAGCCAGTCGGGCGAGACCGCCGACACGATGGCGGCGGTGCGCGAGGCCAAGGCGAAGGGCGCCCAGGTGCTCGCGATCTCCAACGTCGTCGAGTCGTCGATCCCGCGCACCGCGGACTACGCGTTCTACACGCACGCGGGTCCGGAGATCGGCGTCGCGTCGACCAAGGCGTTCACGACGCAGCTCGTCTCGATGGCGCTGCTCGCGATCCACCTCGGCCGCCGCAACGGCAAGCTCTCGAAGGAGCGCGCGCGCGAGCTGCTCAACGAGCTCGTGCAGCTGCCCCAGAAGATGCGTGACGTCGTCGAGCACGGCCCGCAGCTGCAGGTCCTCGCGCGGCGCTACGGGCAGTCGAACGGCTTCCTCTTCCTCGGCCGCGGCGCGCAGTACCCGATCGCGCTCGAGGGCGCGCTCAAGCTGAAGGAGATCTCGTACATCCACGCCGAGGGCTACGCGGCGGGCGAGATGAAGCACGGACCGATCGCGCTGATCGACGAGCACCTGCCCGTCGTCGTGCTCGTGCCGAAGGGCCCGAACTACGACAAGGCGCTGTCGAACCTCGCCGAGGTGCGCGCGCGCCAGGGCAAGGTGATCGCGGTCGCGACGCGCGGCGACGCCGAGATCGGCATGAGCGCCGACGAGGTCATCCTCGTCCCCGAGACCGCGCTCGAGCTGCAGCCGATCCTGACCGTGCTGCCGCTGCAGCTGCTCGCGTACTACGTCGCCGACTTCAAGGGCACCGACGTCGACCAGCCGCGCAACCTGGCGAAGTCGGTCACCGTCGAGTGAAGCCCGCCCGCGGGCTCACGCACTTCGATCGTGCGGGCAAGGCCCGCATGGTCGAGGTCGGCGCGAAGGTGGAGACCGCGCGCGAGGCGAAGGCGTCGGGCGTGATCGTGATGGCGCCGGCGACGGCGCGCGCGATCAAGGCGGGCAAGATCGGCAAGGGCGACGTGCTCGGGCTCGCGCGCATCGCGGGCATCCAGGCGGTGAAGCGCACGGCGGACTTGATCCCGCTGTGTCATCCGCTGCGGATCACCGGCGTCGAGCTCGCGCTCGAGTGCGCGCGCGATCGCGTGACGATCGCGGCCACCGTGCGCGCATTCGATCGCACCGGCGTCGAGATGGAGGCGCTCGCGGCGGTCGCGGTCGCCGCGCTCACGGTCTACGACATGTGCAAGGCGATCGATCGCGCGATGCGCATCGAGAAGATCGAGCTCGACGAGAAGCGCGGCGGCAAGTCCGGCGAGTACGTCAGACGCCGAACTTCACGCCGAAGATCGCGCTGAGCGTCGTCGGTCCGGACGCCAGCTCGCCGGCGCGGATCTCGAACGTCACGAACGTCGAGTCTCCGATCAGCTGCTCGAGCGCGAGGCCGGCCCACGGCCCCGTGTACGAGCGCTGGTTCTTCGGCGCCAGCGGCACGTTCGAGCGCAAGACCGACCAGCCGCCGCCGAGATCGAAGTAGCGGCCCTTGTCGCTGACCGCGAAGCGCGCGTACGCGCCGCCGTCCATCTCGATCACGCGCAGGCCCGCCGCGACGTTCGACGAATCGGCCGACCAGTAGCCGGAGAAGATCGTGCGCCAGCGCAGCGCGAGGCCGATGCGCTGCGCGGGCCGCATCGGCTGCCACCCGGCCTCGACGCCCCACAGGGCGCCGAGCTGGAACTGCGGCCCGACATCGAGGATGCCCTCCCGCGCGCCGAAGATCGGGCCGATGATGCCGCTCGGCGGTCCATCGGCGCGCGCAGGCACCGCCATCGCCACCAGCATCGCGATCACGCGGATCGATCTCCCGATCCCGGATGGGGTTCTCAGGGGAGCTGTCCCGGCTCCCCTGAGATCTGTGTCGCAGAGGTCACGTGGAGCGCCGCTGCCTCTCCGCCGAGACCGCATGACTCAGAACTTCGAAGTCGTCGCCAAGAAAGTCATCTTGTCGTTCGTCGCCCGGAGCCGCCGCGACAACGTGCGCACCCAGTTCCAGAGCAGCTCGTACGCGAGGTCGCGATCGACGAACAACAGATCCTCGAGGTCGCGCCGGTGGACGACGAACAAGCGGCACTTCTCGTGGCAGACCGCGGTCGCCGAGCGCGGCGCGTCGTCGATGAGCGACATCTCGCCGAAGTAGGCGGGCGCGCGCAGCACCGCGAGCGCCTCCTCGCCCATGCCGGGCACGAAGCGGCTGATGCGGACCGCGCCCTCGACGGTCAGGTAGAACTTGTCGCCCGAGTCGCCCTCGCTGAAGATCGTCGCGCCGCTCTTGTAGGACTCCTCGACGCCGATGTCGACGACGCGGCGCAGGTGCCCGGGCGGCAAGCCGCTGAAGATGTCGATCTGCGCGAGGATCTCGAGCGTGCTCTTGCCCTCGATCTCGAGCGCCTTCGGCTTCGGCTCTTCGTCCTCCGACATCCCCAGCGCAAAGCGTCCCGCGAAAGCCCCCGAAACGCAAGAAAGCGGCCCCGAAGGGCCGCTTTCCCGTTCAACATCTCTCCGCTCGCTTTCGGCGGCTCCCGACACGTTCCGTGCGGGTCCCGCGCCGGCTCGCGGATCGCGCGACGAGCTCGATCAGATCTTGCCCATCACGAGGAAGACGAAGATCAGCGAGTAGATGACCAGCGACTCGATGAACGCGAGGCCGAGAATCATCGGGACGAAGATCTTGTCCGCGGCGCCCGGGTTGCGCGCGATGCCGTCGAGCGCGGCCGACGCGGCGCGGCCCTGACCGAGACCACCACCGAGCGCGGCGAGGCCGAGGCCGATGCCCGCGGCGATCGCGATGACGCCGCCGTTGGCGTGGATGGCGTCCATGTCACCGCCGCCCGCGCCCTGCGCGAACGCGAGGCTCGAGATGCCGAGCACGATGAACGTGGTGAGGACCGAGAGGATGAGCTTCACAGTGCGGGTCGTCATTTGCGGAGTCTCCTGTCTTTCGTGGGATGTCGTCGCGCGAGGCGCGGATTAACTATCGTGTCGGGGCGGGCGCGTCAATCGTCTCTAGTGCTCGTCGTGCGCCACCGCCATCGAGAAGTAGGTGAGGGCGAGCGTGCAGAACACGAACGCCTGCACCACGCAGACCAGGATGCCGAGCAGATAGAACGGCACCGGGATGATGAAGGGCAGGAGCGTGAAGAACGAGATCAGCACCTTGTGATCGGCGAGCATGTTGCCGAGGAGGCGCAGCGTCAGCGAGAGCGGACGCGCGAGGTGGCTGATCAGCTCGAGCGGCAGCATGAGCGGGATGAGCCACCACACCGGGCCGAGGAAGTGCTTGAAGTAGGCGAGGCCGTTCGCGCGGACGCCGTAGATGTGCGTCATGAAGAAGACGAGCAGCGCGAGGACGACGTTGTTCGCGAAGAAGTGATCCGGCGACGAGAAGCCGGGCAGGAGGCCGATCAGGTTCGCGAACAGGATGTAGAACCAGAAGGTCGCGACCAGCGGGAAGAACTTGGGAGCGTTCTCGGCGCCCATCGCGCCCTCGGTCATGCCGTAGACCGACTCGGTCAGGACCTCGAAGAAGTGGCGGAACGTCATCTTCTTGGGCGGGACCAGGCCCTTGTCGCCGCGCGTGCCGCTGAAGAAGACCGCCGCGCCGATGATCACGAAGATCACGACGGCGAGCGCGTTCAGCACGTGCGCGAGCGTGAACTCGCTGGTGCCGAACATCATGAACGTCCACTTGCGTCCGAGGACGTGCTCGAGCTTCCCGTGGATGTCCTGCCACCACGAGTACTTGTTCAAGAAGTCGAACCAGGTTCCGTGCTCACCCATGGTGCTGCTCGTCCGGGCTAGTCGTTGCGGCAGGCGGGCGGACAATCGAGATGACCGCCTCGGTCGTGATCGAGAGGAGGATGATCGAGAAGCCCATGACGAAGCCGAGCGGATCGATCGGCAGGAACGCCAGGGCCAGCGCGACGACCGCCATGAGGACGATCGTCTTCGGGAGGAGGATCATCGCCTTGCCCGGCGATCCTCCGGCGGCGACGTGCTTCGTCAGGCCGGAGCCCAGCGCGCGCATGACCGCGAAGTTGAGGCAGGTGATCGCGACGCCGACCATCACGCCGCCGACGAACGCCTTGCTCGCGACCGCGAGCGAGACCAGCACCATCGCGATCCCGAACAGGTAGTTCAGGCGCTCGATGCGTCGGAGGGTCTCGGCGGCCGGCGTCATCACGGCTTCGATGCCCCCGCGGTTCGGGTCGCCTTGCGGCCGGCGCGCACCATCGCGCGGACGCCGGCGGCGAAGCCGATCACGGTCAAGAGGATCATGAAGAGCGGCGTCGTGTCCGTCTGGCCATCGAGCCAGCGGCCGAAAAGCGCGCCGATCACGACGGAGAGGCCGAGCTCGATGCCCGCAGCCGAGAACGACAACGTCTCGTAGTACGCGCGCGTCTTGTTCGCGGCGGGCGCGAGGCGCCGGTCGAGCGCCATGTCCTCGGCGTCTCGGTGCGACAAATTGCCGCTGTGTTCAGGGGCTTGGGCCATCTCGAGGCGGGGGCTGTCTAGCACGCCGCGAAGCGAGGGGTCAATCACTTTAGGGCGGTCAGGACCTCGCGCGCGGCGACGCAGATCTCTTCGATTTCACTCTCGGAATGTGCGAGCGAGACGAACGCGGCCTCGAACTGCGAAGGGGCCCAGAAGATCCCTCGCTCGCGCATGCCGCGGAAGAACGCCGCGAAGCGCTGGGTGTCGCTCGTCTTCGCGGTCGCGTAGTCGGTGACCGCGGTCGGGGTGAAGAACATCGTCATCATCGATCCGATGCGGTTGGTCGTGAACCGGTGGCCCGCGTCGTGCGCGGCGGCGGTCAGGCCCTCCGCGAGCGCGGCGCCGAGCTGCTCGAGGCGCGCGTAGGTGCCGGGGCGCTTGAGGATCTCCAGCGCGCGGACGCCCGCGGCCATCGCGACCGGGTTGCCGCTGAGCGTGCCCGCTTGATAGACGGGCCCGAGCGGCGCGAGCTTGTCCATGATGTCGGCGCGCCCGCCGAACGCCGCGGCCGGCAGGCCGCCGCCGACGATCTTCCCGACGCAGACGAGATCCGGCGTGATCGAGAAGCGCTCGCACGCGCCGCCGTACGCGATGCGGAAGCCGGTGATGACCTCGTCGAAGATGAGGAGCGTGCCGTGCTTCGCGGTGATCGCGCGCAGGCCCTCGAGGTAGCCGGGCGCGGGCAGGACCGTGCCCATGTTGCCGGCGACCGGCTCGACGATCACCGCGGCGACGTCGCCCGCGGCGCAGGCCGCTTCGACCGACGGCAGATCGTTGTACGGGACGACGATCGTGTCCTTCGCGGCGCCGGC
>DATJIA010000341.1:0-23500 GCA_035493675.1 Kofleriaceae bacterium | reverse complement strand
CCACGTTCTGGGCACCGCTCGTGATGATGGGTGCCGGCAAGAACCGCGGGTGGTTCTTCATCCCCGAGGTCGACGACGAGGTGCTGGTGATCTTCGAGCACGGCGACATCACGCGCCCGCTGATCATCGGTGCCTTGTGGGGCGGCAAGGACAAGGCGCCCGACACCAACAGCGACGGCTCGAACAAGAAGCGCCTGATGCACTCGCGCACCGGCGACGTGATCGAGTTCGACGACGACGGCGGCAAGATCACGATCAAGGACGGCGGCGGCGCCGGCGAGCTGATCATCGACAAGCAGAACAAGATCACGTTCACCGCCAAGCAAGGCGACGCGGTCTTCGTCTGCAAGGACGACCTCACGATCGTCGCCAAAGAGATCGAGATGACGGCGACGACCCAGATGGAGATCTCGTCGGCCACCGCCGACGTCAAGGGCGGCGCCGACTCCAACGTGAACATCAAGGGCGCGACCATGCTCCAGGTCCAAGGCGCCCAGACGAAGATCAACTCCGGCGGCGCATCCGCGCCCTCCGCGCCCTCGGCCTCGCCCGCCGAAGCGCCGGACCCACACAGCTGATTCGGGCCCCAGGCCTCTGGCCTCTGGCCTCAGCCCAGAATCAGATCGGATCGCGCGTGCGCAGCCTTTCAGGGCCGAGGCCCGAGGCCTGAGGCCCGAGGCCCACTACTGCACGATGGTGCCGTTGCTCGACGTCGGCACCTTGGGCCCATGGATCTCCTTGGGCTCGGGCGTCTTCACGTTGGGATCGGTGTTGGTGCCCTGGCGCTTGAACTCGGTGACGGGCTTGTAGTTCACGTCCCAGTGCTCGGACTTGACCAGCTTGCCGGCCTTGTAGAAGCGGCGCCAACGCTTGAGCTTGTAGCCGTCGAAGCCGGGCTGATCGATCATCTCGTAGCCGAGCGGCAGCGCGTCGTCCATGCGGACGTCGCCTTCCTCGAACGGCGTCTCCTCGAGGATCTCGCGCTCGAAGACGACCTTGTCCCACGGACGCTCCTTGCCGAGGATCTCGACGCGCGCCTCGCCCGAGGCGACGACGTAGTGGATCACGACCGGGAAGTCGTACGGGTTCGTCATCTTGAGATCGGTGTCGGGCCAGACGACCGTCGCGTCGAAGCCGATCGGCTGGTACGCCGACGGTCGCGAGTGGTTCGAGACGTGATCGATCTGCAGGCCCGCGAAGAACGACGCGCCGAAGAGGGTCGTCGAGATCTGGCAGGTGCCGCCGGCGAGGCCGTCGACCATCTCGCCCGCCTGGATCACGTGCGCGATCTTGTAGCCCTCGTGCTCGGTGCGCGCGCCGACGGTGTCGTTGAACGAGAACGCGCCGTGCGGCGGGATGACGTGGCCGTTGAGCTTCGACGCGGCGAGCTTGAGGTTGAAGTTGCGATCCTTGTCGCTGACCGAGAACTGCGTGTGCCACGTGCCCATCACGTGGGAGATGTCGTCGATGCCGAGGGTCTGGCGCGTGACGCGCGCCGGGATCGGGACCATCTGCAGCGTGACGTCGTCGGCGCCGGCGCGCGCGCCCGCCTCGAGCGCGGCGAGCGACGCGTAGACGTCGAGGCCGCGGCCGGGCTCGTCGTCGCGGATCGTGCGCGCCTCGAGATCCATGCGCGCGTCGGTCGGCGAGCGATCGAGCGTGCCCTTCAGCTTGGTCAAGGCGGCGAGCGCGGCGTCGCGATCGATGCGCACCGGCAACGCGCCGGCGGTCACCAGCGCCTGGACCGGATCGCCGCCGGACGCGCGCTTCGACGCGTACGGCAGATCATCTTGATCGATCACCGCGCCGAGATCGGTCCAGCGCATCGGGACGTCGATCTTGTCGGCGTGGATCGTGACCGTGCGACCGAGGCGCTCGCCGATCTTCTGCGCGAGCTGCGGATCGATCGGCGCGACGGCGGAAGCGGCCCCGCTGCCCGGCTCCGCGTGCTTCGCGACCGTCGTGGTCGCGGCCTTCGCGTCGCTGCCCATCACGTAATACGCCGCGGCGAGCCCGCCGGCGACGGCGAGGAGACCGCCCGAGATCCCCAAGTAGAAAGAAGAGCGCATCAGCGTCTACACCATTGCGAAGTGGATGCCAGCCCCTGAGTACCACGACGCCACCATCCCAAAGCAGTTTACGGCGGCGGGCGATCGCGGCTTCCTGCCACGCGTGTCACCGTCGACGCGGAGCGTGTGTCCGCGCGGACACGCTGGTTTGACAGGGGTTTCTCCGTGACGCACCATTAACCGATGGGATCGCTGGTCCAACGAAACAAGGCCGTCGCCAAGCGCAAGGGCGTCTTGGCGGCCGCGGCGACCGCCGGTTCGGTCGCGGTGCTCGCCGCGACGTCGGCGCCGCTGGTCGGCGTGATCGGCCTCGCCGGATCCGCGTACCTCGCGTGGGACTGGCTCTCGTTCCGCATCAAGAACGGCATGCGCTTCTAGGCGTGTGACCACGCCGGAGCCACCGGAGTCGTTGGTCGCGTTGGTCGGGCGCACGCTCGACGGGCGCTATCGACTCGACGCGTTGCTCGGCCAAGGCGGCATGGGCGCGGTGTTCCGCGCCTATCACCTCGCGATGGAGCGCAAGGTCGCCGTCACGGTGCTGCGCCCGAACCTGGTCGGCGATCCGATCGCGGCGCGGCGCTTCGCGCGCGAGGCGAAGGGCACGTTCAAGGTCGCCAGCGATCACGCGGTCAAGGTCCACGACTTCGCGATCGAGCAATCGACCGGCGGCGCGCTCGCGTACATGGTGATGGAGTACCTCGACGGCCGCACGGTCGGCGCCGAGCTCTCCGTCGACGGGCCGTTCGCGCCGGCGCGCGTGCTCCACATCATGAAGCAGGTGTGCGAGGCGCTCGGCGCCGCGCACGCGCTCGGGCTCGTCCATCGCGACATCAAGCCCGACAACATCATGCTGCAGGTGCGCGGCTCGGACAGCGACTTCGCCAAGGTCCTCGACTTCGGGCTCGCGAAGCTCGCCGACAACGCGGGCGCCGCGCCGTTCTCGGTCGCCGCGATCACGCAAGGCGACATGGTGTTCGGCACGCCCGACTACATGAGCCCGGAGCAGGCGAAGGGCCAGCCGCTCGACGGACGCAGCGACCTGTACGCGATCGGCGTGACGATGTTCGAGATGCTGACGGGCCGCTGCCCGTTCGTCGAGGCGAACGCGATCCTCCTGCTCGCGCGACACGTGCAGGCGGCGCCGCCGAAGATGAGCGAGGTCGCGCCCGAGCTCGCCGGCGTGCCGGGGTTCGGCGCGGTCGAGGCGATGGTCGCGCGGCTGCTCGCGAAGTCGAAGGACGATCGGCCCGCGAGCGCGGCCGCGTGCGTCGCCGAGCTCGAGCTCGTCGCGAAGTCGCTCGCGGGGCGCGCCAGCTCGCGCGACGAGCGCAGCGCGGCGTCGACGATGGATCTCGACGCGCCGCCGCCTTCGCCGAAAGTGCCGTCGGTGTTCTTGCCGTCGCTGAGCGAGAGCGTGCCGAAGGCGAAGCGGCGCGGCGTGTGGATCGCGATCGCCGCGGCGGTCGTCGTGGTCGCGGCGGGCGTGATCGTCGCGGCGAGCGCGAAGCACCACGCGAGCGTCGCGGCGCCGATCGACGCGCGGGCGATGGCGATCGCGACGATCGACGCCGGACCGATCGTGATCGACGCGTCCCCTTCCATAGATGCATCGATAAGCGTCCCCGCCCCGCCCTCACATCCACCGACCGCGCCGCCGAAGAACACCGAGGCCGCCGCACATGTCGCCGCCGCGGAGCAGGCGCGCGCCGCCGGGAATCGCCTGAAGCAGCTCGCCGAGGCGGATCTCGCGCTCCGCAAGGATCCGCGCAACGTGGAGGCCAAGTTCCTCCTCGGGGACGCGCTGATCGCGACCGGAGACATCCAGAACGGATGCCAATATCTGCGTTCGGTCAAGCGTCTCGCGAAGGCGCGAGCGGCTGCCAGCGCCGCCGGCTGCCGGCTCGATTGACCCCTCCCGGCGGGCGCTCGTACACTCGACGGCCGAATGTCTGGTGGGTCCGCCGATCTGGGCCGCGCCGCGCCTGCCGGGGCCGGCCCCGGGGCGCAGCTCGGCGGTTTCACGCTCGGGCAGCCGTTGTGGAAGATCGCGGTCGGCGATGTCTACCGCGCGACCGCGCAAGGCTTGAACGCGACCGTCGTCGTGGTCAGGCCCGAGCTCGCCGCGATCCCGACCGCGCGCGACGCGATCGTCGCCGCCGCCAAGGCCGCCGCGCAATTGCCGGAGCACCGGCACCTCGTGCGCACGCTGGGCGGCGGGGTCGAGAACGGCGTCTTGTGGGTCGCGCTCGAGGAGGTCGACGGCAGCCTCGTCCGCGATCTGCTCGCGCGCAAGCGCGAGGCGGGCGGCGGCGGCTTCGGCGCGCGCGGCGCCGGCAACCTGGTCGTCGGCGTCGCCGGCGCGCTCCACGCGGCGGGTCATCCGCACGGCGCGATCGGCGCGGAGTCGGTGATCGTCAACCGAACGGGCCGCGTGCGCGTGCTCGATCTCGCGCTCGGGCCCGGGGTCGCGGCGGCGATCAAAGCCGGCCGCCTACAGACGCCGGCGCACGTCGCGCCCGAGCTCGCGTCGAGCGCGATCGCCGAGACCGCCGACGTCTACGGCCTCGGCGCGCTCTTGTACGAGGTCCTGGTCGGCCGGCCGCTGCAGAAAGGCGGCCCGCGCCCGTCGGAGGCGGTGGTCGGGCTGACCTCGCAGATCGACGAGCTGATCGCGCGGATGTGCGCGCGCGATCCGGGCAAGCGCTTCGGATCGATCGAGGTCGTGAAGGAGTTGATCTCGGAGGCGCTCGGCCGCGGCGGCGCGATCGACGACGCCACGCCGCCGCCGGGCCAGTCTTCGCCGTCGCTCGCCGCGGCGTCGCAGCCGAGCCTCGCGCAGGCGCTGTCGAACCCGTCGATCACCGTGCCCGCCGCGAGCGATCCGGCGCTGGCCGCCGCGCTCGCCGACACCACCGAGAAGTGGCTCATCCAGAAGGGCCGCCTCGACTACGGGCCGTTCTCGCTCGCCGACGTCCTGCAGCAGATCAAGTCGCACCAGATCGTCGCCGGCAACGTGATGATCGACAAGGACTCGGGCGGGCGCTTCAACGTCGAGGACCACCCGATCCTCGGACCGATGGTCGAGGACGCGAAGCACGCGAAGGACACGCTGCGCCGCGCCGAGGCCGAAGAGGATCACCACGCGCGCGAGAAGACGCGCGGCGTCGTCCTGTACTCGGTGATCGGCGCCGGCGTGCTCGGGCTCGCGCTCGGCGTCTTCTTCCTGGTCAAGAAGCTCGGCTCCGACGAGGGCAAGCAGGCGACCGGCGTCGAATCGGTCGGCAACGCGAAGCTCGACGTGAAGATCTCGATGCCGAAGGCGCCGCCCAAGGTCGCGCACAGCGGCGGTCACCACGGGCACGGCGGCGGTGGCGGCGGCGGCGGCAACGGCACCGACGCGCTCAGCTTCGACATGTCCGGCGACGACGACGACGACAGCGGCGCGCCGCTCGACATGCAGACCGTCTACAACGTGTACTCGAAGTACGGCGGCGGCTTCGCGAAGTGCTTGGGCGGCGGCAGCGCGTCGGTCGCGATCATCATCGACGGCAAGAGCGGACGCGTGACGTTCGTGAAGGTCAACGGCGGGCAGTCGGGCGAGCCGTACGGTTGCATCAACCGGCTCATGCGCTCGATGCAGTTCCCCACCACCACCGCTCCGCGCACGCGCGCGGAGTTCGACATCAGTTTGTGAGCATCCCGATCGCACTGCCCGGGTCCGACGCCGTTCCTTCACGGCAACGGCTCGCGCAGGTGATCCCGCGCCGGCCCAAGGTCGGCGTCCTCGTCTCGATCCTGCTCAGCTTGATCTTCGCGTCCTTGTACGCGCCGGTCGTGCTGGTCGATCGCTGGATCGACGCGCCGATCATCGAGGGTCGCGCGGCGCCGCTGACCGTGCGCGTGCCGGCGTTCAGCGGCTACCAGGATCCGGCGCTCGCGTGGCGCGGCGGTGGCGTGCTGCTCCAGCGCGGCGAGATCGTCGACGCCGAGCACGCCGAAGCCGCCGACGCGGTGCGCGCCGCGACGCCGCACGGGCCGGCGCCGTTCTACGCGTACGTCGCGATCGCGCTCGCGCTCACGCTCCTCTACACGCTGCACCTGGGGCGCACCAACCGCGGACGCTTGTTGCGCGTGCAGATCGTGCATCTGTCGATCGTCTTGGGCGCGTGCATCGCGACCAAGATCGCGCTGATGCTCACGCCGATGAGCGTGCTGGTCGTGCCGGTGTCGCTCGCGGCGGTCGTGCCCACGCTCACCTACGACCGCACGGTCGGGCTCGCGACCGGCGTGTGGGCGTCGATCCTCGTCAGCTTCTTGGTGCCGTTCGACGTCGGCGTCTCGACGGTGCTGGTCGTGCAAGCGGCGGCGGCGGCGCTCCTCATCCCGGAGCGGCATCGCCATCCGTGGCGGCTCGCGCTGATCGCGGGCGTCGTCGCGGCGACCGCGTCGGCGCTCACCTACGGCGCGTTCCACTATCTCGCCTACGGCGCGGCGCCGTTCCGCGAGCTGCTCCATCCCGCGCAGTCGGGCTGGGCGGCGGCGGCGATCGGCGGCCTGGTCGGCGCGTTCGCGTCGGTGCCGCTGATCCCGCTCTATCAGCTGCTCTGCGGCGAGATCACGCAGGCGTCGCTGATCCGCCACGAGGATCTCTCGCATCCGCTGCTCAAGCAGATCGCCGAGAAGGCGCCGGGCACGTGGCAGCACTCGCTCGCGATGGCGAACATGGCGGAGATCGCGGCGAACGCGATCGGCGCCAACGGACGCTTCGTGCGGGTCGGCGCGTACTTCCACGATCTCGGCAAGTCGCTGCAGTCGAAGTACTTCATCGAGAACCTCGAGAGCGGCGAGCCGTCGCCGCACGATCGCCTGCCGCCGGAGGTCTCGTGCGATGCGATCTTCGCGCACGTCACCGAGGGCATCGCGCTCGCGCGCCGCCACAAGCTGCCCGAGCGCATCATCGACTTCATGCACATGCACCACGGCAACGGGGTGCTCGAGTACTTCTGGTCGAAGTGCCAGGAGCAGGGCAACCCGAAGCACCTGGTCGTCGAGGCGTTCCGCTATCCCGGCGTGCCGCCGCAGTCGCGCGAGACCGCGATCCTCGCGATCGTCGACGCGGTCGAGGCGGCGTCGCGCACGCTCAAGAAGCCCGACGACAAGGCGGTCGCGTCGCTGGTGCAGCGCATCGTCTACGGCAAGCTGCACCTGGGTCAGCTCGACGAGAGCGGCCTGTCGATGGCGGACCTGCGCAAGATCAGCGACTCGCTGCGCGAGACGATCAAGCACGCGCACCACGGGCGCATCGAGTATCCGTGGCAGCGCGAGCAGGCGCAGCAAGCCGCGATGGAGGGCGACAGCGCGGTCGCCGAGACGGTCTCGGCGCGGCCCGCGGCCGCGCGCGCGGTGACGTCGACCGGCAAGTTCGACGAGCCGCGCCTGGATTCGCTCGACGCGCCGCGGCCGTTGTGGCGCGCGCGCCCGTCGTTCGACTCGGCGAATGCTCCGCATTCGCCTTCGCTCACGACGAACGGACGCGGTGAGGACGTGGCGATCGCGACGACGCAGACGTCGGGGCAGCAGCCGGCGGTCGAGCCTTCTGCGTCCGCGCCGATGGCGGCTGCGACGGACGCCGTGATGACCGTGCCCGCGATCCCGGCGCCCGCGTGGCCGCAGCCCGCGATGATCGTCGAGGACGAAGGCGACGAGGTCGCGGTCGCGGCGTCGTCGTCGCCGGGCATCGTCGTGCCGCCGCCTCCCGCGGAGATCATCCCCGAGCCGCCGCCGCCGCCGCGGCCGTCGTCGTCGGGACGCGCCGAGACCGCGCCGGATCCGCGCTGGGTGCAAGGCCTCGCCGCGCGCGTCGATGCGTGGCTCTCCGACGAGGGCGAGGGCGAGGTCGAGATGACCGTCGAGCCGCAGGCGCCGCCGCCGCGCGCGCACACGATCGAAGAGGAGCCGACCTCGGTGAAGCGCGGGCCGAACACCGCGGAGATCGCCGCGCTGTCGAACGCGTTCGTCGCGCAGCCCGAGCCGGAGCCCGACGCGCCGGCGTTCGTCGAGCAAGACACGGGCGTGCACCGCACCGGCCGCCGCAGCTCGCCGCCGCCGCCGCCGCGCGCGGGCTCGCGCTCGCGCCCGCCGCCGACCGCCGAGGTCGACGTCGACGCGATCGAGGCGACGATCGATCTCACGCCGAGCGTGCAACCGTCGCCGACCGGCGCCGTGATGGGCCCACCGCCCGCGACCAAGCCGAACCGCACCGGCGCGATGCCCGTGATCCGCGACGACACCGCGCCCGCGCGCCCCGCGACGTCGATGCTGCCGCCCCGCGTGCGCCGCGGCCGTCGCGATGAGTAGCGCGCGCCGCGCGCTATTTCTCGGGGACGAAGCGGAGCGCGCGCAGCGTCTCGAGCTCGAAGGCGTAGCGCTCCTTGCGATGCGTGGTGGCGTAGCCGAGCTCGGGCGTGACCTCGATCTTGAGCACGCGATCGATGATCAGCGACTCTTCGTCGAACGACAGGTAGACCGTCGCGGCGAGCCCGCTCGGCACGTTCCACGTGTCCCCGTCCTTGTGGAGCCCCTGCTTCGACAAGGCCTCGATCAGGTTCTTGTGCTGCATGCGCCGAGCCTACCTCCGCCTCCGCCGCGTTCCTACCTCGCTATCCGGGCAGCGCCGGCGGGAGCGGATCTCACGCGGCGTCTCGATCGCTTCGAACGTTCCGGTGCCGGGGGCCACGATGATATGGTGGAAACGGGATGAGGGACGCCCGTGTAGGCAACTACAGGATCGTTTCGGCGATCGGCGAAGGCGGCATGGGCTCCGTCTATCGCGCCGAGCACGTCATGCTCGGCCGCCCGGCCGCGATCAAGGTGCTCCTGCCGGAGCTCTCGAAGAACCCGGAGATGGTCAACCGCTTCTTCAACGAAGCGCGCGCGACCGCCGGCCTCCAGCACCCCGGCATCATCGAGGTCTACGACTTCGGGTACTGCGACGACGGCGCCGCCTTCATCGTGATGGAGCTGCTGCAGGGCACGAGCCTCAAGGACCGGCTCGCGCAGATCGGCCGCATGCCGTGGCCGCAGGCGCTCTGGTACACGCGGCAGATCGCGAACGCGCTCTCGGCGGCGCACCGCGCGCACATCGTCCATCGCGATCTCAAGCCGGACAACGTGTTCCTGATCCCCGATCTCGAGACCGGGCACGAGCGCGTCAAGGTGCTCGACTTCGGGATCGCGAAGCTCGCGGCCGACACCGGCTCGGCCGGGCTCGTGAAGACGCGCGCCGGCGTGATCATGGGAACGCCCGCGTACATGTCGCCGCAGCAGTGCCGCGGCGCCGGCGAGGTCGATCACCGGGCCGACATCTACTCGCTCGGCTGCATGATGTTCGAGATGATGTGCGGCCGGCCGCCGTTCGTCGGCGAGGGCATGGGCGATCTGCTGAACGCGCACATGTCCCAGCCGGCGCCGGGCGCGCGGCAGTTCGAGCCCAGCATCCCCGCCCCCGTCGAGGCGATCATCGACAAGGCCCTGCGCAAGTCGGAGCGCGAACGCCAGCAGACGATGGAGGAGCTGGTCGCCGAGCTCGATCGCGCGGCCCACTCGCAGACCGGAACCCAGCCGGCGCAGACGATGCCCGCGTCGCCGACGATGCAGACCGTGATGGCGCCGTCGTCGACGACGTTCACGACCGGCGCCGGACAGGTGAGCGTCGCGCCGGCGCCCGCGGCGAACCGCAAGCTGCCGCTCTACGTGGCCGCAGGCGCGGCGGTGATCGCGGGCGTCGTGATCGCCGCGGTCGTGGCGGGCGGCGGCGGCGGTGAGGCGCCCGCCAAGATCGCGAGCGTCGCTGCGACCACGGACGCGGGCGCGGCGGTCGAGACCGCACCGGCGACGCCGCCGAAGCGGAAACCGAAGCTCACCGTCGTGCAGCTCACCGACCAGGACCTCGAGGACCAGACCAAGAAGGCGGAGCCCGCGCCGAAAGCCGTCGCGGCTGCGGCCGGATCCGCGGCGGCGCTGGCAACCATCGATCCGATCGCGAGCACGACCGAGCAGCCCGCGACCAACGGCGCGCACGCGCTGTCGAGCATGCTCCAGCTCGTCAGCGACACCCGGGTCGGCACCTGGATCGTCAAGCAGCTCGGCGACGACTACCTCGTGGAGAACCTCGGCCCCGAGGCGAAGCTGCGCATCGAGTCGCGGCCGTCGGGCGCCGAGGTCGAGTACGACGGCGGCGTCGTCGGCAAGACGCCGCTCTCGATCACGGTCGAGCGCGGCGCGTACGACGTCGACGTCGAGCTGTCGCTCGACGGCTACGCGCCACGCACGCTGACCTTGTCGGCCGCCGTCGACACTGTCCGCCGCGTCCAGCTCGATCACCTGATCAAGTTGCGCATCCTTTCGAAGCCGCCGGGCGCGCAGGTCTCGACGATGGGGGACTCATTGGGTGTCACCCCGCTCGAGGTCCAGGTGCCGCCGTCGGAGGACGACGCGCAGTCGTTCCTGCTCCACCTCGACGGCTACCTCGACAAGACCGTCGACATCGTGCCGGAGAAGAACGGAACGACCACCGTCGTGCTCGACCGCGAGCCGCAGACGATCGCGCACGAGCTCGACTCGATCCCGAGCGGCATGGAGGTCGTCGTCGCCGGCCAGGTCGTCGGCAAGACGCCGTACAAGATCGAGTTCCTCGAGGAGAAGGGCAAGACGCGCGAGTACGTGCTTCGCGCGCCGAAGGACTCGCCGCGCTACAAGGACACGATCGTGCGCGTGCCCGCGGACAAGCCGTTCAAGCGCACGATCCCGTTGCACGACATCTGCGCCGGTCGGGCGGCGGAGGCCGACAGCGCCACGCCGTCGCTGGTCAACCCCTACGATCCATGTCGCACGAGATGAAGCGATCGATCGCCGCCACGCTCGTCGTCCTCGCGGTCGGCGAGCTGGCGCACGCCGACGTCGCGTCGGGGCGCCGACTCCTGCGCAAGCGCCACTTCCCCGAGGCGATCGCGGAGCTCACCGAGGCGGCCGCGAACGATCCGACCGGCGAGTCGACCTACGAGCTCGCGCTCGCGTACGACCTCTCGGGCGACGCGCCACACGCGATCGAGCAGTACCAGAAGTACCTCGCGGCCGCGCCCAAGGGCGCGAACGTCGAGGCCGCGCAGAAGTACCTCGCGCTGCGCCAGGCGGAGACCGCCGAGGACGCCGCCGACGCCCAGGCCGAGGCGGACGCGCGCGCGGCCGCCGCGCGCGCCGCGCAGAACGCCGGCGGCGGCGCCGACGCGCAGGCGCGCGTCGACGCGGCCAATCGACGCTACGCCGACGCGCAGCAGAACCTGCGCGTGCAGGGTGCGCTCCGCGACGGCACCCGCGCCGACGTCGCGCGCGCGAAGCGCGACCTCGAGACGACCGACGCCGCGCTCGACGCGTGGCGCGCGAGCGCGCTGGACGCGCCCACCGGCGGCGGGCGCGGCCTCCGCGTTCTCGGCATGATCGGCATCGCGGGCGGCGCGAGCCTGATCGCGGCGGGCACCTGGTACGGCATCGACTCGCGCAGCATCTCCGACAAGCTGAGCTCGGGGACGTTGGGCGCCTGGACGACCGACGACGACCTGTTCGTCGCGCGCGGCGAGCGTGGTGACGACCAGATCAAGACGCTGGTGCCGATCGGATCGGTGGCGGTCCTCCTCGGCGCGATCGCGTATGGCTGGGGCGAGGCCGAGGCGACCTCGCGCCGATCCGCGGCAGATCTCCGCCGCACGATCGAGGGCGGCTCGCCATGACGCGCTTCGCGATCCTCGCCGCGCTCGCGCTGTCGGCGTGCTGGGAGCCGGTCTTCCCGAAGGGCCTCCAGTGCTCGAGCGCCGGCACGTGCCCGCCCGGGCAGTCGTGCGACGTGTCGCACTTCGTCTGCGTCGAGGGCGGCCTGCCCGCCGCCGCCGATGCGCGGCCCGACGCGCCTGCGCCCGACGGCGCGATGATCGGCTGCACGCTCGTGCCGCAGGCCGGCTGCGAGAGCGGCAAGTGCACGATCGATCCCTCGCAGCCGATGGGGGATCCGATCTGCGGTCCGGCCAGCGACAACGGCATCGGCGAGGCGTGCGCCGGCGGCGCGCCCGACGACACGTGCACGGCCGGCGGCGCGTGCATCTGGCAGGTGTGCCTCCCGGTCTGCACCACCTCGCCCGATACGTGCGGTGCCGACATCTGCGTCCGCTTCCAGCGCATCGCGGGCGTCTGCACGCCGCGCTGCAACGTCCTCACGAGCCCCGCGTGCGCGAACCTCGGCACGCACGCGGCGACCTGCTATCTCGGCGACGTCGGGACCGGTCAGTGCGAGGTGCCCATAGGCGCGGTCGCGGTCGGCGGCGCGTGCAACGCGCTCAACGAGTGCGTCGCCGGCGCTGGCTGTGTCTTCAACACGTGCCGGCGCTACTGCGACCACGACGCGTTCCCCGATCTCCAAGCGCCCCAGTGCGCTGCGACCGAGCGGTGCCTCTTGATCCACGATGGCATCGGAGCCTGCCGGTGAGGGCGGCCATCGCGCTCGCGATCCTGTGCGCGTGCGCCGCGGTCGCGGCGGCCGACGACGCCGCGCCGACGCCCAAAGAGATCAAGGAGGCGCGCAAGCACTTCGACGCGGGCAAGGCGCTGATCAGCAAGAAGCAGTTCGCCGACGCGATCGTCGAGCTCGAGGCGGCGTACGAGCTCGATCCGCGCAGCGATCACCTCTACAACCTCGGCGTCGCCCACCAGCTCAACGGCGAGGACGGCGTCGCGATGCAGTACTATCGCCTGTTCCTCGACGATCACCCGAAGGGCAAGACCGCGCGCAACGCCGAGCGCTACCTCGAGGATCTCGAGGGCAAGGCGAGCACCGCCCGCGCCGACCGGCGCGCCCGGCGTGCCGACGAGATCAAGCGCATCGCGAGCTCGGCGCCCGCGGTGACGCAGGAGCAGCTCGATCGGACGCGCGCCGCGGTCGATGCGGCCGAGAAGGCGGCGACCGACGCCGAGGCGGAGGTGCAGCAGGTCGTCGACGAGCAGCAGCAGCTCACGGCCGAGCGCGATCGCCTCGACGCGAAGCGGCGCGTCGACGCCGCCCGCGCGCGCGGCTGGGAGCTCGACGCGCGGCGCGCCTCGAACGGCGGCGGCGGCGGCCGGCGCCTGGCCGGCACGATCCTCCTGGGCCTGGGCGCGGCGGCGCTGTCGTTCAGCACGCTCGATCTGATCAACGCGGACGATCGCCTCGACAGCCACAGCGAGTCGTCGATCGTGATCCCGGCGGGCGCGGTCTCGCTCGTGGCGGGGCTGTCGCTCTACGTCTCGGGCGAGCTCGCGGTGCACGGCCGCCGCAAGGAGTACGAGCTGCCCCGCCTGCTGGTCGTGCCCGACGTCGGACGATCCAGCGTCGGCGTCTCGATGTCGATGCGCTTCTGATGCGGCGCTCGTCGTCCTCCGCGTTCGCGATCGTGCTCGCGTGCGCGGGGGCGTGCGCGCATCCCGCGACCGGGCCCGCCGCGTCGACGCGCGCCGCGATCGAGCGCGCCGAGGCCGCCGAGCTGCATCGCGATCACGCCGGCGCGCGCAAGGCGTACGAGGACGCGATCGCGCACGCGCCCGATCCGCCGAGCCAGATCTTCGCGCGCCGCGAGTACGCGTCGACGCTCGAGGCGTGGGGCGAGGTGCCGGCCGCGATCGCGCAGCTCGAGGTGATCGTGCGGCTCGATCCGTCGAACGCGCCGTCGTGGCACGACCTCGGCATCTTGCGGCACGCTCGAGGCGATGACGCGGGCGCGGCGGTCGCGCTGCGCCAGGCGCGCGCGCTCGCGCCGAACGATCCGCGGCCGCGCATCGCCCTCGCGGCGCTCTTGTGGTCGACGGGCGATCGCACGGGCGCCGCCGCGGAGTATCGAGCGCTCCTCACCTTGCAGCTGCCGGATCGGGTCCGCGCGAAGGTCGAGTGGGCGCTGCAACAACTACAACAATGAGTGCGACTTCCGCCGTAAGCTTCCTCCGGAGGGTTATGCGGATCACCTTGGCTTCGCTGCTATTCGTCTGCGCGTGCTCGTCGAAGAGCTCGACGCCCGACGCACCCGCCTCGCTCCCCGACACCGCGGTCTCGATCGACGCGCCGGCGGGCACGCCCGACGCGCCGGCGAGCCAGCCCGACGCGCCGCCCGGCACGCCCGACGCGATGCCCGGCTTCACGCTCCACATCGTGAACGAGCTCAACTGGTGCGACATCACCGTCGACGGCGTCAAGTTCTCGCCGCCGAACAATCCGCCCGACAAGGTCTACGCGCCGAGCTCCGTCGTGCAGCTGCACGCCGATCCGGTCCAAGGCTTCGTGTGGGGCTTCTGGAACGGGACCGACGCGGGTGGTACCGACAAGAACCAGGACGCCACGGCCACGATGACCGCGGACAAGACCGTCTCGGTCTGCTGCCCGATCTCGGGCCACGCGACCTGCCCCTAGACCTGATCGCGGGCGCGCTCGCGCGAGTTGCGACATACTCGCCGCATGCTCCGCCGCGCCGCGTGCGCCGCCTTCGCCGCTCTTCTCTTGCAGTCGGCGCCGGCGCGCGCGTGGAGCTTCGATTGGATCGGGCGGGTCGAGGTCGACGCCGAGAACCTCCAGTCGGATGATCCGAAGGAGCGGCTCGACGCGGTCACCGCGCTCGCCAACTACGACGTCGCGTACACCGCGCCGTACCTCCTGAAGGCGCTCGACGACGACGACGCGTCGGTCCGGCTCGAGGCGGGGCGCGTGCTCGGGCGCGGCGGTGCGCGCGCGGCGGCGCCGCGGATCACCGAGTGGCTCGGCGACGCGTCGGCGCAGACGCGCATGGCCGCCGCCGACATCCTCGGCGATCTCGGCGGCGACGAGGCGACCGCGGCGCTGGTCCGCACGCTCGGCGATCCCGACGCGGGCGTGCGCCTGCGCGCCGTCGCCGGCCTCGGCAAGATCGGTGCGCACGGGGAGATCTCGGTCGTCGTGCCGCTGATCTCGCGGCTCGAGGACGAGAAGGCCGACGTGCGGCGCATGGCGGTCGAGCAGCTCGAGGCGCTGCGCGACAAGCGCGCGGTGATCCCGCTGGTCGCGCTGTTCGGCGATTCGTCGCTCGAGGTGCGCAAGGCCGCGGTGCGCGCCGTCGGTCAGCTCGGCGATCGCACGGCGGTGCCGGCGCTCCTGCGCTTGATCAACGATTCGTCCGAGGAGGTGCGCACGCTCGCGGTCGGCGCGCTCGGCAACCTCGGCGCGATCGACGCGGTCGACACGCTCGTCGAGCTGCTCGGCAGCGGCAGCGATCCGTTCCGCGCGAAGGTCGCGTTCGCGCTCGGGCAGATCGCGAAGCAGCCCGACGCGGGCGCCGCCGGCGACGCCGCGGTGACCGCGCTCGTGAAGGCGCTCGCGTCACCGAGCCTGCGCACCGCCGCGCGCGAAGCGCTCGCGGTCGCGCGCACCTCGGCGGTGCCGGCCTTGGTCGCGTCGCTCGAGGGCCGCATCGAGGGCGATCCGACGACCGCGGTCGAGCTGCTCAAGGACGCCGCCGACGCGCGCGCGACCGACGCGCTGGTCGCCGAGCTCGATCGCGGCCGCGTCGCGCAGAGCCTCGTGCTCGAGGCGCTCGGCGCGACCGGCGATCCGCGCGCGCTCCTGCCGGTGCTCGGGCTGCTCGGCTCGAACGACGCGCAGGTGCGGCTCGCCGCGATGACCGCGCTGCGCCCGCTGCTCGGGCAGGATCCGCGCGCGGCCGACGTCTTGATCGAGCGCCTCGCCGACGACGATCTCGAGGTCCGCATCCTCGCGGCGGAGTACCTCGGCCTCTTGCGCTCGTCGCGCGCGGTCGAGCGGCTCGCGTCCTTGTCGACGCCGGGCAACCCGCCGCGCCTGCGCCACGCCGCGATCGATTCGCTCGGCGTGATCGGCGATCCGCGCGCGGCGACCGCGCTGGTCGCGGTCCTGCGCGACGGCCCCGCCGATCTCCACCGCGCCGCCGCCGACGCGCTCTCGTACCTCGCCGCGCCGTCGACCGCCGACGCGCTGTACGCCCTCGCCGCCGCGGATCGCGGACCGACCCGCTATCACGTCGTGCGCGCGCTCGGCTCGGTCCTGCGCGCGCGCCCCGACGATCGCGCGCGCACGCTGTTCGCGGATCTCGCCGCCGACGCGCCGACCCCGGTCGCGCTCGCCGCGATCGCGGGGCTCGCCGCGATGGGCGATCAACGCGACGTCCCGATGCTCGTCGAGATCGCGCGCGCGGGCGCGCCCGATCGCCGCCGCGCCGCGGTGTGGGCGCTCGGCGAGCTGCACGCCTCCGATGCCGCCTCGATCGCCGCGATCGACGAGGCGCTCGGGGCCAAGGACGATCGTCTCGCCGGCGACGCCGCGTGGGCGCTCGGCGAGATCGCGTCGGCCGGCGGCGCGGGCCAGGCCGCGGTCGCGTCCGCCGATTCGCAGGCGCGCCTCGCGTTCGCGATCAAGCACGGCGGCTGGGCGGCCGCCGCCGACGCGTGCGCCGCGCTCGCGCGCACCGCCGAGGCCGGCAAGCTCGCCGTCGACGCACGCGTGCTCGGCGCGCTCGAGCTCGCGATCCATCACCAGAGCCGCGTCGTGCGCCTCGACGCCGCGCGCGCGCTCGCCGCGGCCGCCGCGTCGGGCGCCAAGCTCTCGGATGCCACGATCCTCGGCCTCGCCGCCGCGGCCTCCGACGGCAGCGCGTCCTTGCGCGCGGCCGCCGCGCGCGCGCTCCGCACGCTCGACGCCGCCAAGGTCGCCCTGCCCTCCGCCGCCAAGGCCGCGCTCGCGCGCCTCGCGCAAGACAGCGATCCCAAGGTCGTGCTCGCCGCGACCAAGCCGCCGACCTCCGCGCCGCGCAACGAGTGGCGCAGCTTCTACGTCGTCGATCCCGACGCCGACGATTCACCCGTGCGCCAAGAGCCCTACTTCGTCGTGGGCGCCGACGGCCTCGGCTGGGCGACCTACACCGACGCCCGCGGCGAGCTCACGAGCGAGCACTTCCCGACCGGCGACGCCGTGGTCATGGCGCGCAGTCACGAAGACGAGCTCTGACTCACTCGCGGAAGTCGCGGCGCCACGCGAGCGCGCTGCCGAGGACCTCCGTGAGCGTCTCGTCGTCCGAGTCTTCGCAGACGAGCGCGACGTCGCAGAGCGGCAGCTTGCGGCGCGGGCCGGTGCCCTCGGCGAGCACGGCGATGCGGATGCGCGGGTTCGATTGGCTGAAGTAGTCGACCAAGGCATCGGTCGCGGCGGGCGCGATCTGTTCGGCTACCGCGACCGCCGCGACCGGGCCCGGTGACCTCTCGACGCGGTGGATCGCCTCGAGCGGCGTCGCCGCCTCGAACGATTCGCACCCCGCGCGGCGCAGCGCATCGGAGACGCGCCGCCGCCGCTTCGGCGACGGATCCAACACGACCACGCGCGGCGTGCGATCGCCCTCGAGCGACGCGAGCACGTGATCCTCGATCACGTCTTCGGTGTCGGGCGCGACCTCGTGGAACTCGATCGCGAGCTCGCCGATGTCGCAGCGGCGCGCGCGTCCGTGCTGCGCGACCCAGCGCCCGCCGAGCTCGAGCTCGACCCACACCGGCATGCCGCGCCCCGGCATCGGCGCGGGGCCCGGCGCGCATCGCACGAGCGCGCCGCCGAGCGAGAGGTTCGCGATGTCGCCGCGCAAGGCGACTCGGCTGCCATGGACGACGGCGGCGCCGCGGCCCGGAGCGCGGAAATTTCGGCGACGCTCGACCTGCCTGCCCTGCCCCATGTTCGCCTCCACGATCCAGGCTACTCCTGTCGCGGAGAAGCGGCGGGGGAAATTCTAGCGGTGCGCCGCGAGCCAGGCCTCGGCCTCCGCGGCCTCCTTGCCGGCCTGCGCGGCGCGGAAGCCGGCGAGCGCTTCTTCGACGAGCGATTTCGCGCGCGTGCGGTCCTTGCCCGCGGCCCACAGCTCCCGGCCGAGGCCGAGCTTCGCCCACGCGATGTTGAACGGATCGCTGTCCTTCGGCTCCATCGCGTCGACCGCGCGCTGGTACGCCGCGGCCGCGTCGGCGTGCCGGCCCTGCTTGCCGAACGACGAGCCCTGGTAGAAGGCGAGCTGCGCGAGCCGCTGCGGGCGCGTCGCGGAGACGGCGACGCCGCGCGCGAGCAGCGCGTCCGCCTTCGCGAAGTCCTTCTGATCGATCGCGAACTCGGCGTACTGCGACACGACCGCCAAGAAGTCGTCGGAGTCGGTCTGGTGCGCGGCCTCGAAGGCGGCGATCGCGCGATCGAAGTGCGCGCGCGCCGCCGCCGGATCGGCGTCGGCGGTGAGGTAGCCGACCTCCGACTCGGCGAGCCCGCGCCGCGAGTCGCCGGCCGGCACCGCGCGATCGATGATCGCGAGCGCGCGCTCGGCAGACGCGCGCGCGTCGGGGCGGTGATGCGTCATGAGCTGGACCTGCGCGAGCGTCTTCAGGTCCTGCGCGAGCTTGATGCTGTCGGGACCGTCGACGCGCTCGGTGATCTGCGCGACGTGCGCGAACAGCGGCAGCGCGTCGTCGAGCTGGCCGAGCTGCGCGAGCGACATCGCGAGCCGGAGCTCGGCGTCGCCGGTCAGCGGATGATCGGCGCCGTGGCGGCGGCGCGCGTCGTCGGCGAGCTCGCGCTGGATCGCGAGCGCGTCCTGGTTCCGACCGAGCGCGGCGAGCACGTAGCCCTGACACGCGCGCGCCTCTGCACGCGCGTCGGCGTCGTCGCCGGCGGCGACCAGCGCCGCCTGGCAGTAGACGAGCGCCTCGGGCGACGCCGGCAGCGTGCGCCCGAGCGTGACGTCGAGGCGGCGCGCGAGCGCGGGATCACCGGTGCGCCGCACGGTCGCGCGCGCGGTGGTCTCGAGGAGGAGCGCCTCGTCGTGGCGGCGGCCGCCGGTCGCGATGTTCGCGAGCAGCTCCGTCCACGCGGCGGCGGCGGTGCGATCGTCGCCGGCCGCGGTCGCGCCGGCGGCCGCCGCGCGATAGCTCGCCTCCGCGGCGGGCTCCGACTGCTCGTCCTCGGCCTCCGCGATCAGGAGCTGCGCGCGCGCCTCGAGCGCGGCGGCGCCGATCGCGTGCGCCTCGGCGAGCACGTCGCCGCCGATCCGACGCGCGCCCGCGGGATCGCCGGCGTAGAACGCGGCGCGGCCGGCGGCGAGCCGCTTGTCGGCGACCACCGCCCGCTCGCTCGGCGTGTCGGCGCCGGCGCGCGCGGCGCTGCAGTCGTCGATCGACGGCAGGTTCGCGATCAGCGCGTCGACGTGATCGATCGGATCGCCCACGACCGCGGTCAAGACGCCGGCGGTCGCGTCGAGCGACGCGCGCCGCACGTCGAGGCAGCGCAGCCGGCGATCGAGCGTCGCGGCCGATTGCGCGCGCGAGACGTGGGTCGCTTCGCACGCGTCGATGCGCGCCGCGGTCCAGCGGCCGGCGTACGCGTCGAGGCCCGCGATCGCGTCGCGCGCGGCGTCGGTCGCGTAGCCGCGCCCGGTGTCGGCGAAGCGCGCGCGCAGCTCGCGCTTCCTGCGCGCGTCCCAGGTGCCGGCGAGCGACGCGCCGTCGCGGCACGCGATCGCGGCGGCCGACTCGGCGCCCGAAGACGCCGACGAAGCCGACGGCGCCAGCCACAGCGTCGCGCCGATCGCGATCGCCGCGACCGCGACCGCGCCGGCGATCACCGCCGGCCCGATCCGCGACGGCGGCTCGAGCGCCGCGAGCAGCGCCTCCATCGACGCGAACCGCGCGTCCGGATCGGCGCGCAACCCGCGCAGGACCGCGCGCTCGATCCGGCGCGGCACGCGCGAGCGCGGCGGCCGGCGCGGCTCCCACTCGATCGTCGCGATCGCCGCGCGCGTGCGCCGCTCGACGAACGGGTGCGCGCCGTAGAGCGCCTCGTACAGCGCGACGCAGAAGCTGAACTGATCGCTCTTCGCGGTCGCCGGCTCCAGGCGGTGCTGCTCGGGCGCCATGTAGAGCGGCGTGCCGAGCATCGTGCCGGTGCGCGTCAGGCGTTCGTCGTCGAACGTGTCCGCGCCCGAATCGACGGTCGCCGCCGCGCCCTCGTCCGACACGCTGCCGTCGCGCGCCGATCGCGCCAGCCCGAAATCGGCGACGCGCACGGTGCCGTCGCGATCGACGAGCACGTTCGACGGCTTGAAGTCGCGGTGCACGATCCCGGCGGCGTGCGCGGCGGCGAGCCCGCGCCCGGCGGCGGCGAACAGGCGCAGCGCCTCGCGCCACGGCGGTCGCGCGCGCAGGATCCCGTCGAGGCTCTCGCCGTCGACGAGCTGCATCGCGAGGTACACGCGCGATCCGACCGCGCCGATCTCGTGGACCGCGACGACGTTCGGGTGGCTGAGGCGAGCGAGCGCCTGCGCTTCGCGGCGCAGGCGCGCCTCGAAGTGCGCCGCGACGTGCGTGTCCTTCGCGAGCACCTTGATCGCGACCGCGCGATCGAGCTCGGGATCGATCGCGGCGTACACGACGCCCATGCCGCCCTGGCCGAGCTTGCCGCGGATCACGTAGCGTCCGAACCGCGCGCCGTCGGCGAGCTCGTGCGACGAGTGCTCCGAGAGCTCCGACGCGCGCGGCGTCGCGACATCGCCGGCGGTGGTCTCCACCGTCGGACGGTCTGAGTCACCAGGCGTGGACAACGCCCGGCACTATGTCACGCCGCCTTGCGGATCCCGTAGTCATCCGCCGCGTAATCCTCGAGCTGCGTCTCGAGCTGACGGCGCGCGCGGAAGAGGCGCGACATCACGGTGCCGATCGGGACGTCGAGCGCATCCGCGATATCCCGATAGCGCTCGCCGCGGAGATCCGCGCGCTCGACGACCTCGCGGTAGTCGGGCGCGAGCGTGCCGAGCGCCGCCGAGACCTCGTCGCCCAGCTCGTGCGCGACCTTCTCCTCGACCGGGTGCGGGACCTGATCGCGCGGCTCGCCGTACAAGGCCGACAGCGCGTCGCCCGGGCGCTCGGTCGCGAAGCGCGCGTGACGGCGGCGCTTGCGATAGCCGTTGATGAAGCTGTTGGTGAGGATGCGCAGGAGCCACGCGCGCACGTTCGAGCCGGGCTCGAAGCGGCTCCACGCGCACATCGCGCGCATCAAGGTCTCCTGGACCAGGTCCTTCGCGTCATCCGGCGACCGGGTCAGCCGCAGCGCGACGCCGTACATCTCCGGCTGGTGCGGGAGGCACTCCGCCGCGAACTCGTCGTGACGCGACGGCTTGCGGACGGCACCCTTGGGGGCGACGTCGGGCTTGCGAACGAGGCGCGAGGTGGCGGGAGTCTCGGCGGGCTTGCGCGGCATGCCCGGCAGATGAGCAACCGAGATGCCACGAAATCCGTACGCTAAGTCCGCGCAGCGCGCCAGTTTCTAGCGGGCGCGGGCACGCGGACACAGCGTGCGTTGCCAACCAGACGCGAACGTTTCTACGGCAGCGGACAATTCCGCGCGCCGAGATAGATCAGCGTGTCGGCGGCGTAGCTCTTCCACTGCGAGGCGGGGTCGAACGCGTCCGAGCCGTCGGTGTCGCCGGCGAACACGTCGCAGTTCCGGAGCAGCGTGTGATCGGTCGTCGTGTTCGAGCCGGTGCCCCAGCCGTTCGCGCCGGGATCCTTCCCGATCTGACCGACCACGTCGTACACGGTCGCCCCGCACTTGAGCTGGATCGCGTCGTTGCCGTTCCACAGGCCGGAGCCGGTCGATTGGCTGCACTTCGAGCTGTCGGTGATGCCGGTCTTGCAGAGCGTGTAGATGCCGCCCGCGGCGAGCGTCGTGCCCGAGATGTTGGTGTTGGCCGACGTGGTCATGCCGTTCGCGAACACCTGGATCTGACAGCCGGTGAGCGAGAACGCGATCGACCCCGGGTTGAAGATCTCGATCGCCTTGTTGCTCGAGTTGGCGGCGCCCTCGATGTACTGGCTGAAGTACACCGCCGCGATGTGGAGGAGGCCCGGGTTGTCGAAGCCGTTGCTCGAGCCCGCGTTGCCCGCGTCGCAGTAGATCCAGGTCGCGCCGGCGTCGTTCGACAGGCGCATCCCGTAGTGCTCGGTCGTGCCCGCGCCGGTCGGCACGACGAGCGTGCCCTGGTACTCGTCGTTGTTCGCCTCGTAGTTGGGGCTGCCGGTGCCGTAGCTCGCGTTCGGCGTCGCCGCGGTGTAGGTGAACGCGGTCGGATCGTTGCCGGTGCCGAGGCCGAGCTCGACCTTGACGTTCGGGTTGATGTCGTTGCCGCCGGTCTGATCGGTCACGCCCTGCACGTAGACGCGACCGTAGACGGTCTGCGTGGTCGTCGCGACGTCGGTGATCGTCTCGGGGAACTGCACGCGGCAGAAGAGCACCGGGCCGGTGCACGCGCCCGCGTTGCAGGTCTGGCCGCTCAGCGAGCAGTCCTGATCGATCGGCGCGTAGCCGCACGCGGGCACGCCGCCCGGCGAGGTGCAGGTGCCGGCCGGTGAGAACGTGCGCGCGACGTTGTTCACGCAGGTCGCGGCGGGCGGCGTGTTGCAGGTGAAGCCGACGCACGGATCGACGCACGCGCCGCCCTGGCAGATCTCGTCGGTCATCGTGCAATCGACGTCGGTCGTGCCGTAGCTGCACGCGGGCACGCCGAGCGGCGAGCTGCACGTGCCCGGGTTCGCGTGCTGCGTGAGCGTGTTGCCGCTGCAGGTGTCGGCCGGCGGCGCGTCGCACGTGAAGCCGACGCACGGATCGACGCACGCGCCGTTGTCGCAGGTCTGGTCGGTCGCGGTGCAGTCGACGTCGGTCGGCGGGTAGTCGCACGCGACGACGCCGCCCGGCGACGTGCAGGTGCCGGGGTTCGGGTGCACGTGCGCGATGTCGCCGGTGCAGGTGTCGGCGGGCGGCGACCCGCACGTGTCGGCCGCGCACGGATCGACGCACGCGCCCACGCCCACCTCGCAGACCTTGTCGTCGGCGGTGCAGTCGGTCGAGGTCGGTTGGTACGTGCAGGTCGGCGTGCCGCTCGACGAGTCACAGGTGCCGGTCGCCGCGTAGGTCGTCAAGACGCCGTTCGAGCAGGTCGCCGCCGGCGGCGTGTTGCACACGGTCGAGTTGCACGCGTCGATGCACGCGCCGTCCATGCACAGCTTGCCGCTCGCGGTGCAGTCGAGCTGCGACTCCTGCAGCGGACAGAACGCGGTGCCGTCGGCCTGCTGGCACGCGCCGTTGGTGGTCGTGATCAGCAGGTCGCCCTGGCAACGCGGCGCGGGCGGCTCGTCGCACACGAAGCCCTCGCAGAGATCCTGCTGCTTGGGCGGTTCGTGACCGCAGGCGGTGAGGAAGGCGGCGGCGAGGGAGAGCGCGATCGCGATGCGCATGGCGGCCGGACGCTACACCGCCCGCGTCACGGGAGGGGACAATTTCGCGCGCC
>DATJIA010000340.1:0-9707 GCA_035493675.1 Kofleriaceae bacterium | reverse complement strand
GCGGCCGCGCGGATCACGCCGTCCTTGGCGCCGCGCGTGCGCGGCGCGGTCGCGGCGACGACGGCGGCGATCGCGAGCGCCCTCATCACGCCACCCCCTGCTCGAGCGCCGGCGCGATCTCGATCGGCGCCTCGACGGCCGGCGCCGTCTCGCGCACCGCGAAGGCGGCGAACGACGACACGGCGACGACCACGCCGAGGATCAAGAGCGCGGTGTCCCACGCGACGTCGCCCTTGAACAGGAAGCCGGCCGCCATCGCGCCCGCGTTGCCGCCGGCGCCGACGATGCCCGACACCGAGCCGAGCGCCTCGCGGTTCACGAACGGCACCACCGCGAAGGTCGCGCCGCAGCCCATCTGCACGAACAGCCCGAACAGGACGAGCATCGCGATCGCGAGCGGCATCACGGTCATCTGCGAGAAGATCATCAGGAGCACGCCCTCGACGAGGATCGTCGCGAACAGCCAGCGCACGCGGCCGCGCAGGCCGGCCTTCCGCCCGAAGCGATCGCCGAGGATGCCGCCGAGCGCGCGGCCGAAGACGTTCATCAGGCCGAACGACGACGCGAGCAGGCCGGCGGCGCCGACGCCCATGCCGAAGTGATCGGAGAAGTAGAGCGCGCCGACGTTGTCGATCGTCAGCTCGATGCCGAAGCACGCGCCGTAGATCAGGAACAGCGCCCACACGCGCGGGTCGCTCGCCGCCCGCGCGAAGCCGCCCTTGTGGTGCGCGCGCGGCGGCAGCACGCCGGCAGCGCGCAGCTCGGCGAGGTTGCCGCGCGGCGTGTCCTGCGTGAAGAAGTAGTAGGCGACGCCGCACGCGAGGCACAGCACGCCCGCGAGCACCATCGCGACCCGCCACGCCGACGCGGGCGCGAGGCCGAGCCCGAGCAGGCCGGTGAAGACCAGCGGCATGACGAGCTGGGTCACGCCGCCGCCGAGGTTGCCCCAGCCGGCGGTGGTCGCGTTGGCGGTGCCGACCACCGACGGCGCGAACATGAGCGTCGCGTGGTACTGGGTGACGACGAACGACGCGCCGATCACGCCGATGCCGAGGCGGAACAGGAGGAAGGTCTCGTAGCTGTGGGCGAGGCCGATGCCCATGACCGGCAGCGAGCCGAGGACGAGCAGGCCGGCGTAGGTGAGGCGCGGCCCGATCTGATCGCAGATCCAGCCGACCAGGAGCCGCGCGACGATCGTCACCGCGACCGACGCGATGATCGTGTTGCCGATCTGCGCCTTGTCGAGGTGCAGCTCGCCGCGGATCACGCTCATGAGCGGCGCGACCCCGAACCAGGCGAAGAAGCACAAGAAGAACGCCAGCCAGGCGGCGTGGAACGCCCGCATCTGCGGCGTGCGCAGCGTGAACAGGCGGATCCGCGTCGCGCGGCCCACTTCGTCGGTCTCGTCGAGCATCGTCATCTCAGCCTCCGTGCGACGACCGTGCTCGTTGAAGATTTCTTCTGGATTTCAACGCTCGAACTTGTCCAGACGGACGAGGTTCACGGCCGAGGCCTTGTACGCGGGCTGCCGCGAGTGCGGATCGAACGCGGCGACGGTCAGCACGTTGGCGTCGGCGAAGTGCATCGGGACGAACAGGTGGCCGGGCTGCACGCGCGTGGTGACGAACGCGCGCGCGATCACGTCGCCGCGGCGCGAGGCGATCTTCACGCGCTCGCCGGGCGCGATCTGCAGGCGGCGCGCGTCGAGCGGGTTGAGCTCGACGTAGATCGCGCGCGGCGACAGCGAGCGCAGCACGTGCGACTTCGACGTGCGGGTCTGCGTGTGCCACTGCGCGACGCCGCCGCGGCCGCTGTTCAAGACGAACGGATAGCGCGACGTCGGCGGCTCGGGGTGCGGCGACGGCGCGTCGACGACGAAGCGCGCGCGGCCGTCGGGCGTGAAGAAGACGCCGTCTTCGAACAAGCGGCGCTCGCGATCGATCGGCGGCGCGGTGGGGCACGGCCACTGCACGCCGTCGCCTTCGACGCCGCTGAAGTCGCACGGGCGTCCCTTGCTGAGCCGCTTCAGGATCGCGAAGACGTCGTCGGGCGTGCGCCAGCGGCGCAGCATCGGGCCCGCGCCCCACGCCTCGGCGATCGCCTGGAAGATCGCGAGATCGGTCCGCGCCTCGCCGGGCGGAGCGCACGCGCGCCGGATCCTCCCGATACGGCGCTCGCTGTTGATCAGCGTGCCGTCCTTCTCGCCCCACCCCGCCGCCGGCAGGACGAGATCGGCCTTGCGCGCGGTCTCCGTCGACGCGTACATGTCCTGCACGACGAGGAAGTCGAGGCGCTGGTAGACGTCGTCGAGCGCGCGCTGGTTGATCCACGAGTGCGCCGGGTTGGTGCCGATCACCCAGAGCGCGCGGACGTCGCCGGTGAGCACACCGTCGAGGATGCGATCGTAGCTGCGGCCGGCGTGGGTCGGGATGCGCGCGGGATCGACGCCGAGGATCTGCGCGACCTCGTCGCGATGGGCGGCGTTCGCGAAGTCGCGCCCACCGTAGAGCGAGCTCGTGTTCGAGAACAAGCGCGAGCCCATCGCGTTGCACTGGCCGGTGATCGAGTTGGCGCCGGTGCCGGGGCGACCGAGGTTGCCGGTCATGAGCGCGAGCGCGATCAGCGCCTGCGCGGTGCGCACGCCCTCGTGGCTCTGGTTGACGCCCATCGTCCACCAGAACGAGACGCGGCGGCCGGCGGCGATCAGCGTGACGAGCGCGCGCAGATCGTCCTCGCTCACGCCCGTGACGGTCGCGGCGCGCGCGAGCGTCCACGGCTCGACGCCCTTCGCGAAGGTCTCGAAGCCGCTGGTGTGCGCGTCGACGTACGCACGGTCGATCCCGCCGCGCGCGATCAGCTCGCGCGCGATCGCGTACGCGAGCACGAGATCCGTCTTCGGCTTCGGCGCGAGGTGCCGGGTCGCGGCCATCGCGGTCTCCGTCGCGCGCGGATCGACGACGACGATCGCGGGCCGATGCGGGTTGCGGCAGATCCGCTGCCACAGGATCGGGTGCGCGACGCACAGGTTCGAGCCCCACAAGACGATCACGTCGGACTGCTCGAGATCCGCGTACGTGTAGGGCGGCGCGTCGAAGCCGAAGCACTCCTTGTAGGCGGTGACCGCGGTCGCCATGCACTGGCGCGTGTTGCCGTCGCCGTGCAGCATGCCCATGCCGAATTTCGCCAGCGCGCCGAGGTACGCCATCTCCTCGGTCGTGATCTGCCCGGTCGAGAGGAACGCGCGCGCCTCGGCGGGCACCGCGCGCATGCGATTCACGAAGGTCTCGATCGCTTCGTCCCACGACACCGGCACGAGCGAGCCGCGCTTGCGCAAGAGCGGCCGCGTCGCGCGATCGCGCGCGCCGAGCGGCGCGAGCGCCTCCCAGCCTTTCGGGCACGCCATGCCGAGGTTGACCGGGTAGTCGCGGGCGGGCGCGATCGTCTTGCGGTGCGGATCGATCTCGAGGCCGCAGCCCGTCGAGCAGAAGCCGCAGACGCTCTTGACGATCGATCCCGGCGCGGCGGGCGCGCGCGCGCGGGCGCGTTCGAGCTCCTCGGTGTACGGCCCGGTCCGCGCGCGGAAGATGCGCGACAGCCGGCTCACGCGAGCGCTCCGGGCATGCGCGGCGCGCACGCGGCGACGAAGAAGAGCGCGCGCTCGCACAGCTCGCCGGCGAGCGCGAGCGCGACCGCGGCCTCCGGCACGCCGCACAGCGCGAACGCGATCGCGCCGGCGCCTGTCGCGAAGCGCGCACACGTGAGCGCGCGCAGGCGCCCGAGCTGCAGCTGCGCGCTGCGCTTCCACGGCCCGTGATGGCGATCGCGCGCGTGCGCGAGCAGCGACGCCTCGAAGGCGAGCTTCACGCCGAGCGCGATCGCGAGCGCGCGCGGGAGCCACGACGCGTGCGCGCCGATCGCGTCCAGGGTCGCGAGCCCGAGGACGATCGTCGTGCCGAGGAACTTCAGCCCCACGACGTCGGCGCGCCAGGTCGCGCGCCGGGTCGCCGCGTAGACCATCGTCGACGCGACGACGCCGAGCGCGCCGGCCGCGGACGCCGCGGCGACCAGCGCGCGATCCGGCGCGAGCGCCGCCAGCGACGCGAGCGCCGCGAAGCCGCCGAACGCGACGATCTCGCGCGACAACCACGACCTCCTCAGGCCCAAGACGGCGCGGAACGCGAGGTGCGGCCGTCCGAGGTGGAACAGGCTCGCGCCCAGCGCGACGAACCCGAGCGCGACCGCGACCATCGCCCCTGCCCCGCTCGCCGCGAACGGCGCCAGCGCGAACGTGCCGACCGCGAGCTGCGTGAGCACGAGCATCACGACCAACGGCGCATGCGCGGCCTCGGCGTGGACGTCGTAGTAGTCGGCGGGCAGCGCGTTGCGCGGGATCGCGCGCGCGGTCGTGTACGCGGTGGTCGGCTGCGTGATCGAAGGATCGGGCGCCGCCGGCAGGAACTGCCCCGCCTCGTTGTCGGCGATCACCGCGTCGTGCGCGACGACGCGGATGCGGATCGCCTCGTTCGGGCACGCGGCGACGCACGCGGGCGCGTCTCCGCCGGCCAAGCGCGAGCGGCACATGTCGCACTTGCGTACGATGCCGCGCTTCGGGCTCCACTGCGGCACGTCGTACGGGCACGTCAGCGTGCAGTAGCGACAGCCGATGCATTGATCGTCGAGGTGGAAGACGATCCCGGTGTCGGGATCCTTCTCGTACGCGAGCACGGGACATCCCGCGAGGCACGCGGGATCGACGCAGTGATGACACGAGCCGGTCACCGGTTGCTGCCACGGCGCGCGCGCGTCGCCGCCGTGCAAGAGGCCGACCTTGCGCCAGGTCTCGTCGGCGTCGAGGCCGTTCTCGGTGTGGCACGCGGTGACGCACGACTTGCAGCCGGTGCACGCGTCCATGTCGACGTCGAACGCGTACTGCTCGCCGGGCGCGGGGCGCTCGAGCGGCACGAGCTCGCGATAGCGCGCGACGCCGCGCGCGTGCGCGCGCGCGAAGCGCTCGACGGCGGTGCCTTCGCGATGGGCGACCAGCCAACCGAGGACATCCGGTGCGAGGTCGGTCATGAGCCCACGCTCGCGGACGCGCGTTTCGCGCGCGTAACGCGAACGTTGTTCCTTTTCGCTGCCGGTGGTTCTTGCGATCGCGAAACGATCGCGAAACCGCGCGCGGCTTAGCTAGACGACGTGCAGAGGTTGATCGTCGTCGGGAACGGCATGGTCGGACACGAGCTGGTGCGACGGCTCGTCGAGGATCACGCGCCCGCGTGGCGGATCACGATCTATGGAGAGGAGCCGCGCGCCGCGTACGACCGCGTGCACCTGAGCGAGCATCTCGGCGGAATCGGCGCGGCGCCGCTCGCGCCCGCCGGCTGGTACGACGAACACGGCGTGACGCTGGTGACCGGCACGCCGGTCGTCGCGATCGATCGCGCGCGCAAGCGGGTCGTGACCGCGCGCGGTGAAGCCGCGTACGACAAGCTCGTCCTCGCGACCGGATCGCGCGCGTTCGTGCCGCCGATCGCCGGCGCGGAAGGCCCGGGTCGCTTCGTGTACCGCACGATCGACGATCTCGACGCGATCGCGCGAGCGGCGCGTCCGGGCGCGTGCGGCGTCGTGATCGGCGGCGGCTTGCTCGGGCTCGAGGCCGCCGGCGCGCTCGTGCGGCTCGGTGTGCGCGCGCACGTCGTCGAGGTCGCGCCGCGCCTCATGCCGCAGCAGCTCGACGACGGCGGGGCTTTGTTGCTGAAGCGCACGATCGAGGCGATGGGCATCGAGGTCCACGTCGATACGAAGACGAGCGCGATCGAAGGCGACGGCCCGCTGCTGCTGCGCGGCCCGGAGCTCCAGGCCGAGCTCGTCGTCTTCTCGGCGGGCATCCGCCCGCGCGACGAGCTCGCGCGCGCGAGCGGCCTCGCGATCGGCGCGCGCGGCGGCGTCGCCGTCGACGACGCGATGCAGACGTCGGATCCGAACATCCTCGCGATCGGCGAGTGCGCGTCGTGGCGCGATCGCATCTACGGCCTGGTCGGCCCCGGCTACGCGATGGCGCGCGTCGCCGCGGCGACGCTCGCAGGTCGCGCGGACGTCTTCGAAGGCGCCGATACGTCGACGAAGCTCAAGCTCCTCGGCGTCGACGTCGCGAGCTTCGGCGATCCGCACGCGATCGGCACGCCGATCCTCCGTCACGACGGCGTCCGCGGCAGCTACAAGAAGCTGGTCGTCTCCGCCGATGGCTCGAAGCTGGTCGGCGGCGTCTTGGTCGGCGACACCGGCGACTACGCGCGGCTGCAACCGATCGCCGCGTTCGGGCTCGCGCTGCCGAAAGATCCGTTCGCGATCGAGCTCGCCCCCGACGGCGCGCCGATCTGCACCTGCAACAACGTCACGCGTGCGCAGATCTGCGACGTGATCGCGTGCGGCGTCACCGAGCTCGCGCCGCTCAAGCAGAAGACCCGCGCCGGCACCGGCTGCGGCGGCTGCGTCCCGCAGGTCGCGACGATCTTGAAGAAGGAGCTCGCCGCGCGCGGCGTCGCGCAGTCGGATCACCTGTGCGAGCACTTCCCGCACGACCGGCAGGCGCTCTTGCACCTGGTGCGCTTGCACCGGATCCGCACGTTCCCGGAGCTGGTCGCGCGCCACGGGCGTGGCTTCGGCTGCGAGATCTGTCGACCCGCGGTCGCGTCGATCCTCGCGTCGACCTGGGCCGAGCACGTCCTGGACGAGCCGCACGCGCCGCTGCAGGACACCAACGACGCGTTCCTCGCCAACATCCAGAAGGACGGCACCTACTCGGTGGTGCCGCGCGTGCCCGGCGGTGAGATCACGCCCGACAAGCTGATCGCGATCGGTCAGGTCGCGAAGAAGTTCGATCTCTACACGAAGATCACCGGCGGCCAGCGCATCGATCTGTTCGGCGCGCGCCGGGACGAGCTGCCCGCGATCTGGCGCGAGCTGGTCGCCGCCGGCTTCGAGAGCGGGCACGCGTACGGCAAGGCGGTGCGCACGGTGAAGACGTGCGTCGGCTCGACGTGGTGTCGCTACGGCGTGCAGGACTCGGTCGGGCTCGGCATCCGCCTCGAGCACCGCTACAAGGGGCTGCGCGCGCCGCACAAGCTCAAGCTCGCGGTCAGCGGCTGCACGCGCGAGTGCGCCGAGGCGCAGTCGAAGGACGTCGGCGTGATCGCGACCGAGCGCGGCTACAACCTGTACGTGTGCGGCAACGGCGGCGCGCGCCCGCGCCACGCCGATCTGCTCGCGTCGGATCTCGACGAGGCGACGCTCGTCCGCTACGTCGATCGCTTCCTGCTCTTCTACGTGCGCACGGCGGATCGCCTGCAGCGCACCGCGCGCTGGCTCGAGGCGATGGAGGGCGGGCTCGCGTACCTGCGCGGCGTGATCGTCGACGATGCGCTCGGCATCGGCGCCGAGCTCGAGGCCGAGATGGAGCGGCTGGTCGGCGCCTACCAGTGCGAGTGGCGCGCGACGCTCGACGATCCGCGCAAGCTCGAGCGCTTCCGTTCGTTCGTCAACACCGACCAACCCGACCAGGAGCTCGACTATGTCCGCGAGCGCGGCCAGCGCATTCCCAAGCTACGCATCGTCCCCTGAGTGGGTCGCCGTCTGTCCGATCGAAGCGATCGTGCCCGACACCGGCGTCGCCGCGCTGGTCGGCGGCGCGCAGATCGCGATCTTCCGCCTGCGCGACGACCGCGTCTTCGCGATCGGAAATCGCGATCCGTTCACCGGCGCGCAGGTCTTGGCGCGCGGGCTCGTCGGCGATCGCGCGGGCACGCTCAAGGTGAGCTCGCCGCTCCACAAGCAGAGCTTCGCGCTCGAGACCGGCGTCTGCCTCGACGATCCGCGCGTTTCGGTGCCGGTCTACGACGTGCGCGTCGACGGCGGCATGACCTACATCAGCGTGCCGCGACGACCGTGAGCGGTGGGGTAACGCACCCCCGAGCGCTTCCCCGCTCTGTTGTAATGGAGTCGGAGGGAACGCATGGTGCGTCGCGCCGCTGCGCTGGGCTTGCTCGCGCTCGTGATCGGTTCGACGATCGCCTCGTCGTCCGCGCGCGCGGAGAGCGTCACGTACGACGCGGGCTCGTACATCATCCCGATGGACGCCGAGGCGACCGGCACGTACGCGCCGTACTCGCAGAACAACGGCATGCTGAAGGCGTACGGCCTGGTCTATCAGCTGCTGCACGCGGGCATCCCCGTCGACTGGGTGATCGAGCCGACCAAGGCGCACGGCGGCATCGACGTCACCGTCTCGACGACGAACTATCCGAGCGGCGCCGTGATCGGGTCGCACGGCTATCGCGGCGGCCCGTACGTGATCGCGCAGGCGAACGTCGCGGCGGCGAAGACGATCATCGACACCTGGCTCGCGGCGAACCCGACGGTGCGCGTGCACGTCGCGACGACGACGTTCACCGCGAACGCGAAGAAGCACCTGGTCGCGGCGCCCAACCTCGCGGTCTTCGCCGACGGCAACGAGGACATCGCGTTCGGCTACCTGAACGCCGCCGGCATCCCCGACTCGACCGGCGCCGCGTGGCCGACCAAGAAGTGCGGCACGCCGTGCACCTGCTACGCGTCGCCCGACGTCCTGTGCGAGGCGCGCGTCGCCGGCGGCTACCTCGAGCACGACGACGGCGCGCTGTTCGACGCGAGCGGCACGCCGCTGTTCTGCCAGATGATGAGCATGCACTACACGGTGGCGACCAGCGGCCAGGCGCTGCTCGATCAGAACGAGGTCGTCGCCGAGTACCGTGCGTTCCTCAAGTTCCCGGTCCACTTGTTCGCCGAGTGCCAGGCGGTCAGCGCGATCGAGAACAACGTCAACGGCGACCTGCTCACGAGCGGCGGCTACGACTTCGGCAACACGCCGGGCTCGAACGTCGACTACTTGAACGACGACCTCGCGTTCGCGCAGATCGATCAGCCGTTCAAGTCGGTCGGCGGCTCGGAGCCGTCGTTCTCGCTCAAGAGCGGCTCGATCTACAAGGGCACCGACACCGTGATGGTGACCGAGCACGGCACGCCGATCGGCACCGACGACGTGTGGATGACCGGCTTCCTCGACGGGACGCGCGGCTGCAACATCCACGGCGACGGCAACACGTGCCCGCCGACGGCGGCGAAGGGCAAGGTCAGCTACCTCGGCGGCCACAAGTACACGACGACGCTTCCGATCACGTCGAACCCGTCGACCAACGGCACCCGCTACTTCTTGAACTCGCTGTTCGAGGCGGAGTGCGGCACCAGCGCCGGGCAGCCGGTCATCACCGTGCAGAAGAGCGGGCCGATGTTCACGAGCTCGCAGAACATCACGTACACGATCACGTACTCGAACATCGGCGTGAGCGTCGCGCTCGCGGCGGCGCTCGACGACACGCTGCCGGCGGGCGAGCAGTTCGTGTCGGCGTCGAACGGCGGCACGTTCGCGAACGGCGTCGTGCACTGGAACCTCGGCGCGATCCCGGCGAACGGCAGCGGCTCGGTCACCGTCGACGTGAAGCTCACCACCGCCGGCGTGTTCAAGAACAAGGGCGTGCTCACGTACAAGGCGGGCACGACGACCGAGAGCAAGACGTCGAACGAGTGGATCACCTACTACGGCGTGCCGGTGTGCGGCGACGCGCAGTGCAACGGCAGCGAGACGTGCTCGACGTGCCCCGGCGACTGCGGCG
>DATJIA010000339.1:0-14133 GCA_035493675.1 Kofleriaceae bacterium | reverse complement strand
GCCCATTGTCGGAGCGATCGTCCACGATCAAGTCCACGTCGCCGTCGCCGTCGCCGTCAACGCCCAACGACCACGTCGACGACCACGTCAACGACCACGACCACGTAATCAGAAGCGCGCGGTGAAAAGCTTCTCCTCGGTGTCGCTCACGTCGACCTCGAGGAACGTCGACCTCTTGAACTGCGGATTGTAGAGCCTCAAGCGCTGGTGCCCGACCGGCAGCTTGATGTGCTCGCCGGGCGCGCGGCCGATCTTCTTCGAGCCGAGGTAGACGTCGCCCCAGCTGATGTCGCTCGAACGATCGAAGTTGATCTTGATCATGCCGACCTTGGGCAGCGCCTTCATCGTGACGTGCGAGATCGCGCGCTCGCCGGCCTCGAGATCGACCGTCGTGGTCGTGCGCTCGTAGCCGGTCAGCGTGAGCACGAGCTCGACCTTGCCGAGCGAGTCGAGGTCGTCGAGATCGAGCGGCGTATCGCCGATCGATCGACCGTGCAACGAAACCGACGCGCCGGGCGGCTCGCTCTCGACGTGCAGCGACGCGGGCGCGGGCACGAGCGAGTACTTGATCAGCTGGCGCACGCCCGCCCCCGGCGCGGGCTGCGTGTCGGTGACCGGCCGGTAGCCCTTCATCGTCACGGTGAACGACACCGACGAGCCGGCCGGCGCCTCGTAGCCGAGCGGCGTCGTGCCGATCACCTTGTCGCCGACCGCGAACGTCGCGCCGCGCGGCACGGTGTCGACGACCAACGTGCCGGTGCCCGCGGACGCGACCGGCGCGTCGGCGGTGAGCGCCGCGTTCGGCGGCGCGATCTGCTGCTGCTCGACGCCGCGCCGCGACAGATAGATGCCCGCGCCGACGCCGCCCGCGGCGATCGCGACCGCGATCGCGATCCACGTGCCGCGCCCGCGCGTCGCCTCCGCCGCGTCGATGCGCTCGAAGCGCGCGCCCTCGTCGTGCTCGGGCCGCGGCGGCGGCACCGGCGTCAGCGACGAGCCCTTCTGCTTGACCGGCATCGAGTGCGGCAGCGGCGTGCGCGAGATCGGTCCCGACGGATCGGTGATCGCCGCGTTCGGTCCGGTGTTGCGCCCGAGCGCCTTCGGCACCGCCGCGATCGTCGTCTCGTCGACCAGCATCGTGATGCCGTTCTCGTCGACCTGCGGCAGCATCGTCGCGCGACCGGTCTCGTCGATCTTCTGCAAGAGCCCGCTGCCGTCGGGATCGGTCGCCTGCGCCGTGTGGCGCGACACCTCACCGACGTCGGTCGAGCGATCGCCGACCGGGATCCCGCCGAGCGCGCCCGCGATCTGCCTGCGGATCATGTCGTCGAGCGAGTTGCGCCCCGCCGGCGCGCGCAGATCGATCACCGAGCTGACCGCTTCGGCGACGTCGAGCGCGGTCGCGACGATCGACGATTCGTACGACAGCTCCGTGAGCTGCCGCTGCAAGAGCGCCGCGCGCGCCGGCCGATCCTCCGACTTGCGCTGCAGCGCCGAGTGCAAGATGTCGTCGAGCCGCGACGGCAACCCGGGCCGCATCTGCGATGCCTTCGGCAAGGTCATCGTGTCGATGTTGCGGATGATCTCGTCCGCTTCTTCACCGGGGAACAGCTTCTCGCCGGTGAACAGCTCGAACATCACCGCCGCGGCGCTGAACAGATCGCTGCGCGTCGAGACCTCGTCGCCGCGCGCCTGCTCGGGCGACATGTAGCGCCACTTGCCCATCACCTTGCGCGCGTTCGAGCCGCGCCCCGACGGCGCCGGCCGCGCCGCGACCGCGATGCCGAAGTCGGCGATCTTCACCTCGCCCGCGCGCGAGAGCAGGATGTTCGACGGCGAGACATCTCGATGCACGACGCCGTGCGCGTGCGCGAAGTCCAACCCGCGCGCGATCTCGATCGCGATGTGGAACGCGGCGGCGATCGGCATCATCCGGCCGTGCTCCTTGCCGCGCCGCAAGACCGCCGCGAGGTCGAGCCCGTCGATGAACTCCATCGCGATGAACAGCGAGCCCGCGAAGCGTCCGAAGTCGAAGACCTGGACGATGTTCGCGTGCGACAGCTTCACCGCGACCTTGGCCTCCGCGATGAAGCGCTCCTCGAACTCGGGGTCGCGCGCGAGCTCGGGCAAGATGCGCTTGATCGCGAGCGTCTTCTCGAAGCCGTGGGCTCCGTACGCCTTCGCGAGGAACACCTCCGCCATGCCCCCGACCGCGATGCGTTCGAGCACGTCGTAGCGTTCGAGGCTGCGCTCGACCTCGGCCATGAACTGTGCGGATTATCTCCGTCTAGCGGCGGGTGACCAGCTTCGAGCGACCGATCGAGCGCCGTGACATATAGTACCGGCATGCTACGGAGGGCAGTACCGACGACGATCGCGGTGGTGATCTCCACCGCCGTCGCGTCCGCGGCGCCTCCGACGCCCCGCGTCGTAGCGGTGATCGACGCCACCGGCGACGCCGACGGCGCCGCGCTCGCGATGCGCATCGGCGCCGAGCTGCACGACGGCCTCGCGCCGATCGCCGACACCCCCGCCGCGCGCGCCCTCTACGCCCCGCTCCTCGACGAGGACGCCGCCGTGATCACCGAGGTGCGCGCCTCGTTGGATCAGGCCGAAGAGGCGCTCGCGCAGTTCAACAACGAGAGCGCGCTCGGCGCCGCCGCGACCGGCGAGACCCGCCTCCTGTCCGCGTCGCCGCGCGCGAGCGTGACCGAGCTGCTCTCGAACCTGGTCTTCACCGAAGGGCTCGCGCGGTTCCCGACCGATCCCGTCGGCACCCGCTTCGCGTTCGCGGCGGTCCACCGGCTCACGCCCGACCGCAAGCTCGACCCCAAGCACTTCTTCCCCGAGGTGATCGAGGCCTACGAAGCTTCCGGACGCGGCGATCCGGGCACCGGCATCATCGACATCCAGGTCGACGGGCCCGCCGCGGAGATCTGGATCGACGGCACGCGCGCCGGGGCCGCGCCCGCCCAGGTCGCGGTCGCCGGCGGCATCCACTTCGTGTCGGTCACCGGCGACGACGCGGTCACGACCGGCGCGCGCGTGCGCGTCGACGCGGGCCAGACCGCGACCTTGCACCTGACCGCGGCGCGCGCGGATCTCACGACGCGGATCGCGCGCATGCGGCGCAAGCTGCTCGAGGCGCCCGACGACGCCGCGCGCGCCGCCGCGATCGCGTCGATCGCGAAGACGGTCGGCACCGACGCCGCGGTGATCGTCGTGCGGCACGGCGACGCGCTCGGCACGCGGATCTGGCGCGATCAGGCGCCGGGGCTCGGCGGCGCGGTCGCGTTCGCGAGCAGCACCCCGCGGCAGGTCCTCGAGCCGCTGGTCCCGCCGCCGCCGCCGCCCGACGATCATCCGATCCGGCTGCCGCCGCCGCCGCCGCCGCCCGGCCCGCCGTGGTGGAAGAAGACGTGGGTGCGCGAGGCCGCCGCGATCAGCGCGATCGTGATCGTCGGGACGGTCGCGACCTACGCCGCGACGCGCGACCCCGGCTCGAGCAACGTGACGACGCTCGGGTTCCCGAAATGAAGCGTGCGCTCGTCCTCCTCGGCGCGCTCGCCGCCTGCGGCCCGGCGTCCGATCACTTCGCGATCGATCTCTCGCTCGCCGGTCAGGGCGACGAGTATGCGTGCCCCAACACGACCTGCACCGCGGTGCAGCTGACCTGCGACGCGGTCGTGAGCCTGCGCATCGTCGACGCGGCGGATCCGAGCACCGTCTACCTCTCCAAGTGTCTGCCGCTCAACGACGCGCCGAACCTGTGCGCGATCGGATCGCTGGATCTCGGCAGCACGGAGATGAACCCCATCCCGAACAAGATGGTTCGCGTCGAGATCCTCGTGTGGCCCGCGAACGAGATCACCAACCTGCAATGCCCGACCGACGTCGAGTTCGACGCGCAGAACAAGCCCGTCGCGGTGACGGGCCCCGATCAGAAGGCGCCCGCGATCGGCGGCCAGACGTACTTCCGCGCGGGCACCGGCGACGTCGCGACGGTGCAACTCGGATGCATCGATCTCGGCGCGCTCAACGCCGGCGCGTGCCGGCTCGGCACCGTCGACGTGAAGACGACGGTCAACGACTTCGACACCGACGTCAGCCTGCCGACCGCGGTCGCCGACACCGTCACGGTCGGCGTCGGCGAGCCGAAAGCGCACATCAACTCGACGACGCAGCAGATCGAGTGGCAGATGACGACCAACGAGATCGTCAACCTGCCGCGCGTGAAGATGGATCCGCCGCCGCCGATCCCGACCTGGCGCGAGCCGCAGGTTCCGATGCCGTTCGAGCGCGCCGCCTGCATCCAGGTCCTCGAGGACGGCCCGCAGGAGACGCCCGCGATCACGTGTCACGCCGCCGACAGGAACACGACGGCGATCGACACCGTCGCGTTCAAGCTCGCGAAGTCCACGCTCGCGCAAGCCTACGCGGCGCTGCGCCTGCCCGGCGTGCCCGATCAAGGCCTGGTCGTCGGCATGGTCGTCGACGCCAACGGCAACCCGCTCGCCGGCGTGCAGGTCAACGTCCTCGGCGGCAGCGTGCAGTATCTGTCGGCCGATCGCACGATGATCGATCCCGGCAACTCGACGTCGACGTCGGGCATGTTCGTCTCGCGCGACGCGCCGTTCGACGGCACCTGGAGCGCGACCGACGGCCTGGGCCACGGCCCGAGCGAGCAACCGATCGTCGGCGGACTGGTCGTCGGCAAGGCGACGATCGTGTACATCCAGATCGAATGAGCAGTCGGACTTGGTATCGGATCGCGCTCGCCGGCGGCCAACCCGGTGACGCGCAGGTCGTGGTCGCGCCCGGCGCGCACCTCGGCGACGCGATCGCGAACGGCGTGCGTCATGTCGGGCGCGGGGCGTGGGCCGCGGCGGTCGCCGTCGCCGACGCGACCGAGGTCCCGCTCGGCGAGGCGTTCGGCAAGCACGAGGTCGTCGCGCGCGGCACGACCGAGCTCGCGACCGGCCTGCGCTGGCCGCTCGGCATCGTGCCGTCGTTCGGCGATGCATCGCGCGCCGCCGCGCTCCACGAAGGCTGGGCGCGAAGAAAAGACAACGTGATCGAGGCGGTCGTCGACGGGCCGAAGCTCGACGAGGCGCTGATGTCGATCGTCGAGAAGCTGCCGGCCGCCGACAACCTCGAGGTCCGCGTGATGGATCACCACGACGGCGCCGGCACGACCGAGGTCTGGCTCACGCCGCGCATCGACGTCAAGCGCGCGATCCGCATGCTCGACGACAACGACATCGAGCTGCTCCACAACGGGCACGTCGAGCTCTCGATCTACCTGCGCGCGCAGCGTTCGACCTTGCGGCTGACCGAGCACAAGACGATCGCGTGGCTGTCGGAAGACGAGGCGCTCACGCGATCGATCCTCGTGTGGCTCGGGCTCGAGGAGCGCCCGGAGCTGGCGACCCTCGCGCAGATGGGCCACTTCCACTGGCGCCCCGCCGCGACCCAGCCGCGCCGCCGCTTGATCGACAAGCTCAAGCGGATGCAGATGCGCTTGGTCGACTCATGGAAAGCCTGATACCCAGGCGCGATTCGCATGGCAGGCTTCCGGATGCGGAGCTTGTCTTCTTGGATCTCCGAGCGCGCGTTGCACCGCGCGATGCCGCTGCGGCACCCGCTGCCGCCGATGCGCGAGTATGCGATCGCGCCTGACTTCGCCTGGATGTTGTGGGAGACCGTCCGGCGCGATCGTCCGGAGACGATCGTCGAGACCGGGTCCGGCGTCTCGACGATCGTGATGGCGTACGCGCTGGAAGAGACCGGGCGCGGCCACGTCTACGCGCTCGAGCACGATCGCCACTACGCCGCGCAGACCCGCACCGAGCTCGCCAAGCACGGCCTGTCGCGCTGGGCGACCGTGATCGACGCGCCGCTCGAGCCGATCGAGATCCGCGGCGAGCGCCATCGCTGGTACTCGGTGCGCGCGCTCGACTGGATCGACACGATCGATCTCGTCGTCGACGACGGGCCGCCGCGCTGCGCCGGCACGATGCTGCGCTACGCGTCCTTGTTCGTGTTCGCGCCGCGGCTCGCGCCGAACGCGACCTTCCTGCTCGACGTGATCGGGCGCGAAGAGCCCGGCATCCTGGCGCGCTGGGCGAAGGAGCTGCCCGACTTCGTGCAGACGCGGCTCGACACGACCAAGGGCAACGTGATCATCACGCGCGCGCCAGCGTTTGGAGATGAGCGATCAGCTCGTCCAGATCTCGCGGCTCCGTCAATGGATTCATGATCGCGGAGCGGAGCCACAGCGCGCCGCGCGCGCGCGTCTTCAAGATGTAGAAGCGGCCGTCGGCGAGCGACGCCGTGCGCAGCCGCGCGGTCTGCTCGTCGTCGTGGCCGCGCACGCGGTAGCAGATGATGTTCATGTCCGGCGGCGCGAGCACTTCGAAGCCGGCGGCCTCGAGCTTCTGCGCGAAGCTCGCGCCCAGCTCGCACACGCGCTCGACGTAGTCGCGGAAGAAGTCGTCGCCGTACGCGCGCACGCACGCGTAGAGCTCGAGCGCCATCATGCGCTTCGTGCACTCCATCGTGCGCAGGCCGAGGTTCCACCATTCGTCGTCGGGATCGTTGCCCGCGAACAGGTACGACGCCTCCTGCGCGAACGCTTGATAGACGTCGCGGTGGCGGCGGAAGAGCACCGCCGTGCAGAGCGCGGGCATCGCGAGCATCTTGTGCGCGTCCCAGACGATCGAGTCGGCGCGCTCGATGCCGGCGATCTTGTGCTTGTGGCGAGCAGACATCGCGAGCGCCGCGCCGTGCGCGCCGTCGACGTGCAGCCAGAGCTCGTGCTGCGCGCAGAAGTCCGCGCACGCGGGGATCGGATCGAGCGCGCCGGTCGCGGTCGCGCCCGCGCTCGCGACCACCGCGATGACTTTCCGGCCCATCGACTGCGCGCGCGCCATCGCCGCCGGCAGCGCGCTGGGATCGAGACGCAACCGCTCGTCGGTCGCGACCGGGATCGCGCCCGCCTCGCCCCAGCCCATGATCTTGAGCGCGCGCGCGATCGAGTAGTGCACCTGATCGCTGCACAAGACCGCGAGCGGCGGGCCCGCGTGCGCGCCGAGCCCCCACACGTCGAAGCCGGCCGCGGCTTGGCGCGCGGCGAGCAGCGCGGTCAGGTTGCCGAGCGATCCGCCCGACGTGAACAAGCCGCCCGCGTCTTTCGGGAGCCCGAGCTTCTCCGCCATCCACGTCACGCACGCGAGCTCGATCGGCACCGCGGTCGGCCCCATCTCGTAGACCGCCATGCCGTTGTTGCAGAACGCCGCGACCAGATCCGCGAGCATCCCGCCCGGCGCCGGCGGCGGCACTTGATGACCGAGGTAGCGCGGGTGATGCAGGCGCGTCGATCCGTCGGCGGCCGCGACCAGCGTGTCGACCAGATCGGCGCGCTCGCCCATGCGCGCGGTCCACGCCTCGACCGCCGACTTCGGATCGTCGAGCGCGAGGACCGGGCGCTCGTCGCGTCCCTCCATACGCTCGAGCAGATCGGCGAGCGCGTCGATCAAGCGATGGCCGTCGGCGCGGAACCTCGACGGATCGTACACGTCACGGATCGTGCTCACGCGCGCGACGCTATCACGCGATACACTGGGCGCATGCGCGCCGTCGGGGCTGTGCTGCTCCTTTTCGTGGGCGGCTGCAACGCGATCTTCAGCCTCGACAAGACCCACGCGCGCGCGGACGCGAACCCGAACGCGCCCGATTCGTCGATCGACGCCGCGCCGCTCTTCGACGCCGCGGGCTGCGCGCCGATCGGCCACGACGAAGATCTCGACGGCATCGACGACGGCTGCGACGACTGCCCCGAGATCGCCGATCCGCTGCAGGCGGATCAGGATCACGACTTCGTCGGCGACGCGTGCGATCCGAGCCCGCAGGATCCGCACGACGCGCTCGTCTTCTTCGACAGCTTCGCGGTCCCCGATCCGTGGAACGGCGTGCGCGGCACGTGGAACCGCCAGGACGACGCGCTCGCCGAGCTCGACCTCTCGACGCCGTCGACGCTCGCGCTGCGCACGGTGCCGGATCCGAGCGCGGCCGAGATCACGTACGACGTCGTCTTCACCGTCGACGCCTACGGCCCGGCCCTCGTCGGCGAATCGCCCGCCTATCGCGGGATCGGCGTCTGGTGGCAGGCGACCGGTGGCTCGTCGGTCAGCGAGCCGAGCGGCTGGCTGTGTCAGATCGCCGAGGACATCAGCGCGACCGTGCCGACGACGACGGTCGAGCTCGACTCGTTCTCGACGCAGACGACCCAGTACGGGCTGGTCCCGTTCGGGTCGCACATCCCGCTCGGCACGCGCGGACGCTTCCGCATCTTCCAGGGCTCGGTCCAGAACGCGATCGGCGGCAGCTGCGACTTCGCGCTCGGCTCGATCACCGCGCAGGTCGGCACCAAGGATCATCCGTTCACGATGGGGACGATCGGCGTGCGCTCGTTCCGGACCGCCGTGCATGTCACGTCGGTCACCGCGTTCGGAAAAGCTCCCTAGACCGCTTTCACGTTGAAGCGAGCGTGCGCCCGCTGCTCCGAACGTCGAGTGGACTGAGAGCGATCGCACGACCGTTGACTTGCGCGCTGTCAGACAGCCCTGAGGGCGCTCCTCGACCCTTCAACCCGAAAAATCTCAAAGGCCGGCGGCGCGGAGCCTCGTGATCGCTCGAAGGTCGGCGGCCGCGCCGATGTCGGCGCTCGGGAAATCAACCCGACGGCGCGCGTCGCTCACTCGTGCGCCTCCTGCGAGTGGGCACAACGGAGAATCGTGAGCCCCATGCCACCAAATGCCACATCGATCGGGTGGCGTATCCGCTCTTCGCATGTAAACTGCCCTAAGTATGACGAAGCGGCGGCGGCGGAGGAGGTCGGCGTGGAACCAGCGACGCAAGGGTCAGCTCGAGATCGATCTACGCCCGCGCACCAAGCGCGGCGCGGTCCGCAAAAAGCTCGGCCGTCCGATCACCCACCGCCGGATGGATCCGCGCCACCGCACGCGGCCCGCGCTGGATCCCCGCCACGCGGTGCACGTCGTCTTGCGCGTCACGCGCGAGGTGTCCAACCTGCGCACGCGTCACGCCTATCGCGCGATCCGTCGCGCAGTCGCCAACGCCCGCGCGCGCAGCGACTACCGCATCGTGCACGCGAGCATCCAGTCGAATCACCTGCACCTGCTCGTCGAGGCCGACAGCAAAGACGCGCTGCGCTCCGGCATGCAGGGCTTCGCGATCAGCGCCGCGCGCCGCCTCAATCGCGAGCTCCGCCGCCCACGCGGCCACGTCTTCGCCTTCCGCTATCACGCCACCACGATCGCGTCGCCGACCCAGGCTCGCAACGCGATCAGCTACATCGTCAACAACTGGCGCCACCACCGGCGCGACCTCTACGACGCGCGCCGCACCGATCCGTTCTCGTCCGCCCACGCGCTCGCCGAGTGGCGCATCCCGCCGCACGAAGACGCGCTGCCCGTCGTACGCCCGACGACCTGGCTCCTCACCGACGGCTACAAACGCGGCGATCCGATCCGCCCCGACGAGATTCCAGGCCCGGATCCGACCCCGTAGCCAGCCTCGTCGAGGAACACCGCCCGAGCGGATCGCGCTGCGGCTGCGAAGCGGACTAAGGCTTCGCCTTGCCGCCGCCCCAGGTCGTGCCCAGCCGCGCGCCCTGCCCCGCCGCGTAGTCGATGATCTCCATCTTCACGTCGCCGTAGTCGGTCTTCGCGACCATGAGCAGCGGCACGCGATCGGCGTCGTCGCTGACCCAGATCGAGTAGTGACGATCGCCCTGGCTCATGTCGATCTCGCCCTGGCGCGACAGCCGGCGCGAGACGCCGTCGTAGCGCACCGCGGGCAGCGAGCCGAGCTGCGTGACGACGTTCTCGTAGCCGCCGACGGTCAGCTGCGTGCGCCACATGTAGCGGCTGCGCAGGACGTCGGCCGTGAGCTGCGCGCCGACCGGCGCGTCCCACGATCGGAGCTCGAGGAAGAACGTCTGGAAGTCGAGCAGATCCTCCTTCGTCTTCTCCTGCACCTCGGTGACCGAGCCGCTGTCGGCGCGCGTGAGCGCGACCTTCACGGTGCCCGAGCCCGCGGTCGAGAAGTCGACGTCGGTGTCCTCGATGATCGGATCGTCGAGGCCGCCCAGCTCGTGCCCCTTGAAGAGCAGCGGGCGCCCGGTCTTGACGTCGATCCAGGTCGTGAAGGTGTCGTCGATCTTCTTCAGGATCGAGAGCATCTTCGACGACTGCACGCCCGCCTGCACGACCACCGCCGGCTTGCCGCCGACGTCGGTCAGGTCGCCGACCGCGATCCCGAAGGTCGCGATGTCGAGGCCGTGGATGCTGGCGTTGAAGGTCATGCGCTCGCCGGGCGTCACGAACGGCGGCTGCGGCTGGGGACGCGTCTCGATCGGCGCGTCCTTCCAGCCCGTCGTGTCGCTCGCGACGTCCGGCGGCTTCGCCGTCGTCGTCGTGCTCGCGCCCTGCTTCGAGCCACACGCCGCGAGCGCGACGACCATCACGATCGAATAGCGAACAGCGGACATCACCCGCCGACGCTACCAGCGCTACCAGCGCGAGCGCCAGCGATACGACCGCGCAGTGCGCCCGCGGCGATGATCACGAGCATCTCCGCGGTAGATCACGACCGGCGGGCGCGTCACCACGACGGGCGCGGGCTGCGCGGCGGCGACCCAATGGCCGGGCATCCACACCGCGATGCCGTTCGGATACGAGTACGCGCCTGCGACCCAGACGTAGCCGTTCTGGTACGTGCCTGGCGCGGGCTCGCGATTCGCGGCTTCGCGCGAGGCCTCGTCGGTGCGGTAGTCGTAGTCGTCGTAGCCGTTCTGGTAGCCGTTCTGGTAGCCGTTGTACTCGTAGCTGCCGTTCTGATACGTGCCGTACGTAGGCTGCGGCGCCGGCGGGTCACACGGATCCGCCGCGGCGATCCCGCCGAGGCCTGCGAGCGCGACACCTGCGAGCAACATCGTCTTGAGCGTCTTCATCATGACTCCTTCGACGTGAAGCTTGTCACCGCATTCGGCGCGCTCCGTGAAGACGGCATTAAGGCGCGTGTTAACGAGTGTTGCGACGGCGATGGATGTGCTTGCGCGGCGGCGGGCATCCATAGACGTTGCATTCGCCGAGCTCCGAGCAGCCGTACACGTTGCACGCGCCGTACGGCGACGACCAACAGCCGTAGACGTTGCAGCCGCCGCCGTTCGACCAGCAGCCGTAGACGTTGCAGCCGCTCTCGTCGGAGGGCATCTGCGCCTCGGAGCCGCACACCATCTGCGGGCGGATGCGCCGCGGCGGCGGGCAGCCGTAGACCGTGCATTCACCGGCGTCGGTGCAGCCGTAGACGTTGCACGATCCGCGCGGCCCGTTCCAACAGCCGTAGACGTTGCAGCCCCCGCCGTCGGACCAGCACCCGTAGACGTTGCAGCCGGTGTCCCGCGGAACCTCCCAACAGACCTCGGCTTCGTCGTCGGCGAAGGCGGGAGCCGCGAGCGCGAGCGCGAACAAGATGGCGAAGATCCTCATCGCGCATGCAGACGCACGAGGCCCCCGGGGACTTCGATGTCAGCTGCTGACTTCACTTGCACGCAACATCCGCCGTACTAGTATCCGCGGACCATGCACAAGACCGCGGTTCTCGTTACCTTGGCCCTGTCGGCGTCCCTAGGGGCCTGCACGAAGTCGGGGCCGGGCCTCGCGCCCGACAAGAAGGCGCCCGACCAGATCAAGAACGTCGCGGTCCAGCCGCCGAAGCCCGATCTCAGCTCGGTCGATCTGCCGAGCACCGGCTCGGTCGAAGAGCGCCTCGGTCGGCTCGAGAAGCGCGTGAACAAGATCTCCGAGATCCTGATCGCCGCGCTGCCGCCGCGCGAAGCGGATCCCGATACGACGTACGCGGTCTCGATCGATCCGATCGATCCGATCGAGGGCCCGGCCGACGCGAAGATCACGATCGTCGAGGGCTTCGAGTTCCTGTGCCCGTACTGCTACCGCGCGGTGCCGACGCTCGAGCAGATCCAGAAGGCGTACCCGAAGGACGTCCGCGTCGTGAACAAGTACTTCCTGATCCACGGCGCGCCGGCGATCCCGCCCGGCCTCGCGGCGTGCGCGGCGAACAAGCAGGGCAAGTACAGCGAGATGAAGAAGATGCTCTGGGACAAGATCTGGGGCTCGGGTCAGCCGGACAAGGACCAGCTCGCCCCGGACGCGCTCGTGAAGATGGCGGGCGATCTCAAGCTCAACACCGACAAGTTCAAGAGCGACATGTCGTCGCCCGATTGCCAGAGCTGGCTCGAGAAGAGCCAGGAGTCGCTCCAGCCGGTCGGCACGACCGGCACGCCCTCCTTCTATGTCAACGGCCGCCACCTGAACGGCGCGATCCCGTTCGACGAGTTCAAGAAGATCGTCGACGAGGAGCTGGCCAAGGCCGACAAGGCGATCGCCGGCGGCGTCCCGCAGGCCGAGTACTACCAGCGCGAGATCATGGGCAAGGGCGACAAGAAGGTCGCCGGCTACTTCGACGAGTGATCTGTGCAGCGCCTGTCCGGGCGCCGTTAGATCCTGTCTGCGCGAAGGCTGTCAGACCAACCGCGGTTCGCGGTATGAACCCGGCCGGGAGACCCCCGCCGGAGGTACCGCATGGCTCGCCTGACCTACGCGATCTCGCTGTTCACGATCTTCGTCGCTGCCGCCGCGTGCGGCTCGATTTCCAGCTCGACGCCCGACGCGCCGGTGATTCAAACCACCGACGCGCCGCCGCCGATCGACGGCATGCCCGACGCGCTGGTCTGCACCGCGCCCGACATGCAGTGCGTGACCGGCACCTGCACCAACACGAACACCGACGAGCAGAACTGCGGCACCTGCGGCAACGTCTGCAAGGGCGGCGCGTACTGCAAGGCGCAGCCGGACGGCTGCACGTGCCCCGGTGACTTCCTCCCGGATCCGACGAACTCGTCGGGCGTGCTCGCGATCTTCCAGCAGATCAGCCAGGTCCACTTCAACATCGGCATCGGCGGCTTCGCCGGCACCAACGGTCTCGACGCGCTGATCGTCGTCGTCAGCACGGCATCGACGGGCGGCACCGAGGTCGACAAGGACTACACGCTGACCGATCCGACGCAGGGCTTCCCGCCGCCGGTGCCCATCGTCTCGGCGGGCTACGGCGTCGATCCGTCGAGCCAGTCGGCGGACGCGAGCTACGTCGCGACCGCCGGCACGGTGCGCTTCTCGACGCTCAGCTGCGACGCGAACGGCTCCGAGCTCAAGGGCACGATCACCGACGCGACCTTCCAGGGCGTGAAGGGTAATCTGCTCGGCGGCCAGGCGCAGATCGACCCGAACGGCTGCACGTTCACCGTCGCGAAGCTCGACTTCGATATCAAGACGACTACGGCCTGCACGCCCTGACCGGTCGCGCTATCTTCGGCGGGTGACGCGATCGCTCCTCGCCGCTACGCTGCTCGCGTTCACCGCGTGCGGCCCGGTCGCGTCGTCGAGCTCGCATCCGACGCCGACCAGGCCGCCGCCGCACGTGTCGTCGCAGCCGTCGGCGCGCAGCGTGCTCGCGGCGTACCTCGATCTCACCTTCGCGGGACGCCACGAGCGCGCGTACGGCTACCTGTCTTCCGACGATCGCTCGCACCTCTCGCGCGGCGCATACATCGATCAAGAGAGCGCGAACGATCGCGTGCGCAACCAGATGCGCGCGCTCGGCCCGGTCAGCTACCACATCGCCGGCATCCGCGAGAAAGGCGATCAAGCCTCCGCGATGGTCACCGTGCGCACCGGCCTCGGCACCGATCGCCTCCGCTTCGTGCTCCACCGCGAGCGCGAGCGCTGGAGCGTCGTGTACTCGGAGTCGTGGTCGCAGGATCAGTAGCTCGTCATAGGAGCGACACGAACTCCTCGAGCTTGCCGGCGGGCGTGCGGCCGAGGGTCTCGACGAGCTCGACGTCGATCGTGAAGTCGTGGGCGAAGGTCGTGCGGAGCGCGGCGGCGAGCGCGGCACGATCGACCGCGACCTCCGGCAGCGGCACGACGCGCACGATCAACCGATCGAGCGCGGGTTGCACGAGCTGCAGCT
>DATJIA010000338.1:0-61282 GCA_035493675.1 Kofleriaceae bacterium | reverse complement strand
ATCATCGCGCTTTGCATCGTCCAGCCTGGGCGATCGATGCACGGACACGGAACCACGAAGACCGGCGTGGCGCGCATCGCCGTGCGCAAGTTCGCCTTCGAGGCGTTGCCGCAATGGCAGCAGGCGCATCACGCGGTGTGTCCGCATGACATCGTCGAGCTCACTCCGTACATGAACAGCGACGAGGTTCGCGATCCATGGGGCCAGCGGTTCGTGCTGGTCTGCGATGCGACGAATCATCGCGTCGCGGTGATCTCGCGCGGACCCGATGGCGAGCCGAACGATGACGATGACGATGGCAGCGGGAACATCGACGACATCGTCGCGAGCTGGTGACTCGCCCTTCGACTCCGGCCCTTCGGGCCTTCGCTCAGGGCGAACGGTGGTGACGCGCCCTTCGACTCCGGCCCTTCGGGCCTTCGCTCAGGGCGAACGGAAGAGCGCTCACGCTCAACGGAAGAGCGAAGGGCGAACGGGAGAGCGTCACTGCAGCTTCGTGCAGCTGAGGTCGTAGTCCTTGCGGAACGTCGCGCCGCGATCGCCGGACATCTCGGACGTGAGGCGGATCGTGCCGGCGGCGTCGTCGCGATCTTCGTGGACGCGCACGGCGACCGCGTTGCCGTCGCGGTGGGTGTCGCCGGTCCAGACCGCGGTCGGCTCGGTCGCGTGCTCGGTCGTGGTGACCTGGAGGTTGCCGCGGTTGTCGGTCGCGACCGACTGCCACGTGCGCTCGCCGTTCGAGTACGTGCGCGCGATGCGCAGCTCGAGCGGATACGACGCGCCGTCCGCCTTCTCGCGCACGTCGAACACGATCCAATGACCGTCGAGCGCGGTCGTCACCTTCATGCGCGCGCCGGTCTGGCGCATCGATCCGTCGAGGCTCGCGATCGATCCGCTGCACTTGTACGAGCCCGACAGCGTCTTCGACAGCTCGACGACCTGCCGCGCGGGCACCGGCGGCGCTTCGCTGCGCCCGCTCGGCAAGAGGTCCGCCTCCTCGCTCTTCACCGACGGGCGCACGCCGGTCGGCAGCTTCGGATGCGACGAGGCCGACGGCACGCGCGCGGCCTTGGCCTTCGGCTTCTGTGCGAACGCAACGGACGAGAACGCGGCAACGATCATCGCGGCGAACGTGAGGGAGCGAGACATGGCGACCTCCGGAGAAGGAACTGCCTTGGTCTACTCCTCGGCGAGAAACGCGCCATTGCGACCAGAATCCCCACCTGTGCCGAAAACGATACGGGCCCCGTCACCGAGGCCCGTTGTCACCAGCACGCGAGCGCGCCGGCTACTTCTTGCACGTGATGTCGTATTCCTTCGCGAACGTCTTGCCGCCGTCCATCGAGACCTCGCCCCAGATGTGGACGGACTTGGTCTTGGCGTCGGGTTCTTCGTACCCGTGCTCCATGAACTTCTGGCCGCCGAACTCGGCCGAGCCGGTCCACATGATCTTGCCGGTCCCCATGCCGGAGTCCGTCGTGGTCATGGTCATCGGCTGACCGGGCGCCGACGCGATGATCGTGTCGACCCACATCTTCTTCGACGCGTCGAAGGTCCGGTACATCTTGGCCTTGAACGGCGTCGGGTTCTGCTTCGACTTCTGCTCGGCGAGATCGACGAGGATGTAGTAGCCGTCCATCTCCGACGAGATCTTCAGCTTCGCGATGCTCGGGCGCGACGAACCGTCGGGGTTCATGTCGTTGCCCTTGCACGAGTAGCTGCCGGTCATCAGCTTCGCCGCGTCGGTGACTTCCTGCGCGGGCTTCATCTCCGGCATCGTCGGCGGCGGCGTCTTCGGAGGCGGCGCGACGACGGCCGCCGCACCTGCCGATGCACCACCCGAGGCCGGCTTGGCCGGCGGCTTGGGCGTTGGCTGCTTCGCCTCGTCGGCGAGCGCAGCCGCGGACCACGCGAGCACCGCGCCGATCACGATCGTCTTGAGGGCCTTCACTTCTTGCAGTCCATCTCGAAGGTCGGCGTCCACGTCTTGCCGTTGTCCGCGGACATCGTGCCGACGAGGTTGAGCGTCTTGTCGCCCGGGGTCGCGACCGTCTTGACCTGAGCCTTCTGGCCCATGCCCATCGACGTGCCCGTCCAGGTCTTGCCGTCCGACGAGGTCGTCGACTCGACGACGCCCATGTTGTCGACGGCGACGCGCATCCACGTCTTGGTCGCCGCGTCGTAGGTCATGTACGCCTCGAACTTGTACGGCGTCTTCGACTTCGTCTGCGTGAGCGACTCGTGCCACCACATCTTGTCGACGTCCATCTTGCCCTTGATGTCCGCCGTGACGTCCATGTCGGCGCCGGGCATGTGCACCTTGCCGGTGCACTTCCACGTGCCGCCCATGTTCTTCGTCATGTCGAGCAGCTCTTGCGCCGGCTTCGGCATCTGCATCGCCGGCGGAGCGGCCTTGTCGGCGGCCTTCGCCGAGCCCGCGCCCGCCGCCGCACCCGCGCCGGCCTTCGCCGAGCCCGACGCGCCCTGCGCGAACGCGACGCCACCGGCGAGACCCACAACCGCACAACCCATGAGAACGAGCTTGAGATTCTTCATCGCAGTCTCCTTTACGGTGGAAGTCACTTCTTGCACTCGACGGCGACGGTCGGCATCCACGTCTTGCCGTTGTCCATCGAGATCGACTCGTCGATCTTGTTGTCCTTGTCGTTGACCATCGTGTGGACCGACTTGACCTGCACCGACTTGCCCATCGCGGTCGCGGTTCCCGTCCACGTCACGGCGTTGTCCTTCATGCCGTCCGACGTCAGCACGCGGTAGCCGCCGACGTTGTCGATCGACACGTTCGCCCACTTCTTCGACGCGGTGTCGTAGGTGACGAACGACTCGAACTTGTACGGCGTCTTGGTCTTGGTCTCGGTCAACGAGGCCTTGATCCACCACTTGTCGAGGTCGACGCTGAACGTGAGGTTGCCGCTGGTGTCGCGCATCTGGCCGCTGGGTCCGCCGACCTTGCCCGTGCACTTCCAAGTGCCGACCATCTTCTTCTGCATGTCGAGCAGCTCCTGCGGAGCCTTCGGCATCTCCATCGCCGCCGGCGCCGCGGAGCCGGAGCCGCCGCCCGCGGCCTTCGCCGAGCCGGAGCCCGCGCCGGCCGCAGCCGATCCAGAGCCACCGCCCGCCATCGAGATCCCGGCCAAGCCGGCGATCAATCCCGTCACGATTGCAGTCCGCACGATCCTCATATTGCCTCCTAGTGGCGGGGAATATCGTCCTACGGCCTATTCGCCGCAAGGGCGCGCCCCCGATAACCTCGGACGGTGCACTCGGTCGAGATCTTCACAGCGCTGACGGAATCGGATCTGAGGCAGCTCGCCACACTCTTGGTCGATGTCGTCGACGACGGCGCGTCGGTGAGCTTCCTCCCGCCGCTCGCGCGCGAAGACGCGCTCGCGTTCTGGCGCCGGCAGCAGCTCGCCGACGGCGGCGCGTTCGTGATCGCGCGCGATCCCGACGACGATCGGATCGATGGTGTGGTCATGCTCGTGCCCGCGTGGGCGCCGAATCAACGCCATCACGCCGAGGTCGCGAAGCTGCTCGTGCATCCGCGCGCGCGCCGGCGCGGGCTCGCGAACACGCTCATGCAGGCGCTCGAGGATCACGCGGAGCGCGCGGGCTTCTCGCTGATCACGCTCGACACCTGGCGCGACGGCGCGGCCGATGCGCTCTATCGCGCGCGCGGCTTCGTCGCGGTCGGCGCGATTCCGGACTACGCGAAGCTCGCCGACGGCCGCCTCTGCGACACGGTGATCTTCTACAAGCGGCTCAGTCCGCGCTCAGCTCGCTGATCGCGCGCGCTTGCTGCGCCGCCGGCATCGGACGGGTCGCCGCGTTCGCGACCATACGCTCGAGGCGCACGCGGATGTCGTCGGTGAGGCCGTGCAGCGTGATGCCGAAGACCTCGCCGCCGTGCTTGTCGCGACGGACGTGCGTGCACTCGGCGCGCAGCGCGAGCACGAGCTCGTCGGGCAGCGCGAGCGCGACGACGCAGTGCTCGCCTTCGCGGAAGCGATACGTGCCGCGCAACGTCAGCACGGTCTTGCCGGTCGCGTGCTGCTCGCACAAGCGCGCGACCTGCTCCCAGCTGCGGCACTGCACGCGCACCTTGCGCGACGGCATGCGGCCCTCGAGCAGATCGGGCGGCGCCGGCGGCACGATCTCGTCGGGCTCGCGCGGCGGCACCTCTTCGATGATCTCCGGCGACGCCGCGCGCTGGAGCGGCAACGGCTGCGAGACGAATTTCGGCTGGGAGCCGCGCGCGCGCTGCTTCGCGATCGAGCTCAGCAGCTCGCGCACCTGCACGACCGTCCACACGCGCGGCAGGATCGGCGCGACGTGGCTGACGTGCACGACCTCGTCGGCGGAGGCGAGGAAGCAGACCGCGACGTTCGGCGAGATGCCGCGCAGCACCGCGACCAGCTCGACCGAGCCCATGCCTTCGAGGCCGGCATCGACGAACACGACGTCGGCGTCGGCGATCTTGTGGATCGCCTCGCCCGCCGAGTGACCGACGATGACCTCGTGGCCGAGCTTCCGCATCGCTCGCGCGAGCAGCGCCGCCATCCCGGGGTCATCGTCGACGATGAGCAGTTTCATCAGTTCTCCCTACAAGCCCGCCTGTTTCGGCACACGTTTCGCAGAAGCCAGCATGGCAAGTTCAGCACGCGTCGTGCCGCTGAATGCTGCGTCTGATTCCGGTGCGTTGATGGCGGCCGGGAGTGCTGAACGCAAGTTTTCTTGTCACCACTGACAAGGAACGTTGACGGGTGCGCAAGTTTCGTTGTCACCTGGATCGTGGCTCCTCGCGAGATCCTTCTGGTCGACGACGAGCCCGACAACCTCGAGCTTTTGGTCAGGACACTGCGCGGCCTCGCGCCGCTCTCGACCTCGACCAGCGGCGCCGCGGCGCTCGAGATGCTGCGCGAGCGCGACGTGGGGGTGATCGTCACCGATCACGCGATGCCCGGCCTCACCGGCGTCGAGCTGCTCGAACGCGCCGCGCGCTTGGCGCCGCACGCCGCGCGGATCTTGGTGACCGCGTACGGGGACGCGTCGGTGCTGACCGAGGCGATCAACCGCGGGCAGATCACGCACGTGATCGCGAAGCCGATCGATCCGCGCGCCTTGCGCGAGACGATCGCGCGCCTGATCCCCACGCCCGGCGCGCGCCGCGCGTTGGTGCTCGCGCCCGCCGAGCTCGCGCCGCGCATCGCGACCGCGCTCAAGGCCGGCGGGATCGAGGTCGCGGTCGCCGAAGATCAGCGCGATCCCGGCGGCGAGGTCGCGGTGTGGCCGACCGAGGTCGGGCCCGACACGATCGATCGCGTGCGCAACGCGATCCGCGCCGAAGATGCGGTGCGGCGCCAGCGCGGCCCGGTCGGGCTCGCCTCCTTGATCGGACAGTCGACCGCGATGCGCCGCGTGTTCGACACGCTCGAGCAGGTCGCGGGCACCGACGCGACCGTGCTGGTGCGCGGCGAGACCGGCACCGGCAAGGAGCTGGTCGCGCGCGTCTTGCACTCGTTGTCGACGCGGCGCGATCGGCCCTTCGTCGCGGTCAACTGCGCCGCGCTGCCGGAGTCGTTGATCGAGAGCGAGCTGTTCGGCCACGAGCGCGGCGCGTTCACCGGCGCGCAGCACCGCAAGCTCGGCCGCTTCGAGCGCGCCGACGGCGGCACGCTGTTCATCGACGAGGTCGCCGACATGCCCGAGGGCGTGCAGGTGAAGCTCTTGCGCGTCCTGCAAGAGCGCGCGCTCGAGCGCGTCGGCGGCACCGAGCTCCTGCGCGTCGACATCCGCCTGGTCGCGGCGACCCACATCGATCTCGAGGCCGCGATCCGCGCCGGCAAGTTCCGCGAGGATCTCTTCTATCGCCTGGACGTCGTGCCGATCACGCTGCCGTCCTTGCGCGAGCGGCGCGAGGACATCGCGCTGCTCGTCGAGCACTTGCTCGCGGAGTACCAGCGCCGGCTCGGCAAGACCGGCATCCGCCTCGCGCCCGACGCGATGCGCCGGCTCGAGCGCCACGACTGGCCGGGCAACGTGCGCGAGCTGTCGAACGTGATCGAGCGGATGGTCGCGCTGACCGCGTCGGGCGGGCTCGCGCAGCTACCGGAGATGCGCGCGCGCGCCGCGCACCGCGAGAAGCTGTCGGCGATGGTGCCGGAGCCGACCGGGCAGACGCTCGGCGAGGCGGTCGACGACTTCGAGCGCGCCGTGATCGCGCGCGCGCTCGAGCGCAGCGCCGGCAATCGCACCGCCGCGGCGCGCGCGCTCGGCATCACGCGCCAGGGCCTCGCGCTGAAGCTCAAGAAGTACGGGCTGTGATCACGTACCCACGCGAGCGATCGCCAGCTGCCGCGAGCCGGCCGACGACGTAGCAGAGCCGAGCTTCGCGCCGCTCGCGCGCGGGCCGCGCGGAGATTCACAGCGCGCGGCGCGCAGTTGCGCGCGCGGCGGAACGCGAGTAGGTCGCGATCGCGCGCTGCGCTACCACCGCGCGCATGGGGGAGGTGCTCGCCACGCACCGCGCGCGGACGCGCCGGCGCTTCGACGTGTGCGCGATCGCGTGCGTGATCGCGTGCGCGGTCCTGCTCGTCGAGCTCCCGATCGCGGCGGGCGTGCCCGCGATCGCGTGCGCGCTGGTGATCGCCGCGCGCCGTCGGCGGCTGCGCGAGATCGACGCGTTCGCCGAGATCCTGCGCACGCGCGCCGCCGACGTCGTCTGGGCGTACGGCGCCGACATGGGCCTGCGCCTCCCCGGGCTCGCGCCGCACCGGTTCACGCACGTCGTGATCCGCCTGCGCACGCGCGAGACGTTCCTGCTCGGGCGCACCGGCGATCGCGACGGCGACGCGCTGCTCGCGGCGATGGAGCGTTCGCTTCCGAACGCCGTGTTCGGTTTCACGCGCGCGCGCGCGCATCAGTACACTCAGCTGGGAGTCGTCTCGTGAACGAGAAGAGGCCACGTACACCGCTCCGCATCGCGTGCATCGCCGCCGGCATCGCGCTGCTCGCGTCGATCGTGATCACGGGGATCGTCTCGATCGCGTTCCTGCCGTCCAACGGTGATCCGGAGAAGCTCGGCGAGGCGTGCGGACAGGCCGCGTTCTTCGTCGCGCTCGTGGCCGGTGGGATCGCATACGTGATCGCGTCGCGACGTCGCACCTGAACGCGCGTGCGGGGGAAATGGCCCGACGCGCAGACAATCATTCCAAAAAATTGCTCGCGCGTGAGGCGCGTGCGTATTTCGCAACCATGGAGCGATCTCGGCCCGCCGCCGATGCGAGGCCAGTGCCACCGGCTTCGCGATTGACGGTCGCGAAGAAGGGCAACCGCCGGCGCACGACGCCGCTGTGGTCGCGCGTGCCGCGCCCGCGCCAGCTCCTCGACTCGTGCGGGCGCGCGCTCCGGCGCGCGGTGCCCGCGATGCTCGCGATCGCCGGCATCGGCGCGACCGCCGGCGGCGGCTACGCGGCGTATCGCTTCGTCACGCACTCGCCGCGCTTCGCGATCACCGACATCGAGATCCGCGGCACCCACGTCCTCGACGCGCGCGCGCTCGAAGCACGCCTCGGCTTCCACGAAGGCGACAACATCTTCACCGCGCCGCTCGCCGCCGCCGAGACCCGGCTCTCGCACGAGCCGTGGATCGCCGACGTGCGCGTGCACCGCGAGCTGCCGCACACGATCGTCGTCGACGTGCGCGAGCGCGAGCCGGCCGCGGTGGTCGACGTCGACGGCCTGTACCTCGCCGAGGCGAACGGTCACGTGTTCAAGCGCGCGGCGACCGAGCACGGCGAAGGCGCCGGGCTGCCGGTCGTCACGGGGATCGATCGCGCGACCTACGCCGGCGACGAGGCCGGCGCCGCCACCGAGATCGCGCGCGCGCTCGACACGCTCACCGCGTGGTCGCGCGATGCGGCGCGCCCGCGGGTCGGTGAAGTGCATCTCGATCGCCGCGGCGGCGTCACGCTCTACACGTACGACGGCGCGATCGCGATCCGCGTGGGCGATGCGACGGGCGACGCGCTCGCCGCGCGCCTGCGCACCTTCGATCGCGCGTGGGCGGCGCTGTCGCCCGACGAGCGCGCGCGGACGCGCGCGGTGCACGTCGACAACCTCACCCGTCCCGACCACGTCACGGTCGCGTTCTGAGATCCATATGGCCAAGACCAAGACCACCAACGAGATCATCGTCGGGCTCGACATCGGGACCACCAAGATCGCGTGCATCGCGGGCGAGGTCACCGACGACGGCATCGACATCATCGGCATCGGCACCGCGCCGTCGAAGGGGCTGCGGCGCGGGGTCGTCGTCAACATCGACGCGACCGTCGCGTCGATCCAGGCGGCGGTCGACGAAGCCGAGAACATGGCGGGCTGCGAGATCTCGTCGGTGTACGCGGGCATCAGCGGCGCGCACGTGCGAGGCATCAACTCGCACGGCATCGTCGCCGTGAAGGACAAGGAGGTCCGCGACGCGGATCTCACCCGCGTGATCGATGCGGCGAAGGCGGTCGCGATCCCGATGGACCGCGAGGTCCTGCACGTCTTGCCGCAGCAGTACGTGATCGACGATCAAGACGGCATCCGCGATCCGCTCGGCATGGCCGGCGTGCGGCTCGAGGCGAAGGTGCACATCGTCACCACCGCGGTGACGTCGGCGCAGAACGTCGTGAAGTGCGCGAACCGCTGCGGGCTCTCGGTCGCGGACATCGTGCTCGAGCCGCTCGCGTCGGCGCAGGCGGTGCTCGAGGACGACGAGAAGGAGCTCGGCGTCGCGGTGCTCGACATCGGCGGCGGCACCTCGGACCTGGTCGTCTATTGCGACGGCGCGATCGTGCACACGGCGGTCCTGCCGTTCGGCGGCGGCCACGTGACCAACGACATCGCGACCGTCTTGCGTACGCCGCTCGAGAGCGCGGAGAAGATCAAGAAGAAGTACGGCTGCGCGACCCGCTCGCTCGTCGAGGACGGCGACACGATGGAGGTGCCGTCGGTCGGCGGGCGCGGACCGCGCGTCCTGCCGCGCATGATGCTCGTCGAGGTGATCGAGCCGCGCATCGAGGAGATGTTCGAGCTCGTCAAGAAGGAGCTCATGCGCTCGGGCTACTACGACGGGCTCGCGGCGGGCATCGTGCTCACCGGCGGCGCGACCGCGATGGAAGGCATCGCCGAGGTCGCGGAGCAGGTCGCGGGCGTGCCGACCCGGCGCGGGATGCCGATCCGGATCGGCGGCCTGGTCGACGTCGTGCGCTCGCCGGCGTACTCGACCGGCGTCGGGCTGGTCTGCTACGGCGCGGTGCACGGACGCCAGCAGATCGCGCGCGCCGCCGCCCAAGAGGCGAACGGCCGCGGTATCTTCAAGCGCATGTTCTCGCGGCTCGGAGAGATGTTCTGATGCGCCTCGCGCTCGTCCTCTTGTTCGTCGCCGCGTGCGGCAAGCACGCGTCGCGCGCGCAGGTCGAGGCCGCCTGCGAGCACGAGATCGAGCTCGGCTTCTGGTCGGGTTTCGAGGACTCGATCAAGAAGGGCGGCCACGACGCGAACGATCCGGAGCTCCACGCGATGGCCGTGAAGGCGCTCGCCGAGCAGCAGCAGAGCGACGGTTGGAAGGCGCAGCTGAAGACGTGCACCGACGGCTCGGTCGATCAGATGACGCCGGCGCAGTACGAGTGCATCGTCGCGGCGAAGACGGTCCAAGCCGGCATCGCCTGCGCGACGAAGTAGCGGCTACGCGCCGCCGACGCACGCGAGGTTGAACCCGCGCACGCCGCGCGTCTCGATGCGCCGGCAGAAGTGACGGCAGCGCGTCGTGGTCGGGAAGCAGTCGCAGTCGTCGTCCGCGGTGCACGACGCCGGCAGCGGCTTGCAGGTCGCGGTCGCCGGCAGCGCGGCGACGTCGCTGTTGACGATCTCGCAGTAGTGCGTGCGCGCGTCGCAGGTCGCGGGGCCGCACGGCATCGGCGAGGGCGGCGGCGCCTTCGCGCACGCGCCCGCGACGATCAGTGCCGCGATCACCGCGCGCATGATCGTCGTCGCCGGAACGCGAGCAATGCCAAGAAGATCGGCGCGCCGCTCGACGCGCCGCTACCGCGACATCCACAGCCGCCCGAGACGTTGTCGCCGCCGCCGCCCACGCGCGCGTCCGGCTGTCCCGGCTGCGGCATCCCGGCGTCGATCATCGGCGGCGGCAGCACGCCCGCGACCCACGGCGCCACGCACGCGCCGTCGGGCCTGCACGCGCACTCGCCCGGACAACGCGCCGCGCAGTCCGCGCTCGCCGGCAGCGCCGCGCCGGCGTAGTCGCCCTTCCGCAACTTCGCGCGCGCCGCGCTCACGTCGCCGGCGGCCGCCGCGATGCTGCAGTGCGCGTTCGCGATCGCGGTCACCGCCTCTGACACGGGCGTCGTGTCGTTCGGCCACGGATCGTTCCAGCCCGGCGGCTTCGCGCCGACCGTCTTCGCGACGAACCGCGCGGTCAGATCTTCTCCCGCGCCCAGGCTCAGGTACGCCGTCACGTAGTCCGAGAGCAGCGGCGACGGGTTCCCCGACACGAACGCGGTCTGCTGCGCGTACGCCGGCGGATCGCGCAGCTCGCCCCACGACAAGCCATCGGCGCGCACGAGCTCGAACGCCTTGCGGAGCCCCGGGAAGCCGTGCGCCGCGAACAGATCGTTGAACATCACGACCTCGGGGTCGTACTCGCCGCTCGACGGATCCGAGAAGCGCGCGTGCTGCGCGTCGGCGGCGGCGCCCTGCCCGGTCGCGCGCATGATCTGCTCGTCCATCGAGTTCGGGAACGGGCTCCGGTGATCCGCCCACCAGTCGGTCGGCCAGCCGCCGGTGACGAGCCCGGTCCACTGGTTGACGAGCTCGTGGAGGACGAGCAGCTTGCCCCAGAAGCCGGGGACGCCGGCGTAGTCGTTGTAGAAGGCGTCGCCGGTCACCGCGACGCCGGGCCCGTAGTGCGACGGCGTCTGCGCGTAGCCGTTCGGCTCCATCACCTCGATCGTGTACGGAAGATCGCCGGGCGTGATCGCGAACAGCTCCTCGAGCTTCGCGATGATCTGATCGCCGTACGGGAAGAAGGCCTCGATGTCGGCCTGGTGCCCGGCCCAGATGCCGGGGTTCACGCACCAGACCGTCGTCGCCGATCGATATCGCTCCGGCGCGTTGCCATCACACGCGTGCGCCGGCGCCGGCATCGCAACGCGCGCCGCGGCCACCGCCGCGACGATCAGGGGAGCCCTCATGCGCGAAGCGTGCGCCCGCGCAAGCGGTGGCGCGTGTTCACTTTCGTCCGCGCCGATGGCCGTTTCTCACCGGCGGCTCGGAGTCACGACGAACGCGATCGCGCAATACACGAAGTACACCGCCAGAGCGATCGTCCAGTAGACGAGCAGCATCTGGGTGATCCACACGTCCTCGGGCGGCGCGCCGAGGATGACGACGAAGATGATCACGATCAGCAGCGCGTGGACGCCGACGATCGTCCCCGGCCCGACGAGGAACGCCTTGGTGCGCTCGCCCGGCCGCGCCACGCGCGCCGCGCGGATCGGCGCCCACAGGTGCGCGCCCGCGAACACCGCCAGGAACGCGCCCTCCGGCAGCACGCCGTGCGCCCACAAGGTCGCCGCGACGACGATCACGACGTGCGGCGCCAGGAACCTCATTCCCCGAGCCTACGCGATCCACCGGGGCGCGGCCGATCGCAAGAAATCGCCGCGAGGGTGAGATCAAAAAGTTGCCCCCATGGATCGGGCCCTTTCATATGGGCTTACCACTCGGGGAGAACCATCCATGGCACTCATCGAATTCGACGACGTGAATCACGCCAAGATCCTGGTGATCGGTGTCGGCGGCGGCGGCGGCAACGCGGTCAACACGATGATCAGCGGCAACCTCGACGGTGTCGAGTTCGTGGTCGCCAACACGGACATGCAGGCGCTCGACGCCAACATGGCGCCGCACAAGATCCAGCTGGGCAACGCGCTGACCAAGGGGCTCGGCGCGGGCGCGAACCCCGAGGTCGGGCGCCGCGCGGCCGAAGAGAGCATGCAGCACATCGCCGACTGCATCAGCGGCGCGGACATGGTGTTCGTCACCGCGGGCATGGGCGGCGGCACCGGCACCGGCGCGGCGCCGATCATCGCGCAGGTCGCGCGTGACTGCGGCGCGCTGACGGTCGGCGTCGTGACCAAGCCGTTCGGCTTCGAAGGCAAGAAGCGCACGAAGCAAGCGACCGAGGGCATCGAGCGTCTCGAGGCCGCGGTCGACACGCTGATCGTGATCCCGAACAACCGCTTGCTCGCGCTGGTCGGGCAGCAGACCTCGATGGTCGAGGCGTTCCGCAAGGCCGACTCGGTCCTCTTGAACGCCGTGCAGGGCATCTCGGATCTGATGACGGTGCCCGGACTGATCAACGTCGACTTCGCCGACGTACGCACGATCATGAGCTCGATGGGCCGCGCGCTCATGGGCACCGGCGTCGGCAGCGGCAAGCGCCGCGCGATCGAGGCCGCCGAGACGGCGATCAGCTCGCCGCTCCTCGAGGACGTGTCGATCGAAGGCGCGACCGGCATCCTGATCAACATCACGGGCGGGCCGGACCTCACGCTGCACGAGGTCAACGAGGCGTCGTCCCTGATCCAGCAGGCGGCGCACGAGGACGCGAACATCATCTTCGGCTCGGTGATCGATCCCAACCTCACCGACGAGGTCCGCATCACCGTGATCGCGACCGGCTTCGATCGCGCGAAGGCGATGAAGCAGGTGCCCGAGACGACGACGGCGACCGTGCGCGGCCACGCGCCCGGCTATCGCACGAGCTCGCAGCAGATCACGCTGCCCTACGACGCGTCGACGCAGATCACGCGCGAGTATCCGCCGCCGCCGGTGCTGCCGGCCCGGGTCCGCTCGGGCGAGATCCCGGCGCAGCGCCCGCCCGCGCACCTGGTCGAGGAGCCGGAGATCGACGTGAAGTGGGACGTGCCCGATCACGCGGAGCTGACCGCGGTCGAGCGCGCGCTGTCGGAGCTGTCGCTCGACGGCGGCGACGCGCCGGTGCCCGAGGCGCACGAGCTGTCCGCGCGGCTCGCCGCCGGCAGCGCGCCGATGGCGGTCGACGGCCAGCCGATGGTGCAGCCGGATCGCAAGCGCCCGATCTCGCGCCCGAGCATGAAGCAGCAGTTCGCCGCGGAGCTCGACGGCGAGAACGAGCTCGACGTGCCGACCTTCATCCGCCGGCACGGCGCGACCCAGGGCTAACGATTTTCCGCTAGCCACGCCTCGACGTCTTCGACGCGCGTCCGCTCCGGGCGCGCGTTTTCGTATCCGGATCGCGCGGCGTGCGCGAGCGCGAAGGCGCGCACGCGATCCCCGCGGGTCGCGATCAGCGCGCGGGCGAGCGCGAACTGCGCGTCGGCGAGATCCGACGGATCGCCGACCTTGCCGTCGCGGATCGCGAGCGCGCGCTCGAGGTGCGGGATCGCTTCGGCCGGACGCGAGAGAGAGAGCAGGATCTCGCCGAGCTCGTACTCGGGCGTGAACCGATCGTCGCTGTCGTGCGCGAAGCGATCCATGATCGCGAGCTCGCGCGCGAACGTGTCCTGCGCTTCGGCGAGCCGGCCGAGATCGCGGAGCGCGGAGCCGCGGCCTTCGAGCGCGTACTGGAGCTCGAGCGAGTCCTTGCCGAAGCGCGCCTCGAGGTTCGCGAGCGAGAGGTCGTAGTCGTCGAGCGCGAGCTCGGGCTTGCCCGCCAGCTGGCGCGTGTAGGCGCGGAGCTGGCGGAACGACTCGAGCGTGGCCGGCGGCGCGCCGTCGGCGGCCGCGAGCTCGAACGCGCGATCGACCAGCGGCATCGCCTCGCCAGCGCGCCCGACCTGCGCGAGCGTCGCGCCGAGCGTCGACGCGATCATCACGAGCTGCCCGTGGGTGTCGCCGCCCGGCGCCTCGGCGATCGCGAGCCCGCGCCGAAGGACCGGGATCGCGTCGTCGTAGCGGCCCTGCGCGTCGAGCACCGAGCCGAGGCCGTCGAGCGTCTCGATCAGCTCGGGATGATCGCGGCCGAGCAGGCGCTCCTGCAGCGCGAGCGCACGCGTGAAGGCGTCGAACGCCGCGTCGTAGCGATCGTGCTCGAAGTACGCGAAGCCGATCCGCGCGGTCATGCTCGCGATCGTCTGGTCGTCACGGCCGAGGCGCGCGCGGCGCGAGGCGATCGCGCGCTCGAGCTGCGTCACGCCGTCGTCGACGTCGCGCACGGCGGCGCGCAGGCCGGCGGCGAACGCGACGTCCTCGTCGATCGCCGGATCGTGCAGGCGATCGGCGATCGCGCGGGCTTGCGCCAGCTCGCGATCGGCGGCATCCGTGCGATCGTCGAGCCCGTCGAGCGAGGACTCGACGAGCAGGAGCCGGACGCGCGAGACGTCGTCGCCGGCGGCCTCCGCGGCGAGCAGCGCGCGTTGATCGGCCGCGCGCGCCGCGTCCCAGTTGCGCTCGGCCATGTACGCGTCGGTGATCGCGGTGCGCGCCTGCGCTTCGACCGCGGGCAGCTTCGCGCGCGCGGCGGCACCGGCGATCGCGTCGGCGGCGGTGATCGCGCCCTGGTAGCGCCCGGCGATGAACAACGCGCGCGCGGTCGCGAGCGCGACGCGCAAGCGTGACTCCTCGTCGGAAACCGCGCCGATCGATCGCGCGCACGGCCCGAGCTCGATCGCGTCGTCGACCGCGGCGCCGGCGTGCGCGACGGTCGCGGCATCGGCGCCGCCGAGCTCGGTCGCGAGCGCGCCGACCGTGCGCGCGCGATCGTCGAGGCACGCCGCGCGATCGTCGTCGTGTGCACGGCACGCGGCGGTGCGCAGCGCCGACCAGCGCGGCGCCCACGCGTCGAGGCTCGCGATCGCGCGCGTCGCGGCGTCGTCGGCGAACGGCAAGCTCGTCGCGTGGAACGCGGCGCGCACGCGCACGGCGCGCGAAGCGGACCAGACGTCGAAGGGCAGCTCGCCCGCGCGCGCACAGACATCCGGCGCATCATCGGCGCGCAGCGCCGCGATCGCGATCGCGATGATCGCGGCCGCCGACACGATCGCGATCCATCGGTGTCGACGCGCGACGATCGCGTGCAACCCGCCGCGCCCGCCGCCGAACCGCACGATCCGCGGCTCGCCGTCGCGATCGATCACGACGTCGTCCGCGCCGATCGATCGCGTCTCGAGCCCCGCGCCGGCGAGCGCCGCCAAGCCGCGCGCGACGCCGCCGAGCACGCGCGCCCGCGCCGCGCGCGAGCGCCGCCCGCCGAGCCACGACGCCAGCGTCTCGCCGTCGACGCGCTCCATCGCGACGTAGCCGTCGCCGGCGTCGTGCACGGTCGCGACGTTCGGGTGCCGCACGCGCGCCAACGCCTGCGCGTGCTCGCGCATCCGCTCGATCACCACCGGACGATCGAGCTCGGGATCGAACGCCTCCCAGCGCGCGTCGCCGAGGCTGCGCTCGACGCGATACCGCCCGATCGAGGCGTTCGAGATTTCGTGCGACATCGTGCGGAAGGGTCCGTCTCACAGCCAACGAAGGAGACGACCCCATGATTCGCTCGAAGCTCGTACGTCCCGCCCTCCTGATGGCGGCAATCTCGCTCACCCTCGGCGGCTGCTACAAGGCGACCTACCATACCGGCCTGGCCGGCGGCGGCCCCGTCCAAGAGGCCAAGGTCAACCACTTCATCTTCGGTCTCGCCGGCGGCGGCGACATCGACACCCACGCCTCGTGCCCGACCGGCGTCGCCTCGGTCCACACCGAGAAGGGCTTCCTCGATCTCTTGATCACCGGCCTCACCGGCGATCTGTGGAGCCCGACCTCGGTCGCGATCGAGTGCGCGACCGGCGCGACCGCGAGCCGCTGAGCTACCGCTCGCGCTCGTACGGGACCGGATCGAGCTCGAACTCGGAGTCCTTGATCACGAGGTGATCGAAGGAGTGCTCGATGATCACGTCGCTCGCGTTCTTGCCCTGGTACGACGAGTTGCAGTTGTTGACCGTCATCGTCCAGGTCAGCGCGGGCGTGTCGGCGTCCTTGTAGCGGATGTTGTCGATGATCACGGTGCCGGCGATCTCGCACTTGGTGCCGTTGCGGTCGATCGTCCAGTCGAAGGTGCCGTTGCGCTCGATCGCGAGCCGCTCGTTCTGGCCGTCTTCCTTGTGGATCCACACCGCGGCGAAGCCGCCGAAGCCGGCGTGATCGCGCGTGGCCTCGACGCGCACGGTGCCGCCGGGACGTCGCACGATCGTCTGATCGATCGCGGGCACGCCGGCGTCGGGTTGATCCGCCGCCGACGGATCGGTGGCGTGATGCTCGGCGACGTCGAAGCACGCGCCGCACGCGAAGATCACGAGTCCCCCGAGGACGCGCACCTCTATGCGATAGCGCGACGGCGCGTGCGAGTCCAGCCTCGGCTACCATCGGCGCGTGATCCTCGACGCCGGGCCGGCGCGCTGGCTGCTCCTCTTGCACACGGCGCTGGGCGTCGCGGCGGTGGCGGCGTCGACGCACCTGTGCGTGTGGCTGACCAAGTACCTGCGCGGCGCGAGCGGCAAGCGGCGCGCGGTCCAACGGTTCGCGCTGTACGCGGTCGTCTTGCACGGGCTCGCGTTCCTCGCCGGCAACGTCGCGTACCCGACCTACAAGACCCACGTCCGCGCGGAGTACCTCGACTCGCCCGATGCGTTGACCGCGCGCGCCCGCGCAGAGATCGAGAGTGAAGCCTCGATCCGCGCGCGCGCGACCGGCGACACGCCGCGCGCGGTCACCGACGGCGACGTCGCGCGCCGCACGCAGGGCCTCGCCGCCGGCGCCGACCGCATCGCGCGCTGGTTCGACGCGAAGGAGCACTGGGTCGCGCTCGGCCTCTTCCTCGCGATCGCGGTGCTCGCGCTCGTGCGCGCGTGGGATCCCGAGCGAGACGGCCGCGGCCCGGCGCCATTCGTGCGCCTCGCCGCATACGGCGCGTGCGCGACGGTCTGGTACGCGGCGATCGTCGGTGTCCTCACCGCGAGTTGGCGCGCGATCTAGTCGCGATCTAATCGCCCTCGAGACGTGGGCTCCGTTGCGGCACGGTCGCACGGGTGTCGCAATCTGCAGCACCGACGCGATTGCGGTCATTTTGCGCTAGGCGGGCTCCACGTGCGCGGCTACCCTGGATCAGGACGAGCGAAAAGGGGGTGCCGATATGCAGAGGGTCCAGAAGACCATCTCGGAGTTTCGGTACGAGCAGGGGATCCCGGAGTTGAACGCGCGAGACCCGGTCATGCGCGCGCTCGACTTGATGGCGACCCATCGGCACGACTGCGTGCTCGTCAGCGACGGCCACAAGGTCGTCGGCATCTTCACGGGCAACGACTTCTTGAATCGCGTCGCCGCGACGCATCTCGATCCGGCGAAGACCACGCTCGGCGAAGTGATGACCGTGCACCCCGAAACCCTGCGCCGCCGCGACTGCGTCTCGTACGCGATCAATCGGATGGCGGTGCGCGGGTTCCGCAACGTGCCGATCGTCGACGAGGACGGCGCCGCGCTCGGCGTGCTCACCGTGTGGGACGTCATGCGTCACCTCGGCGAGATCTTCGACGACATCGAGAGCTCGCCGTCGCTCGTCGATCCGGCGAGCGACATCTCCAGCGTCACGTGGATCGACACCGGAGGAGGTGGCTGATGCAGATCGATCAGCTCGCGAGCACGCCCGTGCGCGCGGTGCCGCGTCGCACCGAGGTCCGCGTCGCCGCGACCGATCCGATGTGGAAGGTCGTCTCGGCGATGAAGGAAGGCCGGCGCGGCGCGGTCCTCGTCGAGGAAGACGGCGCGTTGGTCGGCATCTTCACCGAGCGCGATCTCATGACGCGGCTCGATCACACGTCGCTCGACTGGCTGCACGTGCCGATCCGCGACGTGATGACGCCGCGCCCGATGGCGATCCATCCCGAGGACACGATCGCCGAGGCGATGCGGCGCCTGAACAACGGGAAGCGCCGTCACCTGCCGGTCGTCGACGCGAACGGCAAGATCCTCGGCATCCTGTCGATCCGCGATCTGCTCGCACACTTCGCCGAGCGCTTCCCCGACGACTTCGTCAACCTGCCACCCGACCCCGACCACGAGGCGAGCGGCGAGTGGGGCGGCTGAAGACCGACTTTCGTCCTCCGGCCTCCGTCTTCCGGATCCCTGATCCTGATCTCTGATCTGTGATCCGATCCGGAAGTCGGAAGTCGGAGGACGGAAGTCGATCTCTCTCTGCTCACCACGTGAAGTCGAGCGTCGACGTCACGATCAGCTCGGTGTCGTAGATCCGCGAGGTCATCTCCGGCTGCATCGACGCGAGGCAGCCGCGGCACGCGACCATCGGATCGTGCGAGTCGCGCGGCGAGGTCGCGAGGCGCCAGCCGAGCGTCCAGCCGAAGCGGTTCGGGAAGCCGAGCGGCTGCTCGAGGCGATGATCGAGCATCGCGCCGAAGCCGACCGCGGCCTTCGCGCGGCTGTTGTCCTCGGGAACCGCGCGCGGATCGTCGCCGTAGCTCGGCTGGTCGTAGTGATACGCGGACTGCTCGATCACGCCTTCGCCGTAGAAGGCGACCATCGAGTTCGCGCCGATGATCTCCGGACCGAGCCGCAAGACGTCGACGCGACCGACGAGCGCGAGATCCTGCAGGCGCCCGTACGAGGTCTCCGCGGGGCCGGGATCCTGGAGATGCAAGTAGGAGTACTCGAGCGCGAACGAGAAGCGACCGACGCGACGCCCCGCCGCGATCACCGCGCCGATCGCGGTGTACGTGCGCTGATCGACGTGCAGCTTGCCGACCGCGCTGCCGAAGCGGAGCAACGTGCCGTCGGTGTGGTGCGGCGCGTAGGGGTCATCGACCCAATTGCGATGCTCGACCTGAGGAGGCTGTGGCGCTGTCTCGCCCGGTGGTGGCTGCGCCACGGCTACACCGGCGCCTGTGAACGCGAGCAACACCGGTACGCTGCTCGCTGCGAGCCCGCGCCTCGACTTGACGGACATTTGCGCCCCCTTGGCCGAAAGGACACGCGCGATCGTGCATCGCGTGTGCCACGGCTCAGTCGAGCGCGGCGCGCATGACGGCGATCGGCGCGGGCTCGCCGGTCCAGAGCGTGAACGCGCGCGCGCCTTGGTGGACGAGCATGCCCTTGCCGTCGAGGATCGCGAGCTTGCGCGCGCGCGCGGTCGTGAGGAGCAGCGGCGCGCGGTGATAGACGAGCGACGCGACCAGCGCGGTCTTGGGCAAGGCGCTCATCGGCAGCGACGCGACGACCGGCGCCTCCGCGGCGGCGTCGAGCGCGGTCGACGTGCAATCGACGAGCAGATCGGTCGAGGCGAAGGCGTCGTCGAGCTCGGCGCGCGTCCACGGGCGCGCGCGCGTCCATCGCACGCGCGCCGGATCGCGCGCGATCACGGTGACGTCCGCGCCGGTGGCGGCGAGCCCCGCGGCGACCGCGCGCGCCGCGCCGCCCGCGCCGAGCAGGACCGCGCGCCGATCGCGCGCGACGAAGCCGACGTCCGCGAGCGAATCGACGAAGCCGCCGGCGTCGGTGTTGTGGCCGACGATGCGCGCGCCGTTGAACGCGAGGCAGTTGACGACGCCGAGCTCGTCGGCGGGCACCGAGCGATCGTCGCAGAGCTGCGCGACGGCTTCCTTGTGCGGGATCGTCACGCTCGCGCCGAGCGCGCCGCCGGCGGCGAGCCCGCGCACGACCGTCGCGAGATCGGCGGGCGCGACCGCGAGCGGCACCATCACCGCGTCGAGCCCGGTCGCCGCGAACGCCGCGTTCATCATCGCCGGCGACCGCGAGTGCTCGATCGGGAAGCCGAGCACGGCGGCGAGGCGCTTCACGTCGTCACCACGAGATCGAGCCCGCGCTCGCGCGCGTCGCGGAGCGCGGTCGACGCGTCCTTCATCAAGCGCGCGAAGCTCACCGGCTGGCCCGCGCGCAGGCCCGCGATCCCGGCGACGACGCGCGTGCGCCACACGCGGCCCTGCGAGGTCACCGGCTCGTGCGCGGCGACCGCGGCGACCAGGCGGCGCCCGACCTGCGCGGCGCCGTCGATGTCGGTGTACGGCAGGAGCACGAGGAAGCGGTCCTCGCCGATCTCCGTCGGCAGATCGATGTCGCGCACGGTCGCGGCGACCGCGGCGGCCGCGCGCACGCGCAGGATGCGCGCGACGTCCGGCGCCGGCGGCTTCGACGACGGCACCTGCCCGAGCAGGCACACGCTGAGCGCGTAGCCGTAGCGCTTCGCGCGCTTGAGCTCGAGCTCGAGCACGCGCTGGAAGAACTCGAACTGCTGGAAGCCGGTCGCGGTGTCGGCGCGCCCGTACTGATCGAGGCGCGCGCGCAGGAGATCCTCGGTGCCCTTCGAGACGATCAGCGACGCGCGATCCGCGGCGATGCGCGCCGCGGCGGCGAGCACGGGGCCGAGCCGATCGGCGTCGTGCGGGCGCACCGCGAACAGATCCGCGCCGGCCGCGCGCGCGGCCTGCGCCGCGGCGGCGGCCGGGCCGTTCGACGCGGCGATCATCACCGGCGCGCGCGGACCGAGCGCGCGCGCGACGTCCAAGATCTGCGCGCCGATCGGCAAGCCGACCAGCACGACCCCGGGCGGGTCGTCGTGGCGCAAGGTCGCGATCGCCTCGGCGACGCCGTCCTGCCCCGCTTCGGCGGCGATCACCGCGAGGCCCATCGCGCGCGCGACGTCGCGCGCGATCCCGACCTGGCCGATCGTCTGCTCGTGGATCGCGACCTGCGCGCTCGCGGGCGCGTCGACGTCTTCCTCTTCGACGAGCTGATCGTCGTCGACGGGGAGCACGCTCTCCATGCGCGGCTTCGAGACGCGCTGCGTGCGCGTGCCGGGACGCTTGGTCTTCGCGCGCGTGGTCATGGCTCGCCGGATTGTACGTCGTCTACGGTCGCCGCGAACGCGCCGCGCGCGAGGCGGACGTCGACGCGATCGCCGCGCTCGAGCGCCGCCGCGTCCTTGACGACCTCGCCGGACTTCGTGACCAGCGCGTAGCCGCGATCGAGCACGCGCAGCGGGCTCATCGCGTCGAGCCGCGCGGCGATCGAACCCAGCGCGTGTTGCGCCGACGTCGTCTTGCGCGTGATCACCGTCGCGAGCCGGCGATCGAGCGCCGCGAGCGCGTGCCGCCTGGTCGCGAGCTGCGCCTTCGGGTGCAGGCCGATCAGGCGCTTCTCGAGCTTCGCGAGCGCGCCCGCGCGCAGGCTGATCTTCGCGCGCAGCGCCTGCTCGCCCTCGGCCGCCGCACGATCGAGATCGTGTCGCGCGTGGCGGATCGCGATCCCCATCTCGCGTCCCAAGCGCCGCTCTTCCTTCGCGAGCGCGCCCGCGAGATCGGCGAGCACGGGGACGCACAGCTCGGCCGCCGCCGTCGGCGTCGACGCGCGGCGATCCGCCGCGAGATCGCACAAGGTCAGATCGATCTCGTGACCGACCGCGCTCACCACCGGGACCGGGCACGCCGCGACCGCGCGCACGACGCGCTCGTCGTTGAACGCCGCGAGATCGGTCGCCGCGCCGCCGCCGCGCCCGACGATCACGACGTCGACGTTCGCGCGCGAGATCATCGTCATCGCGTGCACGATCATCCGCGGCGCGCTCGGTCCCTGCACCACGCAGTCCGCGATCAAGATCGGCGTCGGGCACCGGCGCTCGATCGTGCGGATGATGTCCTTCACCGCCGCGCCGGTCGCGCTCGTCACCACGCCGATCCGCCGCGGCCACGCCGGCAGCGGGCGCTTGCGCGCGAACAGGCCCTCGGCCGCGAGCTTCTTCTTCAGCTCCTCGAGCGCCGCCGCCTCCGCTCCCAACCCCGCCGGCTCGACGAAGTCGACGTACAGTTGCATCTTGCCGTCGCGATCGTAGATGCCGAGCCGTCCGCGCACGCGCACGCGCACGCCCTGCTCGAGCTTCGCGCGCAGCCGCGCGACGTTGGTGCGCCACATGACCGCCGGGATCGCCGACGCGCCGTCCTTCAGCGTGAAGTAGACGTGCCCGCTCGCCGGGCGCGAGCACTGCGCGACCTCGCCCTCGACCCACACGAGGCCGACGATCCGATCGAGCGCCTGGCCGGCGCGCCGGACCAGCTCCGCGACGCCGAGCGGGTGCTCGCGCGAAGGAACCGGCGCCGCGGCCTCAGCCATCGACGCAACATAGCAGAACCCCGCAACCATCCGCGTAGCGCGGTGTCCCACCACACGGTAGGATGCCTCGTTCACGGATGAAGGAACGCAGCCCCGGCGCCCCGATCGGCAAGGACGAGATCGATCCCGAGCTCGTCAGCTTGCGCGGACCGCGCGCGAAGGTCGGTGTGATCACCGCGTTCGCGATCCTGGTCGTCTGCGTCTTCTACCTGGTGAAGCTGTTCGGCGACTTCTCGTTCTCGCGCGCGAGCAACCAGGCGCGCGACGTGACGGTCGACGACGTGATCCACGGCAACGTCGGCACCGACGAGGTCGTGCAGCTCGCGTCGCCGCTCGAGCGCTCGGCCGCGGTGCGCGTGCGCACGGGCCAGGGCGATCCGGGCGTGCGCGTCGCGCCGGTGGTCGGCTCGCACGATCAGCTGTGGGTCGCGCTGCCCGGCGATCCGTGGCAGCCCGCGAACGACGGCAAGTACCGCGGCCGCCTGCACCGCGCGGGATCGAGCCCGCTCGGCAAGGCGCTCGCCGACTACCTCGAGGCGCCGCAGCCGCGCTTCGTCCCCGGCGCCGAGCTCGCGCGCGCGCGCGGCGCGTCGGCGACCGGCGGTGAGCTCACGACCGTCGAGGGCGCGAAGATCAAGGTCGACAGCGGCGACGTGCCGGTCGAGATCGCGGTCGTCGACCCGGGCGCCGCGCGGATCGTCGTCACGTACATCGAGCGCCTGAAGACCGCGAAGGCGTGGACCGACGCGCTGATCGCCGCGAAGGTGATCGACGCGAGCTCGCCCGACGCGACGCCGGTCGAGAGCGGCGATCTCGGCGCCGCGTGGATCGTCCACACGAGCGACGCGGTCGCGCAGACCGAAGCGAAGCTCGAGAAGGCGGAGCTGTGGGCGTCGCGCGTCGACCCGGTGACCGTGAGCCGCAAGTCGACGTGGAAGCAGCTCGGCGTCTCGGCGAGCGAGCTGACGATCGGCGACGCGAAGCTGCCGTGGTCTGCCGTCGACGTCGCGGCGGTGTGGATCCCGCGGCCGCTCCCCGACGGCACGTACGTGCTGGTCGCCGATGAAATGCCGAACGATTACAAAATGGTCACGCCGCTGTTCGTCGTGCTCGGCGTGATCGGCTTGTTCTTCGCGTGGGCGCTGTGGCGCGCGGTGCGGCGAGATTTGATGCCGCTGCCGAAGTGATACAAACGGATCTCCGTGCCTCCCGAGATCCGCCTCTACGATTCGCTCCGCCGCGACAAGGTCCCGTTCGTCCCGCAACAGCCGGGCAAGGTCGGGATGTACGTGTGTGGACCGACGCCGTACGCGCCCGCGCATATCGGGCACGCGTACAGCGCGGCGGCGTTCGACACGATCCGCCGCTCGCTCAAGTTCCTCGGCTTCGAGGTCACGTACGTCCGGAACATCACCGACGTCGAGGACAAGATCTTCGCCGCCGCCGCCAAGGCCGGCGAGCCGCCGCTCGAGCTCGCCGAGCGCTACGCCGTCGAGTACCGGCGCGAGATGTCGATGTTCGGCGTGATGCTGCCCGACATCGAGCCGTACGTGTCGACGCACATCGACACGATCATCGAGGTCACGCAGAAGCTGATCGCGAACGGCAAGGCCTACGCCGTCGACGGCGACGTCTACTACGAGGTCAAGACGTTCCCGCCGTACGGCCGGCTGTCGGGGCAATCTCCCGACGAGCTGCGCGCCGGCGCGCGCGTCGAGGTCGACGAGCGCAAGCGCGGCGCCGCCGACTTCGCGCTGTGGAAATCGGCGAAGCCCGGCGAGCCCGCGTGGGACTCGCCGTGGGGCAAGGGCCGGCCCGGATGGCACATCGAGTGCTCGGCGATGTGCGTGAAGCACCTCGGCGTCACGTTCGATCTGCACGGCGGCGGGCGCGATCTGATCTTCCCGCACCACGAGAACGAGATCGCGCAGTCGCAGGGCGCGTACGGCGAGGGCACGTTCGCGCGCTACTGGCTGCACAACGGCTTCCTCACCTTCGAGGGCGAGAAGATGTCGCGCTCCGAGGGCAACGTGTTCGGCTGCGAGGCGATCGCGGCCGCCGCGGGCGCCGAGGCGGTGCGCTACTTCTTCACGTCGCATCATTATCGCGCGCCGGTCGAGTTCGAGTACGAGGTCACCGAGCGCGACGCGTCGGGTCGCGTGAAGCAGCTGCGCTTCACGTCGCTCGAGGGCGCCGACAAGCGCCTCTCCTACTTCTACGAGACGCTCGATCGCATCGACACGTTCGTCGCCGGAAACGACGCCGGCGCCGGCGCGGTCACGCCCGACGCGGAGAAGCTCGTCGCCGCGGTGACCGAAGCGCTCGCCGACGACTTCAACACGCCGGTGGTGGTCGCGTCGCTCTACGACGCGGCGAAGGCCGCGAACAAGCTGCTCGACGAGGGCAAGGGCCTCGACAAGCAGGTGCGCCGCCGATCGATCGCCGCGCTCGGCCGCGACCTGCGCCGGGTCGGCACCGCGCTCGGGATCCTCGAGCAGCCGCCGAAGGCGTATCTGTCCGCGCGCCGCGATCGGCTGGTCGCGAAGCGCGGCATCGACGCGTCGCGCGTGCAGGCGTTGATCGACGAGCGCACCAACGCGCGCAAGGCGAAGGACTTCGCGCGCGCCGACGCCATCCGCGGCGAGCTGACCGGGCTCGGTGTCGAGGTGCTCGACACGCCGGCGGGCACCGACTGGCGCGTCAGCGACTGACCTGCTCGCCGGTCAAGTGATCGAGCTCGCCGCGATCGTCGAGCGCCTCGAGATCCGTACAGCCGCCGATCCATCGCTCGCCGATCCAGATCTGCGGGACGGTCGTGCGCCCGGTCTTCGCGCGCAGCGCCGCGCGCGCCTCGCGATCGCCGCCGACGTCGATGAACTGGTACGGGATCCCGCGGCGCTCCAAGAGCCGGATCGCGCGCGTACACCAGATGCACCAGCGAGTGCCGTGGACGTAGACCACGACGAAGTCTAGTCCTCGCTGCCGTCTTCGCTCAGGTACGCCAGGATTACCTCGTCCAGGCTTTTCTCCGAGATCAGATCCTGACCGAACATCCCGCCTTCGGAGTCCTCGCGCGCCTTTCGCACGCGGCCCGACGGCGCGGCGGCCGCGACCGCGGCGCGCGGCTGCGCCGGCACCGGCCCCGAACCGCTCCCTCCGCCGATCACCTTCGGTGGCGCACCGACGATGACCGCGGGCTTCGACATCACGACGCCGCCGCCCGACGGCGCGCGCGGGCGCGGAGGCTGCGTCGCCGGCGTCGCGGTGCGCGCGACCGCAGGCGGCGTGACCGCGCGCGGGACCGCGGGCTGCCCCGGCTGCACCATGTTCGGGAACCGCTGCGGCTGCGGCGGGCCCGGCACCGTCGGCGCGCGCGGGCCCGGCGTCGGCGGACGCGCGCGCACGACCGGCGGCTGGGCGCGCGGCGGCGGACCACTCGGCGCGCCCGCGATCGGCGGCGGCACGCTGTCGCGGCGCGCGTGCGGGATCGGCGCCATCGGTCCCGACTCGCGCGGCTTCTTGTGTTGCGAGTACTCGCCGGGGCGCTCGGGCGCGGCGCCCTGCGGCAGCGGCGTCGTCGGCGGCGCCGGCGAGTGGACCTCGGCGACGTCGAGATCCTCGGGCATCTGCATCGCCTTGAACGCCTGCGAGACCTCGCGCCGCTCCGACTGCGACACCTCCTCGGCCATCGGACGCGAGACGACCGGCGGCGGCGTCATCGACGAGCGCGGCTGCGTCGTGCGCGTGATCGGCGCGGGCACCGGCGGCGGCACCGGGTTGCCCGGCTGCGTGCGCACCGGGATCGCGGGCATCGAGCCCGCCGGGCCCTTGTGCGCCGGCGGCGGCACGCTCGCGGTCTTCGATCGCGACGGCGGCGGTGGCGTGGGCGCGTCGTCCTTCATGGACTCGGTCGCCGCGCGCGACATCGCGACGTCGTCGTGCGTCTGCGCGCGCGTCGACACGCCGTTGTCCTCGGTGCCGCGCGGGAGCAGGCCCGGGGTTCCTCCGAGGTACAGATCGATCTTGTCGTCGAACGATCCGTTCTTCAGATCGCGCAGCACCGCCTTGTGCTGCGACTGCATCAGCGCCTTCACGGCTTCTTCGGACGCGTCGGGGTCGTAGACCAGCTTGCGCGTCGAGAGGATCACGCCGCCGTGGAACAGGTGCGTGAAGACGTGGGGATTCTGGAGCCCCGAGTCCTCGGTCTGGACATGGAACACGACGCCCCGAAAACGGACGTTGTGGTTGTAGCCGAGGATCGGTGAACGCTTCGCAGCCACGGCCCTCGACGAAGGTACCACGCTGGTCCGCAGGCTTGTATTTCTGGTGTATGGTTGGTAACTCAACCCGTCGGGCCGACGAGCCCGGCGCAAACCGTCTTCCGCCGCCCCGTGAGAATCGGGGGGTCTGCGAGATTCACGTGTCCACCGAGTCGCGATTCGTCCAAGTGTTCAAGAGCTGGCTGGTCTCACTGCCGCACGATCTCAAAATCGCGTTCGAGGCCATGGACGACGAGAACCTCTCGAGAACGGACCGCGAGCTCGCCGCGGGCGTCGTCATCTACATCGTCACGAAGAAGGACATCAAGGACCGCAACGACTCCGTCGGCAGCTTCGCCGACGATGCGTTGTTGCTGCGCCTCGCGCTCCGCCGCATCGGCGAGAAGAACGACGAAGACGCGGCCGCCTTCCGCGATCGCTTCCCCGAGCTGTTCGGCGAGCTGTCCGCCGAGGTCGACACGTGCAAGACCGTGCTCGGCGACCTGATGGGCTGGCTCGAGGCGAAGGTCGACGGCCTGCGCAAGCTCGAGCACCGGTCGAAGAAGATCGCCGCGTACCTCGACGACGAGGAAGCCCGCTCGGAGCTCTACGACGACGGCCTCGCGTTCCGCACCGACTATCCGATCGACGACTCGACGATCAACGACAAGCTGAAGAAGGCGTCGACCGTCACCGACGTGATCAAGCGCCGCCGCGCCGAAGACAGCCCGCGCGTCTGATCGCGTCTATTCATCGAAGAACGCGCGGCGGATCGCGCGGCCGCACTCGGCCGATTCGCGATACGCCGTGAGCGTGTCGACCTTGCGCGCGACGATGCCGTAGTAGGTCTTCGTCTTGTCGATCCACGGATAGAAGCCGAAGGCGCCGGGGCTCGAGAACGCGCCGTCGTCTTCGATCCAGTGGCCGTACGAGTAGTGCCAGTCATACGGCGCGGCCGGGCTGTAGATCGCGCGCGGGCACGAACCGGGCAGCGTGCACACGGCGTCCTCGCCGAGGTGATCGTGGATCGCGAGCTCGCCCTTGATGATCTTCACGAGGAACGCGGCGTACGCGCCGGCGCTCGCGTGGCCGCCGGCGGCGAGCTGCGGCGAGCTGAACGGGATGCCGAGCTTCGCCTCGAGCGCCGCGTCGTCGTCGGCGCCCAGGCCGAGCACCGCGGACGCGTAGTGCTGGAAGTGGCCGCTGTTGTAATAGAAGGCGTCGTCGTCGCCGTCGGTGTGCTTGCCGTTGTTGTTGGTGCTCAGGCAATCGTCGACGGTCGTCTTGCCGAGGCACGACCCGTACAGCATCGAGTGGTAGCCGCTCGTCATGTGCATCGCGCGCGCGTCGATCTGCGAGAGGTCGTCCTTGTACTTCTCGACGACGTACGCGCCGAAGACGAGCTTGGTCGCCGACGCGATGTCCATCTCGGTGGCGCGACCGTAGGTCGTGCCGATCGATCCGGAGACGATCACGCCGTCGGCGTCGCCGATCTCCCAGTAGAAGTCGCCGATCGTGCACGCCTGCGCGGCCGCTTCGACGGCGCCCGCGTCTCCATCGGGCATCGCCGCGCGCGCGTCCGGAGCTTCCATGTGCCGCGCCTTGCACGCGGCGAGTGTGAACAACACGAGGAGCCATCGCGCCATTTCGATTCGATCATTGCACGCGGCTCGCCAGCGATTTTCCGCGCGTACCTGCAGCGGATTCCCACATCGCGTCGGATTCTCCGACGGTGTGACCAGCGCTCAGAGGTCGACCAGCTCGAAGCCGGTCGGCTGCTCGCCGAGGAAGCGCGGCACGAGCTCGTCGAGGCGCGACGTATCGGTCGCGAAGATGTCGAGGCGCCCCGGCTCTCCACGCCGATTGTCGAGGGCCGGATCGATCGCGAGCGCGTGGCGCGCGGCCTCGGCCATCGCGCTCGCGCTGTCGACGATCGCGACGTCGCGCGCGGTGATCTCGTGCGCCACGCGCGCGATCACGCCGCGGAGCAGCGGATAGTGCGTGCAGCCGAGGACCAGCGTGTCGATCTCGGGATCGCGCTCGAACAGCTGCGCGAGGTAGCGGTGCGCGACCGCGCGCGCGACGTCGTCGTCGGTCCAGCCCTCGTCGGCGAGCGGCACGAACAGCGGGCACGCCATCGTGCGCACGCGCGCGTCGGGCCGGCGCGCGGCGATCGCGCGCTCGTACGCGCCGCTCTTCACGGTCGCGAGCGTGCCGATCACGCCGATGTCGCCGCGCTTGGTCGCGGCGACCGCGCGCGACGCGCCGGGCTCGACCGCGCCGATCACCGGCACCGGGCTCGCCGCGACGAGCGCGGGCAGCGCGTTCGCCGACGCCGTGTTGCACGCGATCAAGACGAGCTTCACGCCGCGCGCGAGCAGGAAGTCCTGACACGCGAGCGAGTAGCGCTCGACGGTGCGCGGTGACTTCGCTCCGTACGGCACGCGCGCGGTGTCGCCGAGGTAGACGATGTCCTCGCCGGGCAGCGCCGCGCGCAGCGCGCGGACGACGGTGAGCCCACCGACACCCGAGTCGAACACGCCGATCGGCCTACGCATGCTCATGAAGCGCGCAGTGGACAACGGGCATTCCGTCGACGCAAGAGCGTGACGTCCTGGCGCAGCGGCTGATCGATCTGCCAGCTTTGGGCGCTACGTTGCCGAAAATCGGCTCCGAGCGCTTCCTAGCGAGCCTTGCGTCGGACCGGCTGAGCGGCCTTGCGGACGCCCGCGCGACAGGCCTCGAACATCCAGACGAGCTGCAGGAATGTCGCGGGCTTCTCGGACAGATCGCGGTAAAACCGCCCGATCCCCGGGAAGCTCTTCTCGGCCAGCGGCAACTGCCGCTCGGTGATACGACCCTGCACAGCGGGCCGGCCCTTGAGCACGTTGCATACCAACCTCTCGGCGGTGTAGGAACGTCGGCCCATGATCCAGCCGGACGCCATGCGCGACCTCGTCGCGGCGGACCCCGCGACGATGCTCGACGTGGCCGCGTCGATCAGCGAGGGCCGCGGCGAGTGGCCGCCCGACACGATCTCGCGCGCGTGCGCGGACGTGGTCGCGACGCTGGGCGCGTCGCCCGGCGTGCGGCTGCGCACCGCGATGGAGCGCGTGCTCATGGGCCGCGACGTCGACGCCGCGCTCGAGTGGCTGCATCAGGTCGGCGCGCTGCGCGTGCTCTTCCCCGAGCTCGAGGCCACCGTCGATCTGCAGCAGGAGTCGGGGCGCCTGCACAAGGACGTCTGGGCGCACACCAAGCAGGTCGTCAAGCAGGCTGTCCGGCGTCCGGACGTTCGCTGGGCCGCGATGCTGCACGACATCGGCAAGGTCCCGACCCGCACGTTCACCGCGAAGGGCGTGCACTTCCACGGGCACGCCGAGGTCGGCGCCCGCATGTTCGACAAGGTCGTCGGGCGCGTGCCGTTCGATCGCGATCAGCGCTCGACGGTGCGGTTCCTGATCAAGCACCACCTGCGCTCGAACCAGTACAGCGAGTCGTGGACCGACAGCGCGGTGCGCCGCTTCGCGCGCGAGATGCAGGCGCACCTGGTGGACCTCTTGGATCTGTCGCGCGCGGACATCACGTCGAAGCGCCCGGGCCGGCGGCAGTCGCTGCTCGCGCAGATCAGCGCGCTCAGCGATCGCATCGATCGGCTCGCGGAGGCCGACGCCAAGCTGCCGCCGCTGCCGAGCGGCGTCGGCAACGCGATCATGGAGGCGTTCCGGCTGCCGCCGTCGAAGCTGATCGGCGATCTCAAGAAGCTGCTCGAGGCGCAGGTCTCGTCGGGCGAGCTCGAGGCGCGGCGCGAGGACGAGTACTACGTCGCGGCGCTGGCGCGGCAGAAGCTCGTGCCCGGGCTGTCGGACGAGGACGCGGCGCGGATCGCGGCGGCGGGCGGGCTGTCGGGTGAGGCGCTCGAAGAGGCCGAAGCGCGCGAGGCCGCGGGAGATTTCGACGAGGCGGTCGACGACGTCGAGGCGGCGGAGCTGCTCGCGTGTAAGGACGACTGCGACGACCCCGGCCACGATCACGGGCGGTAGCGCGCGGGCCGCGTTCGTGCGTTGGATCGCGGGATGCGCAACGGGCTCGCCGCACTGGCTTTGATTCTGGCTTGTCACTCGGATCCTCCGGCCGCGGCGCAGTTCGCGAAGCCGCCGCCGGGGAACGGGACGACCAGCCAGAATTCGACCACGACCGCGCCTACGACCACGTCCCAGAAGCCGCTCATGCATGGAGCGGCGCACTACGCGCAGATCAGCGAGGTCGCGGTGTCGTCGGATGGCACGGCCGCGATCACGCGCGACATGATGGGCGGGCTGCGGGTGTGGCCGTCGCTCGACGGATCGCTCGAGCCGCGCATCGTGCCGGTCGCGTCGCCGGCGGCGCTGTCGATCGATCGTCGCCCCGACGGCATCGTCGCCGCGATCGTCGACGGCTCCGGCGCGGGGCACGTCGTCACGATCAACAAGGACGGCCGCATCGCGGTCGCGGGCCTGCCGATCGATCCGTCGATCGTCTCGCTCACCGTGCTGCCCGGCGGCGATCGCGTGCTCGGCGTGCGCGCGGATCAATCGATCGGCCTCTACGACACCACCGGCGCGCAGCTCGACGACGCGACCTTGCGCTCGATGCGCGTCGCGAAGCTCCTGCCGCGCCGCGACGGCGCGCGCGCGATGGTGCTCGTCACCACGACGGTGAAGGGCAAGCCCGGCGCCTCGCTCGTGCCGATCGACACCGACGGCAAGCTCAAGATCGGCGCCGCCATCGCGCTGCCGATCCCGCTGGCCGCGGGCATCCCGGCCGCCGCGGCGGTGTCGCCGAGCGGCGATCGGGTCGCGTACCTCGGTCAGCCCGCGGGCGGCGCGGTGCAGCTGGTCGTCGCGAACGCGGCGACCGGCGCCGAGATCAAGATCGCCGAGGCGCCGCAGATCGCGACGCCGATGCAGACCGCGATCGGCTGGACCGGCAACGACAAGCTGTACGTCGTCGGGCAGAGCGGCGGCTGGCGCATCGAATTCGGCGCGACGATCGACGTGTTCGCGTCGGCGCAGGCGCCGCGCATGACGCTGCCGTCGTTCGGCAACGAGGCGCTGGTCGGCGGCTACGGCGCGCACCTCGCGATCGAGCGCGCCGACGGCACGCTGCGCTTCCTCGGCTACAGCGAGCTGTCGCCGACCGCGGTGTCGGTCTCGCCGAGCGGGGCGACGGTCATGTGGATCACGAGCTCGGGCGGCCTGATGAAGGAGGCGCTCGACGGCTCGTCGCAGACGCTCGCGCGCACGCCGAACGAGTGGTACGGGTCGGTCGCCGCCGTCGACGATCACACCGCGCTCGCGGGTCGCAACTCGGGCGTGCTCGCGCTGGTCGACATGGACACGGGCAAGGAGCTCGCGACCATGCCGGTCGCCGCGTCGACGCCGTTCCTGCAGTACAGCGCGAAGCGGAAGATGGTCGCGGTGATGGCGCAGGCCGGCGTGATCTGGCTGGTGTCGGTCGATCGCGGCGCCGCGCAGCCGCTCGGCAAGCCGGTCGTGATCGCCGACGGCGCGCAGACCTTCCAGTTACTGGAGACTTCGGACGACAGCGTGCTCTTGACCTACGACAACGCGTGGAAGGGCCGCATCTACACCGCGGCCGAGCTCGTGAAGGGCCCGAGCGCGGCGCAGATGAAGAAGGACCGCTTCGCCGCCGGCGGCGCGGGATACATCCACGATCGCAGCGGGCAGACCTACGTGCTGAACGGCACCGAGGTGCAGGTCTGGAAGAAGGGCTCGAAGGTGCGTACGTTCCAGGTCGAGACCGCGTCGGCGGTGTCGGCGGCGCCCGACGGCTCGAAGATCGCGGTGACCACGCAGACCGGCGCGATCGCGATCTACGATCAGGCGGGCAAGAAGCTGTGGTCGGTCGGCGCCGGCTCGTTCGCGTACGGCATCTCGTGGTCCGACGACAGCTCGCTGCTCGCGATCGCCACCCAGGGCGGCGGCCTCGTGATCGACGCCGCGACCGGCAACGCGCGCGTGCAATCGTGCGGCTGGCGCTTCACGCTCGACACCGCGGTGCCGCAGATCCTCCCGCAGAACGTGCCCACGGTCTGCCGATAGCGCGTTAGCGGATCACCGCGGCCATGAGGCCGAAGCCGAGCACGAGGTGCGTGCCGTCGATGCCGTTCACCTCGAGGTGCAACGTCGTATCGAGCGCGACCCCGAGCGGGCCGACGAACGCGAGGTACGTCTTCACGCCGCCACCGACGACCGGCACCGTCTTCTCGCCCCACGCGACGCCGGCGTCGGCGTGGAAGAAGACCGCGAGCAACGGCCGCGCGCCCGCCGCCTCGCGGATCACACCGATCGTCGCCATGCCCGCGTTCGCGAACGGCGAGTACGTCACGTCGCGCGCGGCGAAGGTCACGCCCCACGTCTCGAACGCGCCGCCCGGCAACACGTCGATCGCCGCCTGGCCCGCCCATCGATCGTGACTGCCGAACATCGCGCCGCCGCCCGCCGCGATCGATCCATGGAACGGCCGCACCTTCGGCGCGGGCGCCTCTCCGTCGTCGGCGTGGGCGACCGCGCACGCGCACAAGAGCAACAACAGCGATCGCATGATCAGACCTCGATGCGGCCGGCGGCGCGGACCACGACGCCGGGGGACAGCTCGTGCGGCGCGAGCACCGCGACGTCGGGGAGCTCGGGCTCGATCAGCGCGCGCATGTGGCGGCGGATGTCGCCGGAGGTCAAGACGATGCCGCCGGCGTCGCCGAGCTTCGACTTCACGGCGGTGACGATGTCGCGCGCGAGCGCGGGCTCGAGCGCGAGCACCGATCCGTCGATCGAAGATCGGACCGCGTCCTCGATCATCGCGTCGACGGTCCACGCCGCGATTTGGCCGCGCGGCGCGAACCGCCCGCTGATCTGCCGGCGCAGCGATCCGCGCACGTGATCCGCGAGCGCCGACGGATCCTTCGTCGACGGCGCCGACGCGATCGCCTCGAGGACCGCGGGCAGGTCGGTCACCGGCACCTGCTCGCGCACGAGCGCGCGCACGACCTCGGCGAGCACGGGCAAGGTCACGATGCGCGGCACGACCTCGCGCACCGTCACCGGATGATCCGCCGACGCGCGATCGAGCATCGCCTGCACGTCGTCGATCGTGATCAGCTCGTGCGCGCTGCGCGCGAGCGCGGGCTCGATCGCGCCGACGATCGCATCGGCGTCGGCCGCGCGCGCGTTCATCCACGCGAGCCCGACACCGCCGGCGCCCAGGCGCAGCTCGCGCGCGCCGAGACGATCGGCCGTGCCGCGATCCGCATAGACGCGCAGCCCCGGCGCGACCACGCCGGTCCTCGCTTCGAGCCGCGCACGGACATCGTCGAGCGGCACGCGCGCCGCGGCCGGCGCGAGCTCCGCGCCGAGATCGATCTCGATCCACGACGAGCCCGCCGCGGTCGACGATGCCAGGACCGACGACGGCGCCGCCGCGCGCGGCCTGCGCGCGAACGCGATCGCCGCGAACACGCCCGCGACGATCGCGAGCGCGAGGAACGGCACGAGCGGCAGGCCCGGCACGGCCGCGAGCACGATCATCAAGATCGCCGCCGCCGCGATCGCGCGCGGCTGCGCCATGATCTGCGCGGCGATGTCGTCGCCCACCGCGCCGCCCTGCTCGCTCGCGACGCGCGTCACCAGCATGCCGGCGGCGATCGCGATGAGCAGCGACGGGATCTGCGCGACCAAGCCCTCGCCGACCGACAAGAGCGAGTAGGTCTGCGCCGCGCCCGCCGCGTCCATCCCGCGATACCCGACGCCGATCACCATGCCGCCGACGAGGTTGACGAGCACGATCACGAGCGCGGCGATCGCGTCGCCCTTCACGAACTTCATCGCGCCGTCCATCGCGCCGTACATGTGCGAGGTGCGATCCAACCGCGCGCGCCGCGCCGCCGCACCCGCCGCATCGAGCGCGCCCGCGCGCACCTCGGCGTCGATCGCCATCTGCTGCCCGGGCATCGCGTCGAGCGCGAACCGCGCCGCGACCTCCGCGACGCGCTCGGCGCCGCGCGCGACGACCACGAGCTGGATGATCGTGATCAGCGCGAACACGACCAACCCGACCACGAGGTTCTCGGCGACCACCAGCGTGCCGAACGAGTGCACGACCTGCCCGGCGTCCGCGTGCGCGAGGATCGCGCGCGTCGTCGAGACGTTGAGCCCCACGCGCACCAGCGTCGCGACCAGCAAGATCGTCGGGAACGACGCCAATCGCAGCGGCTCGCTGACGAACACCGCCGCCATGAGCAGGCACGCGGCGCCCGCGAGGTTCGCGGCCCACATCAGATCGAGCAGCGGCCGCGGCAGCGGCACGATCATCATCGCGACGACGCCGACGATCAGGATCGCCAGCGCTAAGTCACCCCAGCCGCGCCTCACTAGATCTCCTCGATCTCCGCCGGATCGAGCTCGAGCGCGTCGTCCTCGACCTTGTCCTCGGGGCCGCCGAGGTGGCGCACGAGCGACAGGTGGATCTGGCTGCGGATCATGCGCAGCACGCTGTCGAGCTCCTTCGACGTCAGCTTCAGGCGCGCGCGCAACAGCTCGAGCGTGCTCTTGACCAGCTGCTCCTTCGCCTTCTCGAGCCAGCGGAACGCGGTCACGCGGTGCACGCGATAGATCGCGCCGATCTCGTCGATGTTCAGGCCGTCGACGTGGTGATAGCGCAGCAAGGTCTGCTCGCGCGGGCCGAGCGACGCCAGCGACTCGCCGAACGCCTGCTTGAACTCGTGCGCGTACGTGCGCTTCATGTACGCGATCTCCGGATCGTCGCCCGGCATCGCCTGCTGCGCGATCAGGTGATCGTCGTCGGTGATGATCTCGCGCTTGCCCTTGCGCATGTCGTTCAAGCACGTGCGCACCGCGACCGATCGCACCCAGCGCTTGAGATCGCCGCGCCCCGCGTACTCGCCGATCTTGCCCGACGCGCCGTCGCCGCCGACGAACAAGCGCTGGCGCACGAGCTGCTTCACGTCGGCGGTGCGCTGCGGCCCGACCCGCATGCGCGCGAGCGCGATCTCGACTTCCTTCATGTAGTGGCGATCGAACGCCTCGATCGCGTCGTGATCGCCGGTCGCGCACGCGCACGCGAGGTAGAGATCCGCCGCGCGCAGCCCGTCGAGCGCTTCGTGCGGATCGCCGTCGGCCTCGAGGCGCGACGCGACGAACGTCACGAGCGTGCGCGGCTCGAGGGCGAGGTCCGGCCACGCCGCGCGGCCTTCGGCGACCAGGTTCCACAAGCGGCGCGGGAGATCGGGGACGGCCTCGATCGTAGCGCGCAGACCTTCGGGCGCCGCATCGACGAACGGGCGGACGAGACTGGGCGGCCCCGAGCTCACGAACGCGATCAGACCACCGAGCGCGCCTCCAACGCAACTGGATCGATTTTTCTCGACGCGTGCTACGCTTGATCGAGCAGGCGCGACCCATGGAAGCAAACCGCAAGGTCCGCAAGCAAGGTCTCGAGCACTTCATCAAGTTCGTTCGGGACATGCCCGAACCGAGCCCTCGCGCGCTGTTCTCGCAGCTCGAGGATCTCGGCTACCGCGGACAAGAGGATGCGCGACGCGCGCTGTGCCTGATGGCGTATCGGCACGTGCGCCGCGTCAAGCGCATCTACATCGACGGCGTCGATCGCGCCGAGGTGCCGCGCAAGTCGAACTACCTGATGGCGGGCCCGACCGGCTGCGGCAAGACGTTCCTCGTCGAGTCGTTGTTCGGGAAGATCCTGAAGCTGCCGACCGCGCTGGTCGACATCACGACCTACAGCGAGACCGGCTACGTCGGGCAGGATCCGTCGACGATCCTCACGCGCTTGCTCCACGCCGCCGACGACAACCCGATGCTCGCGGCGATCGGCATCGTGTGCCTCGACGAGTTCGACAAGATCGCGTCGGGGCAGAACAACGCGATCTTCGCCGGCGCCGGCACCACGAAAGACGTGACCGGCATGGGCGTGCAGCGCGAGCTGCTCAAGATGCTCGAGGCGAGCGAGGTCGTCGTGCCGCTCGAGCTGACACATTCGAGCTACTCCGATCACGTCGTCATGTCGACGGCGGACATCGCGTTCATCGCCGCCGGCGCGTTCAGCGGCTTCCAGCAGGTCGCGCATCGGCGCGCGTCGAAGGACTCGATCGGGTTCGGCCGCACCGCGCTGGGCAACCCGACCGATCCGGAAGCGATCGCGGTCGACTTCACGAACGAGCAGGTCGAGAACATCGCCAACTTCCAGGCGTACGGCTTCCTGCCCGAGCTGGTCGCGCGTTTCACGCGGATCGTCCCGTTCAAGGCGCTCGACGCCGGCACGCTGAAGGACATCCTCCGCACCGACGTGATCGCGCGGATGACGCGCGAGTTCCGCGCCGAGGGCTGGCGCCTCGACGTCGAGGAAGACGTGCTCGACCTGATCGTCGCCGACGCGATCCGCCGCGAGACCGGCGCGCGCGGGCTCGCGTCCACGCTCACGCGCCAGCTCGAGGACGTCGCGTTCGACTCGTTCGGCGCCGACGCGTCGGGCACCGTGCGACTGAGCGTCAAGGGCGGCGCCGTCGACGTTTCGCTCGACCGCTGAATACGCAACCGCCCCTCGCGCGTTCCTTCATCGCAGCATTCGTGATACGTCGAGGTGCGCGATGGACAAGATCGTCGTCGAAGGCGGCCAGCGGCTCGTCGGGCGCATCCCGGTGAGCGGCGCCAAGAACGCGGCGCTGCCGATCATGGCGGCGGCGCTCCTGCCGAACGGCCCGAGCACGTTCAAGAACATGCCGCTCCTCGAGGACGTGTCGACGATGGGCAAGCTGCTCCGCCGGCTCGGCTGCGAGGTCGACGGCAAGCGCTCGCTCGTGATCGCGCCGCCGACGCAGAAGAAGGCGAAGCTCGAGGCGCCGTACGAGCTGGTCAAGACGATGCGCGCGAGCGTGCTCGTCCTCGGCCCGCTGGTCGCGCGCTACGGACGCGGCCGCGTCTCGATGCCCGGCGGCTGCGCGATCGGCGCGCGGCCGATCGATCAGCACCTGAAGGGCCTCGAGGCGATGGGCGCGAAGATCACGCTCGATCACGGCTACGTCGAGGCCGAGGCCAAGCGGCTGCGCGGCGCGACGATCGTGCTCGACATGCCGACGGTGACGGGCTGCGAGAACTTGATGATGGCGGCGGCGCTCGCGAAGGGCCGCACCGTGATCGAGAACGCCGCGCGCGAGCCGGAGGTCGAGGAGCTCGCGCTCGTGCTCAACAAGATGGGCGCGCGGATCCAAGGCGCCGGCACGCCGGTGATCACGATCCAAGGCGTCGACGAGCTGCAGGGGATCGAGCACCACATCATCCCCGATCGGATCGAAGCCGGGACGTTCGCGGTCGGCGCGGCGATCACGCGCGGCGACGTGCTGCTCGAGGGCGCGCGGCTCGAGCACATGGAGGCGATCGTCGCGAAGCTGCGCAGCGCGGGCGTGCACATCTCCGCCGAGAAGGATGGGTTGCGCGTGAAGGGCGGCGGCGATCTGATCCCCGTCGACATCACGACGCAGCCGCACCCCGGCTTCCCGACCGACATGCAGGCGCAGTTCATGGTCCTCGCGTGCATCGCGAAGGGCGAGAGCGTCATCAAGGAGACGATCTTCGAGAACCGCTTCATGCACGTGCCCGAGCTCGGCCGCATGGGCGCCGACATCCACGTCGACGGGCGCGTCGCGGTGATCAAGGGCGGGAGGAAGCTCGGCGGCGCGAGCGTGATGGCGACCGATCTGCGCGCGTCGGCGAGCTTGGTCTTGGCGGGGTTGGTCGCGGGCGGGAAGACGGAGGTCTTGCGCGTCTATCATCTCGATCGCGGGTACGAGTCGATCGAGAAGAAGCTCCGGGGCGCGGGCGCGAAGATCAAGCGGGTGAAGACGTGAAGGCCAAGAAGAAGAAGCCGCCGCCGCCGAAGATCAAGCCGCTGGTCTTGGCGTTGCCGAAAGGGCGGATCTTGGAGGAAGCGGTGGATGTCTTCGCGCGCGCCGGCTTCGACATCTCCGCGGTGAAGAGCGATTCGCGCCGGCTCGTCCACGAGTGCGGCGCGCTGCGCGTGCTCGTCTTGCGATCGAGCGACGTCCCGGTCTACGTCGCGCACGGCGCGGCCGACCTCGGCATCGCCGGCTCGGACGTCCTCGACGAAGAAGGCCTCGATCTCTACGAGCCGCTCGATCTCGGGATCGGACGCTGCCGCATGATCGTCGCCGAGCGCGCCGACACGCCGGTCGACGAGCGCTCGCAGATGCACCTCCGCATCGCGACCAAGTACCCGCGGATCACCCGCGCGTACCTCGCGCGCAAGGGGCTGACCGCCGAGGTCATCCCGCTGTCGGGCGCGATCGAGCTGGGGCCGCTGACCGGCCTCAGCGACCGGATCGTCGACATCACGCAGACCGGCGAGACCCTCAAGCAGAACGGGCTGGTCGTCGTCGACGAGGTCGGGGAGATTTCGAGCCGCCTGGTGGTCGGCCGAGCGGCGCTCAAGCTTCGTGGGGCCGAGGTCGGCGAGCTGATCACGCGTCTCGAGGCTGCCGTCAGCGCCTGACTCCGCGACGACACTCTGGTATTTTCGTCGCGGGGTGACCTCCGACCTGCGAGCCTTCGTTGCCGAGGACGTCCGCCTGCACCCGCGGGTGGCGTACCAGAGCCTCTTCTCCGACGAAGGCGCAGCCGCGCGAATCGCCGCGATGCTGCCGGCGTTGCCCCGGTTCCGTCACGACTACGTCGGCGCGATCGCCGTGATCGACTGGGATCACCGCATCCCGTCGCAGACGCTCGCGCTGCGCATCTACGGCTTCTACTCCGACGACACGCTCGAGGCCGGCCACGAAGCGTTCGACGATCGGGTCGAGCAGATCGCCGAGCGCGACAAGTACCCCGAGTTCGACGTCCCCGACTTCGAGTCGCTCGCCGCCGACGAGGCGTACGAGATCGAGCTCGCGCCCTCGGGCACGATCGGCCGCTGCCGCCTGACGTCGGCCTGGCGCCGCACGATCGCGTCCGCCGACGCCGCAACCGCGGTTTCCTTGGCTCAGCAATCTGCCGAGTTCCAGCGGCTGGTGTCGTCGACGCCGCAACGCCCGAGCTACCTGGGTGACCTCGAGGCGGTGTCGTGGACCCCGCCGTGCGAGTCGCAACACCCGCGCTGGACCCTCGACGTCTGGTACCTGCTCGCCTTCGACGGACGCATCGGGACCGGCCGTTCGTTCCTCTGCGATCTCGACGCGAACCAGGTCGTGGCCGTGAGGGACTTCTCCGTGCGAACCGCGTAGCGCACGTTAAGTTAGGTGGCGTTAGCCCCGCCGGGGAATGGCGTTTGGGACAGTGCGCCCATGCGCACGTCCGTCTTGCTCGCGCTCGCGCTCCTGTTTGCAGCGTGTGGTCCGTCGTCCTCTCATCAAGGCACCGGCGACTGCAACGATCCGAACAACCTCAAGGTCGATCCCAACAACTGCGGGACGTGCATGAACAAGTGCGACTCCACGCAGACGTGCAGCGACGGCGTCTGCGTCGCTGCCTCGTGCAATCCGGGCGAGACGCGCGCGTGCTACGACGGCGCGCCGTCGACCGAGGGCGTCGGCCCGTGCGTCGGCGGCCAGCAGACCTGCACCAACGAAGGCTACTGGGGCATCTGCATGGGCGAGGTCACGCCGACCGGTGAGACGTGCGGCGACAGCATCGACAACAACTGCAACGGCATGGTCGACGAGGACACCGACTCCGACGGCGACGGCTTCACGACCTGCGGCGGCGACTGCTGCGACTCGATCACCGACGGCTGCAGCGATCCGAAGCTCGTCAACCCCGGCGCATTCGACGCGCCCGGCAACAACCTCGATGACGACTGCGACGGGATGAAGGACAACGTCGCCGCGAACTGCGACACCGGCATCGCGTCGAACACCGGCAACGCGATGGACTTCGGCAAGGCGATCGACATCTGCCAGACCGCGACGACCGGCGACAAGAAGTGGGGCCTGATCAGCGCGAGCTGGTCGCTGACCAACGGCTCGGGCACGCCCGACGCGCAGGGTCACTCGGTTCGTCCGAAGTTCGGACAGAACGTCCTCCCCAAGGGCGGCAGCGCGCTCGCGCTCCTCTCGACCGGCGTCGCCGCGGGCAAGGGCGACAACAGCCCGAAGTACGCGGGCGACGGCGCGGTCTCGACCTCGCACTCGGGCGGCACGTCGCCGTTCCCGAACGACTTCCTCAACGCGCCGCCGAACAACGGCACGCTGCCCAACGCGCCGGGCTGCCCCGAGCCCGACGGCAACACCGCCGAGGATCCCGAGATGCTCACGCTCAAGATCCGCACGCCGACCAACGCGAAGTCGTTCTCGATGAACGTGAACTTCTTCAGCTACGAGTACCCGGAGTACACGTGCAGCTTCTACAACGACTTCTTCGTCGTGCTGCTCGACTCGTCGTACAGCGGCCAGCCCGCGAACCCGACCGACAAGAACCTCGCGTTCTACCAGGACGCGAACATGAAGAAGTACCCGGTCGGCGTGAACCTCGCGTACGGCGACACCGGCCTGTTCACGCAGTGCGTGAACGGGCAGACCGGCTGCGCGGGGCTCGGCGTGTCGTGGCCCGAGGGCACGATCAGCACGTGCAAGGCGGTGACGGATCTGTCGCAGACCGGCTTCGACTACCCCGAGGGCGGCGAGTGCGACACGAACAGCCTCGCGGGCGGCGGCACCGGCTGGCTGCTCACCGCCGGTAACGTGAAGGGCGGCGAGGTCATGACGTTGCGCATCGCGATCTGGGACACCAGCGACACGAACCTCGACTCCTCGGTGGTGATCGACAACTTCCAGTGGTCGGTCGACACCGCGAATCCCGGCACGATCGTCGTCAACTGACGATCAACTGAGCGCGCGGTCGAGCGTCTTCGCGAGCTCGACCGCGAGCACGCGCTCGACCTCGGCGAGCTCGGGCGCGGCGCCCAATTCTTCCGCCATCGACGTCATCACCGACGACTCGAAGCCGCACGGGTTGATCCGGAAGAAGTACGAGAGATCGGTCGAGACGTTGAGCGCGAGGCCGTGGAACGTCACCCAGCGGCGGCACGCGATCCCGATCGAGCAGATCTTGCGGCGCGCGCCGAGCTGTCCGTCGAGCCACACGCCGGTCTTGCCGGGCTCGCGGCCGGCGTCGAGATCGAAGCGCGCGAGCGTGCGGATCACCGCCTCCTCGAGGTTGCGCAGGAACTTGTGCAGGTCGCGCTCGCCCTCGCGGAGCAGCAGGATCGGATACGCGACGATCTGGCCGGGGCCGTGATACGTGACGTCGCCGCCGCGCTCGATCTCGACGACCTCGACGCCGCCGGGCGCGACCACGTTCGCGAGCGCGGCCCGCGAACGCCCGACCGTGATCACGTGCGGGTGCTCGACCAAGAGCAGCGTGTCGATCCCCGCGCCGGTCTTGCGCTCCTCGACGAGCGCGATCTGCTTCGCGTACGCGTCGCGATAAGCCGTCTGGCCTAGATCGTCGACGCGCAGCGGCTCCATCGCCGCAGCCTAGCGCGCGCGGCGCGCATGGGCTACAGCAGGCCGATGCAGCCTGATTCGCAGCGCGCGATCACGTTGTACGTCGACGGCTACTTCGTCAATCAATGGGACGCGACCTGCATGGTCGCGCTCGAGGAGAAGCAGCTCGCGTATTCGACGTCGCGCGCGCTCTTGCGGGAAGGCGGCATGGCGCTGGGGCTCGTCGAGCGGACCGGCATCGCGCGGGTGCCGGCGTTGCAGCACGGTGACTTCTGGCTCACCGAGTCCCTCGCGATCGTCGAGTACCTCGAGGAGACGTTTCCACCACCGTCGTATCCGCGGCTGTTGCCCGACGACCCGCGCGCGCGTGCGAGAACGCGCCAGGCGATGATGTTCGCGCGCACCAGCGGCGGCGACCTGCGCAACGAGCGGCCGTGGTGGACGTGCGTCTATCCGGCGGGCCCGCTGCCGCCGCTGTCGCGCAACGCCGAGCGCGACGTCCGCGAGCTCTCCGACTTCGTCGTCCACCTGTCCGAGACCGGCGAGCTCGCGGCATGGAGCGTCGCGCACGTCGATCTCGCGCTGTCGCTGTTCCGCGCCGTCCGCGCCGGCGAGGTCCTCCCGCCGGCGGCGCGCGAGCTCGTCGATCGGACGCTCGCGCGTGGGTCGGTCCGCCGGTACCTCGAGCACGCGCGACCGCCGAATCCGCCGCCGCGCGGGCTCGCCGCGGGATGATCTAGCGATTGATGATGTGCACGGCCTCGCCGATCGAGGCCGCCGCCGCTTCGCGCACCGCTTCGCTCAAGGTCGGGTGCGGATGGATCGTGAGGTTGAGATCCTGCACGACCGCGCCCATCTCGATCGCGAGCGCGCACTCGCTGATCAGATCGGCCGCGCCGTTGCCGACGATGTGCACGCCGAGGATCTCCTCGGTCTTCGCGTCGGCGACGACCTTCGCGAAGCCCTCGGTGTCGTTCACGCTGAGCGCGCGCCCGAGCGCCGCGAACGGGAACTTGCCGACCTTGATCTCGTGGCCCTTGGCCTTGGCTTCCTCGTCGGTGAGCCCGGTCGACGCGATCTCCGGATCGGTGAACACGACCGCGGGGATCGTGCGCACGTCGAACGCCGCCTTGTGGCCGGCGATGACCTCGGCGACGACCTCGCCCTCCTTGGTCGCCTTGTGCGCGAGCATCATGCCGCCGACGACGTCGCCGATCGCGTAGATGCCGGGCACGTTGGTGCGCAGCTGATCGTCGACGGTGATGTAGCCGCGCTTGTCGACGGCGACGCCGGCCTCGGCCAGCCCGAGGTCTTCACTGTTGGGGCGGCGCCCGATCGAGAGGAGGATCTTGTCGGCGTCGATCGTCGCGGTCTTGCCGTCCTTGAGCTCGACGGTGAGCACCGCGCGATCGCCCTTGTCCTCCCACGACTTCGCCTTCGCGTCGGTCATCACCTCGACGCCCATCTTGCGCAGCTTGCGCGCGACGACCGCGACGCACTCCTTGTCCATCGACGCGAGGATCGACGGCAGCGCCTCGACGACCGTCACCTTCGAGCCGAACTTCGCGTAGACCATGCCGAGCTCGAGCCCGATGTAGCCGCCGCCGATCACGATCATGCGCGCGGGCACTTCGTCGAGCGCGAGCGCGCCGGTCGAGTCGATGATGCGCTGCTGATCGATCTTGAAGCCGGGGATCTCGATCGGCCGCGAGCCGGTCGCGATGATCACGTTCTTCGCGACGAGCGTCTGGGTTCCGCTCGCGCTCTCGACGATCACGCGATGACCATCCGGGCCTGGTCCTGAGCCTGTCGAAGGGGCCAACTTCGCGCGACCCATCACGACCTCGGAGCCGTTGCCCTTGAGCAAGGTCTTCACGCCGCCGGTGAGCTTGCTGACGACGCCGCCCTTCCACGCCTGCAGCTTCTTCATGTCGATCGTCGGCTTCGACGCGACGCCGATGCCGAGCTCGTCGGCGTGGCCGATCTTCTCGAACGTCTTCGCCGCGTGGATCACCGCCTTCGACGGGATGCAGCCGACGTTCAAGCAGACGCCGCCCATGTACTCGCGCTCGACCACGCAGGTCTTCACCTTGAGCTGTCCGAGCCGGATGCCCGCCGGATAGCCGCCGGGACCCGCGCCGATCACGATCGCGTCGAACCGTTCTCCTGCCATGCGCGCAACCTACCACTCGTTCCACGCGACGTGCAGATCAGTTCGCTTCCTGTTCACCGCCATAGGACGTCGTCATCGACGCGTCGGTGACGCGGCCCTTCGCGTCGACGGTGACGCCGACCATCACGAACGACTCGTCCATCGTCGCGAAGCCGACCACGCGCGTATCGCCGACCGGCGGTTGCGACGCGTGCCAGCTCGACGGCGGCGCCGACATCAGCGAGCACGCCTTCAGCTGCTTCGCGACGCGGCGCAGCGCGGCACGCGACTTCGCGACAGCGTCGACGTGGCAGCCGTATTGATCGATCTGCACGCGTACCGTGCGCGCCGAGACCTTCGCGAGCGCCGCGCCGTCGCCCGCGCGACCCGCCGCGAACCACGCGCTGGCCGCGCGGATCGCGACGTCTTCGCCGGGCGGCTCGGCGGCGGCGACCCGCGCGCACAAGACGATCGACACGATCGCGATCCCTCTCATGCGCGATCCAACGCGCGGCGCGGCGATCAGGTCTTCAGCGCCGCGAGCTGCTCGCGGAGCGCCCAGGTCGGCTGCTCGTAGACGTCTTCGATGATCGTCGCGAGCGCGGGCGGGGGCGTGGCTTCGGCGCGCGCGATGCACTCGCGGACGTCGGCCTCGATGCGCGCGGCGAGCGCGGTGTCTTCGTCGGCGGTGATCCAGCCGCGGCGCTCGAGCAAGATGCGGACGCGGCGCAGCGGATCGCGCTGGTGGCGCCAGACCTCGGTCACCTGCTCGTCGCGGTAGCGGGTCGGATCGTCCGAGGTCGAGTGCGCGCTGACGCGATACGTGAGCAGCTCGAGGAAGGTCGCGCCGCCACCGCTGCGCGCCTTCTCGGCGGCGCGCGAGACCGCGGTGTAGACCGCGAGCACGTCGTTGCCGTCGACGCGCATCGGCTCGACGCCGTAGCCGAGCGCCTTGAGCGCGATCGTGTCGGCGGCGCACTGCTTCGAGCCCGGCGTCGAGATCGCCCACTGGTTGTTCTGGCAGATCAAGACCGCGGGCGCGCGCATCACGCCGGCGAAGTTGAGCGCGCAGTGCACGTCGGGCTCGCTGGTGCCGCCGTCGCCCATGAAGCCGAACGCGCACCGATCGCCGTCGCCCTGGATCTTCATCGCCATCGCGATGCCGACCGCGTGCGGGACCTGCGTCGACACGCACGACGACATCACGACGTAGTGATGATCGCGATCGCACGGGTGACACGGCATCTGCCGGCCCTTCGTGACGTCGGCGGCGTTGCCGTAGATCTGCGCGACGTAGCTGTCGAGCGTCATGCCGCGGAAGAGGCCGACGCCGGCCTCGCGCAGCGCGGGGACGATCCAGTCGTCGGGCTTCGACGCGGCGGCGGCGCCGACGACCGCGGCCTCTTGTCCGAGCGCCTCGCCGTAGAAGCTGATGCGGCCCTGCCGTTGCAGCGCGGTCATGCGCGCGTCGGTGACGCGGATGCGCACCATGGCTTCGTACAAGCGCGTGACCAGCGCGCGATCGAACGCGTCGAGATCGTGCTCGTCGTGCGCGGCGGCGCCGTCCTCGGCGAGCAAGCGGAACAGGCCGCGCGCCTTCGCCTCGTCGTCGAGATCGAAGTACGAGAGGCCCGTCGCGCGCGCCACGGCGACCGCCATCGCCGCTACACCATCTCCATGAACATCGTCGTCGGATCCTCGAGCAGCGACTTCACGTCCTGCAGGAACATCGCGCCGTCCCAGCCGTCGGCGAGGCGGTGATCGATGGAGATCGAGAGGTTCATCAGCCAGCGCGCGACGATCTGCCCGTTGCGCACCGCGGGCCGCTCCTCGATCTTGTGGACGCCGACGATCGCGACCTCGGGGAGGTTGACGATCGGCGTCGCCATCACGCCGCCGAGCTTGCCGAGCGAGCTGATCGTGAAGGTCGAGCCGCTGAGATCGTCGCGGGTCGCGGTGCCGGTGCGCACCGCCTCGCCGAGCCGATCGATCTCGCGCGCGAGATCGAAGATCGAGCGCTTGTCCGCATCTCGGACGACCGAGACCGCGAGGCCCTGCGGGCCCTGGGCCGCGATCCCGATGTGGTAGTACTTCTTGCGGACGATCTCCTGCGTGCTCTCGTCGAGCGACGCGTTGAGCGCCGGCCACTTCTTCAGGCCCGACACGACCGCCTTCACGATGAACGGCAGGTACGTGAGCTTGACGTTGCGCTCGGCGGCGCGCGCCTTGGCGCGCTCGCGGACCGCGACCAGCTCGGTCATGTCGACTTCTTCGACGTACGTGAACGCCGCGACCGTCGCGTTCGCGCGCGCCATGTTCTCGCTGATCTTCTTGCGGAGGCCGCGCAGCGGGATGCGCTCTTCGTCGCCACCGGGCGCGATCGAGATCGGCGCGTGCTGCGCGCGCGCGACCTGCGGAGCCGCGGCCGGCCGACCGACCGCGCCGCGCACGTCTTCGCTCGTCACGCGGCCGCGCTTGCCCGTCGGGGACACGCCGTGCAGATCGACGCCGAGCTGGCGCGCGAGCCGGCGCGTCGCCGGCGTCGCGAGCACGCGGCCGCCGGTGCGCGGCGTCGCGTCGATCACCTCGATCGCACCGCCGCTGCGCACGGCCACCGGCGGCGGCGGCGGCAGATGGCTCGCGATCTGGACCTGCGGCGCCTCCGATGCAACGGGGGCGGCGACCGTCTTGCCGTTGCCGCCCTCGTCGATCACGAGCAGCACCGCGCCGACCGGGCAGACCTGGCCGTCGGTGTAATTGATCTTCGCGATCTTCCCGGCGCGCGGCGACGGGATCTCGACCGTCGCCTTGTCCGTCATGATCTCGACGATCGGCTGGTCGAGCTTGACCGTGTCGCCGACCTTGACCTTCCAGCCGACGATCTCGCCCTCGACGACGCCTTCGCCGATGTCCGGCAGGTGGAACTCGAACGCCATGACTACCACTCCAGGACTTGCCGGATGGTTCCGAGCAAGCGATCCGCGTTGGGCATGTATTCGTGCTCGAGCGTGTACGGGAACGGCGTGTCGAGGCCGGTGTTGCGCAGGATCGGCGCCTCGAGGTGCTCCATCGCGCGCTCCTGGATCGACGCGATCAGCTCCGCGCCGAAGCCGCAGGTGCGCGGCGCCTCGTGGATCACGACGCAGCGGCCGGTCTTCTTCACCGACGCCAAGATCGTGTCGATGTCGAACGGCATGAGCGTGCGCAGATCGACGACCTCGCACGAGATGCCCGACGCCTCGGCCTTCTTCGCGGCCTCCTCGGCGATCGACACCATGCCGCTGTACGCGAGCACGGTCACGTGCGTGCCTTCGCGCGTGACGTTCGCCTTGCCGATCTCGATCGCGTAGTCGCCCTCGGGCACCTCACCGCGCGACGCGCGATAGATGCGCTTGGGCTCCATGAACAGCACCGGATCGTTCTGGCGCATGCACGCGAGCAGGAGGCCCTTCGCGTCGTACGGGTTCGACGGCGCGACGACCTTCAGGCCCGGCGTGTGGATGAACAGCGACTCGGGCGACTGCGAGTGATAGTGACCGCCGCGGATGCCGCCGCCGACCGGCGTGCGGATCACGACCGGGCACGGATACTGGCCGCCGCTGCGATACCGGAACTTCGCCAGCTCGTTCACGATCTGATCGAAGGCCGGGAAGATGAAGTCGCCGAACTGGATCTCGGGGACCGGGCGCAGGCCGTACAAGGCCATGCCGATCGCGGTGCCGATGATGCCGGCCTCGGCGAGCGGCGTGTCGATCACGCGATCGGAGCCGAACTCGTCGGACAGGCCCGAGGTCGCGCGGAAGACGCCGCCGAACTTGCCGACGTCTTCGCCGAGGACGACGACGCGGTTGTCGAGCCGCATCTGCATGCGGAGCGCGTCGCGCACCGCTTCGATGATGTTCATGACGGGCATGTGCGGATCCTAGTGGTGGTAGTGCGGCGACTTGGTCCGCTCTTGCGACATCACCCACGCCTTCTGCTCGGCGATGTTCCACGGCATCTCTTCGTAGACGTCGTCGAACATCGTCTCGACCGGCGGCGGGCCCAGGCGATCCACCTCGGCGAGCGCGTCGGTGATCTGCTGGTTGTACTTCTCGCTGATCTCGGCCTCGAGCTTCTCGCTCCAGGCGCTGCGCGTCTTCATGTAGCCGCGCAGGCGCGCCAGCGGATCCTTCTTCTCCCAGATCTCCGGCTCCTTCGGGTCGCGGTACACGCTCGGATCATCCGAGGAGCTGTGGCCCTGCACGCGATAGGTGAGCGCCTCGATCAAGGTCGGGCCCTCGCCGGCGCGCGCGCGCTCGACCGCCTCGTTGCACACCTGGAGGATCGCGAGGATGTCGTTGCCGTCGACGCGGATGCCCGGCATGCCGTAGCCGACCGCCTTGGCCGCGAACGTCTTCGCCGCGGTCTGCTTCTCGCGCGGCACGCTGATCGCCCAGCCGTTGTTGCGGCAGATGAAGACGCACGGAGACTTCCACACGCCGGCGAAGTTCATCCCGACGTGGAACTCGCCCGTCGACGAGGTGCCCTCGCCGAAGAACACCATCGACACGTCGTCCTTGCCCATGATCTTCGCGGCCTGCGCCGCGCCGACCGCCTGCGGGATCTGCGTGCCGACCGGCGAGCTGATCGAGACGAGGTTGAGCCAGTTCGCCGAGTGGTGCACCGGCATCTGCCTGCCCTTGACGGGATCCTTCTCGTTGCCGAAGAGCTGGTTGATGAAGTCCGAGACCGAGTACCCGCGCCAGAACCACGCGCCTTGCTCGCGATAGCTCGGGAAGACCCAGTCGCTCTGCCTGAGCGGCACCACCGAGAAGTGGCTCGCCTCCTCGCCGATCGACTTCATGTAGAAGCCGAGGCGGCCTTGGCGCTGCAACCGCATCATGCGGTCGTCCATGATGCGCACGAGCATCATGGTGTCGAAGATCTTCGCGAGCGTCTCGTCGGTGATCTGCGGGACCTTGGCGCCCGGGAGCACCTTGCCTTCGTCGTCGAGGACGCGGCGTAGGTCGTCTTGCATCTGCACGGCAACCATGATGCCTCCAAGGGCGTTGTCGGCCCCCGGTGTACTGAGCCCGTGCGGGGGTGTCAAGCTACAGCGCGGCACGACGCAATGACGCAATTGGTCGAGCCGCCGTATAGTGCAGCGCAGTGCTCGTCTGGATCATCATCGCGCTGATCGTCACGATCGCAGGCGCCGCCGGCGCCGGTGTCGCCGTCGCGGCGAACGGGCGCAAGCGCTTGTCGGGCGGCGCGCCGCTGCAGCTGCCGTCGGGCGAGCCGCAGATCGAGCGCACGCTACGCGAATTACGCACCGGCGACGTCGTGACGCTCGACGGTCGTGACTTCCTCACCGAAGGCGTGATCGGCTACGACGAGGACGGCCATCGCTGGACCGGCGCGCGCGTGGTCGACGGCGCCGATGTGCGCTGGCTGGTCGTGGGGCTCGAGCGCAGCGGCGCGTCGACCGTGCGCGTGTGCACCGAAGACTCGGGCAGCGAGATCGCGGGCTACCCGCCCGAGGCGCTCGTGCTCGGCGAGACGCGCTACGCGCTCGACAAGCGCGGCACCGCGACGTGCAAGCTCGACGGCGACGTCGGCACGCTCGCGCCGAAGCCGGCCGCGGGAAAATCGATCAGCGGCACCGTCGAGCGCTGCCGCTGGTGGCTCTACAACGCGGCGGGCGACGACACCGCCGTCGTCGAGCAGTGGGGCGCCGACTTCCGCATCCTCCGCGGCAAGCGCGTCGGCGCCGACACGATCGATCTCATGCCGGGCTCCTAGCGGAAGCTCGGCACGATCGAAGGCTGCTTCCAGCACGCGCGGAAGTCCGCGCACGACGACGACTTGTTCATGCACGCCGCCGCCTCGCGCGCGGCCTGCATCATCTGATCGTCCTTGCACAGATCGGGCAGCGCGTCGTCGAGGAACGACGGCTCCGCCTTGTCCGGCACGGTCTTCACGTCCGGATCGGTGCACGCGACCGCGCGCGACCAGATCGAGACGCACTTCTCCGGCGTCATCTTCTCGTCGCACGCGGCGAGCGCGAGCACCAGGAGCGCGAGCCGCTTCACTTCTTCGCGGCTTCTTCGCAGGCCTTGAACTCTTCGCAGGTCGCCTTCTGACCGCACGGCACTTCCTTCTTGATGCCGTCGATCATCTGCACCGCGAGATCGTGCGCCTCGCCCTCGCCGCCCGGATCCTTCCCGCTCATCGCCTCTTCGCACATGCCCTGGATGAGCTCCTTGCCGGCGCTCTTCTCGTCCTCGGACATGCCCTTGGTGTCGTCGTCGCACTGCAGCGACTTCTCGACCCACGCCTTGCACTCCGACGCGCCCTTCTTGCCGCAGCCGGCGCCCGCGAACGCGAGCGCGACCGCCAGACCCATCATCATCGCCTTCATCTATATAGCCCCCGGTTGAACTGGTCGGACCCTACGAAAACCTGGGTTCGATCCGCAAGCACGAAGTTCGGCACGGCTAGCGGTGCCGATCGAGGCACGCCTGGAAGGCCGCGCAATCAGGTGCGCTCGTGCACTCCTCGACCTCGGTCATCGCGCTCGAGACCTCGGGGCGCTCGCACATCGCCTCGCTCCGCTCGCTCACGTTGCCGTCGTTCACGAGGCACTCCGCGGCGCGCGCGAAGAAGTCGCGACACTTCGCCTCCTTCGACTTCGCGCACGCGCCGAGCGCGAGCGCGGCGATCACGACGCAGATCCGCATCGCTCGCCTCGATTGCAACGCGTGCGCCGATCGCACGCCCGCGCATTCCGCGCGCTTGCGGGCGCGCGTGTGGACCAGCCTGGACCAGCCGCTACAGGATCGGATTGATGATGTTCACGTTCGAGCCGCCGAGGAACGCGTACGAGCCGACGTTGTAGTAGCCGTAGATGATCAGCTGCGCGGCCTCGTCGGTCGTGATCTTGTGCGGGCCCGGCTCGAGGCGGCACGTCCACTGCCGGTACATCTTGCCGTCGACCTCGCCGATGTCGCGCTGCGTGCAGGTCGGCGGGAACTCGACCGAGCCGTCGAGCTCGATGTGCGATCCGACCGGCATCGACACGACCATGTAGTTGTCCTGGAACGTCGTCGGCACCAGGAAGACGTAGTGCTGGCGGAACTGATCGATCGCCGGGAAGATCGTGAAGCTCGGATCGCCGATGCCGTTCGCGGTGAGCCCTTGCGACACGAGGTACTGGCCGACCTGGATCGCGCCGTTGTCGGCCTGCACGGTGAAGCCGCCGTACGCGTAGAGCGTCTTCCACTGGCCGGCGTCGAGCGTGAAGTGATCGAACGGCGCGGGCAGCGACGTCGTCACCTGCGTGCCGTTGGTCCACGCGAGCACGCGATAGAGATCGGGCTCCTCGTAGCCGCCGGTCGAGCGCACCGGGCTCCGCGACACGACGAACTTCTTGCCCCACGCCTCCGTCGGCAGCAGCTGCTCCTCGAGGTGATCGGTGCAGCAGGTCTCGTTGTCCCAGCCCGGCGGCGGCGGCGGGTTCGCGCCGCCGGTGCCGTTGCCGCGCTCGTTGCCGGTGAAGACCATCACCGGCTTGTCGCTCGTGATCTTGGTGCCGGTGAAGTCGCCGTCCTGATCGACGTGGTTCAGGCAGTCGAAGATCGAGACCTGCGGCTGATCGCTCTCGAGGTTCACGACGTCGTAGGGACCGACCGAGAACTGCATCGGCGTGCCCTTCGGCGTCTGCGGGATCGCGACGCCCGAGCCCTGATACGCCGCCTTGACCGGGTGCGCGGGGATCACGGTGACGTGGGTGTCGGGCTGCACGCCGAGGATCGTGACGAACGTGTGATCGGGGATCGACTGCATGTAGCTCATGTCGCCCGGCGGCGCGCCGCACGGGTTCGACGTCGGCCACCCCAGCGTCGTGTAGTGCATGCCGATGCCGTTGCGCGGCAGGAGCAGCGACGCGTCGTTCGAGAACTGCTGGACGATCGGGTTGAACTGCACCGCGACGACGGGGCCGGTCGAGTCGATCTTGTATGCGCGCGAGGAGACGAACGTGCCGGTGGTGCCGTTCATGTCCATCGCGTAGCCGCCGGTCTGGCCCATCGTGCCGTCGACCTCGCGCTGCGGCAGATCGATCTGCTTCACGTCGTTCGCCGAGATCATCGACGAGCTCACCATCTTCTCCTGCAGCGGCTGGCCGTACGGCGCGTCGTTCTCGAAGACGTCGACGCGCACCGGGTAGTCATTGACGTTCGCGACGACGACGCTGAATTGTTGAGCGGTCGCGTCGTTGGTGATCCCGAACTGCGTCTTCACGGCCTCGTTGTCGAGATCGACCGCGAAGAAGTGGCAGCCGACCGACGACGGCGTGCCGTCGGCGGCGCTGCACGCGTCGACGCAGGTGCCGCCGAGGCACGCGTCGGCGTTGTTGCACGTCTCGACGACGGTCGTGCCCTGGCCGTCGTCGTTGCACTGGATCACCTGGTGATCGTTCGCGGGATCGCAGTAGCGATTGCCCGGCGTGCACACGCTGCCGCCGGCGTCGCCGTCGCCATTGTTCTTGTTGTTGGGACCGCAGGCGATCGCGTTGACCGCGATCGCGACGACGAAGGCGCGTTGGAACATGACTTCCCCCGCGCGAACCATACGAATCCGACGAGCGCGCAGTTGGTACATCGTCAGTCGTACGCGTTGTGCAACTGGCGTACAGTCCGCCGCATGCTGCTCCCCACGACGATGGTCGGTTCGTACCCGCGCCCGAGCTGGTTCACGCAGCAGCTCGCCGGGCGCGACGTCCTCGAGGCGTTCAAGGTCGCGCCGCACGCCGAGGCGTTCCATGACGCGACGCGCGTCGTCATCCGCGATCAGGAGGAGGCCGGCCTCGACATCCTGACCGACGGCCAGATGTGGTTCGACGACTACTCGATGGGGATCGGGTCGTTCCTCTGGTACTGGCTCGAGCGAACCCACGGCTTCTCGCAGGAGAAGCTGCCGCACCCGGCGCGCGCCAAGGCGAAGGGGCGCGACATCTGGGCGCTCGACGAGGCCGGCGGCGTCGCGGTCGAGGGGCCGATCACGCGCGGGCCGGTGCGCATGGCGCTGATCTATCGATGGGCACAGTCGCACACCGACAAGCCGATCAAGGCGTGCGTCGGCGCGGGCCCGGTGCAGCTGTCGACGCTCGCGCACTTCCGCAGCGGCCCGGTGAAGGATCGCTACGCGCTCTCGCGCGCGCTCGCCGAGATCTTCCGCGCGGAGATCGCGGAGCTCGTCGAGGAGGGCTGCAAGCACATCCAGCTCGAGGATCTCGGCGCGTGGATGCCGTTCCTCTCGGGCGACAAGGACTTCGGCTGGGTGTGCGAGATCGTCGATCAGGTGATGGGCGGGATCCCGGCCGGCGTCGAGCGCACCTGGCACTTCTGCCTCGGCAACGCGTGGGGCAACAAGCTCGAGGGCATGACACGCGGCGGATATCGCGCGGTGCTGCCGCACTACACGAAGGTGAAGATCGACAAGTACGTGCTCGACTACGCGTGCGCCGAGATGGAGGACGTCGAGCTCTTGCGCCAGATCCCCGACGACAAGGGCGTCGCGGTCGGCGTGATCGACGTGCGCTCGCTCGAGATCGAGCACCCCGAGCAGGTCGCCGAGCGCGTGCGTCTCGTGTTGAGGCACATCGACGCCGAGCGCGTCACGCTCACCACCGACTGCGGCATGAAGCAGCTGCCGCGCACGGTCGCGATCCAGAAGCTGCGCGCGCTCGTCGAGGGCGCGCGGATCGTGCGACGCGAGCTCGCGCACTGATCGCTACGGGGCGGCGCACTGCGACGCGTCTTGTTCGCCGTCGCGCGCGCGGTCACACGCGTCGGCGGTCGTGAACGCGTGGAAGCGGCCGCCGCCGGTGAAGACGAACGCCTTCTTCGCTTGCTTGCACGCCTTCGCGTTCGCCACCTGCGCGACGATCGCGCACGTGTCCTTCGCGCGCGCGCAGATCGCGCCGGCCGACGTCTCCGTGCACCACCAGCCCTTGCCCGCGGGGACGATCGACGCGTCGGGCGGCCCGTCGTGCTCGTGCCAGCGCTCGCACGGCGACTCGTGCTCGTACATGCCCATGCCCCACGACGGCGCGTTGTCGCACAGCTCCTTCGACGGCGAGGCTTGATAGCGCCACTCGCCGCCGCTCATCCCGGTGCGCACCCAGACGTCGTGCGATTCCTTGCACGCGCTCGCGTCGAGATCGGGGACGTCGACGCCGGCGCCGCGGCCGCGCTGTTGCAGATCCTGCGTCACCGCGCCCATGCTGCTGACGAGCCGCTCGCACTTGTCCTCGCTGCGCATGCAGCCGGACAGGCCCATGCTCGGCGCCGTGTAACACCACCAACCGTCGCCGGCGGGGATCGCGTCGCGGTGCATACGCTCGATCTTCGGCTTCGCGTCGGCGGTGCTCGCGAAGATCGCGACGAGGATCAGCGCGCGCGCGGTCATCACGCCTTCTCCGGCAGCACGGTCAAGCCGGTGAGCTTCTCCGGCAGCCCGTACTCGACGGTGACGTGCGGGCATCGCGCGGCGAGCAGCTCGATCGCTTCCTTGCCGCTGCGGTGATCGAAGTGCAGCGCGGCGCGTTCGCCGCGCTTGGTGACGATCCAGATGCAGCGCAGATCGCGGCTCGCGTTCTTCATCGCGGCCGTGACCACGCCGCGGCCGCCGTGCGCGTTCGCGAACGCCCGGCCGCGATGGTGGGTGATCTCGACGACCTCGTCGGGGTGATCGAGCACCGCGTCGCGGACCGCGCCGTCGTGGCGGCCCTTCGGCACGAGCGCGAGCAAGCAGAGCGGCGCCGTGCAGAGCAGGATCCACCACGCGCTCGGATCCTTGATCAAGACGACCACGGTCATGATCACCGCGAACACGGCGAGCCCGTTCGCGAAGGACGTCGAGCTGTTCTTCCTCCGCTCCATGCCATCCTCGAGCATCACGCGCAGTCGATCGGTGTCGGTCATGGCGGGCCAAGGACTGCAACGTGCGCGCCACGCCGCGAGCCCGCATCCACGCGGGGTTACGCGCCGCCGGCGTGGACCAGAGTGGACCTACGGCCAGCCCGGCTCGGGCGTCGTGCGCGAGCAGAGCGCGATGTGCTGGAAGCGGAACTGGCGATCGCGATCGTAGTCGCCGAGATGCTCGAGCGCGATCGCGTCGAAGTTGATCACGCGCACCCAGCGGAAGCCGGCGCGCGCGAGCAGCGGCAGCGGATCGTTGGTGCCGTAACGCAGCGGCTCGCCGACGTCGGCGACCATCGCGCGCGTCGCTTGGTCGGCGGCGTTGAGCTTCTTGCCCTCGACGAGGTTCTTGCCGACGAAGTCGAAGGCGACCAGCGTGCGCGGATCGAGGCCGTCGGCGAGGCGGGTCGCGGTCGCGCGCACCGCGTCCTCGGTCAGATACGGCACGACGCCCTCCCAGATCACGAGCGCGGGCTCGCGCACGTCGAAGCCGGTCGCGGCGAGCCGCTCGATCGGATCCTCGCGCTCGAAGTCGCAGCTCGTGTAGCGCGCGGCGTCGATCGGATAGCGATCGAGCTCGGCGAGCCGCGCGCGCTTCGCCGCCTGCGTCGCGGGATGATCGACCTCGAAGTACGTCACGCCTGCGCGCGGCAAGCGCGCCGCGCGCGTGTCGTAGCCGGCGCCGAGGATCACGATCTGGCGCGCGCCGAGCCGATCGACCGCGAGCGACACGAGGCGATCGAGGTACGCGACGCGCAGCGCGAGCCACAGCCCCATCGGCGGGAAGCGCGCGTCCATCGTCTTCGCGAGCGCCTCGCCGGCGTCGCCCGCGAGCGCGTGCGCCCACGGATCGACGAACAGCGGCTTCGGCTTCCGGCTCTCGCGCGCGCGGTACGCGCACACCATCAGCGCGGTCTGCGAGGCGTCGCTCGTGTGATCCATCGCGGCGATCCTACTCGACCGCGTCGCCCGCGCGGTAGACTCTGCGTATGCCGCCTCGTGGACGTCGCCCGCAAGCCAGTGACGCGACCCTCGATGACGACGCGCGACGGCCCCTGGTCGTGCGTCCGCTCGTCCAGACCGATCGCATGCACAACCCCGACGACATCGTCGTCGACGACGCCGCCATCGCGAACGGAGTCGAGCACGGCGGCTCGATCGAAACCCGCGCCGAGCGCCTCCAGGTCCGCGGCTCCGGCGGCCGCAAGCGCGCGGGCTCGCGCTCGCCGCAGCGCCGCATCAAGCGCGGCGGCGCAAAGAAGAAGAAGCGCTGATCACTTCCGCTTCTCGAGGTACTCGACGAGGCCGTTGTAGGCCTGCGTGACGCGCATCGAGAGCTCGGTCGCGGCCTTCTGCTTCTGCGCGTTGCCGGTGTGGAGATCGGGGTGGTACTTGCGCATCAGCTGGCGGTAGCTCGACTTGATCGCGGCGAGGTCGGCGCCGGGCGAGAGATCGAGCGTGCGGTACCACTCGGCGGCCTTGGCGTCGTCGGAGCCGGGCCGCGGCGGGCGCGAGCTGCTGCTGCCGGCGTACGACGAACCGGCGTTGAACGACGGGCCGCCGCGCGCCGCTTGCTCCTTCACGCGACGGAAGGCGTCGTCGGCCGCTTGCTTGGCGCGCGCGGCCCGTTCGTCGCGCTCCTTGTGCACGACGCGCGCGCGATCGGTCGCCATGCGCTCGCGCTGCGTGCGCGCGACGCCGCCGGACGCGGCGATCTTCGCGACCGGATGATCCTCGGGCTTGCGCTGGCGCTTCTCGCGCCACGCGCGGCGCGCCTTGAGCTCGGCGTCGAGCAGCGCGCCGTCGACGTGCGACAGCGGCTCGTCGTCGACGACGACCATCTGCGCGAGCTCCGAGATCCGCGTCTTCGCGCCTTCGAGGAGATCCCAGATGCCCACGAACGTCTACGCTAGCACACGCCCGGCGTGATCAATTCGTGGCGTTCGCCGAGGCGCCGCCGCGGCCGCGACCGCCGCGACGACGACGCTTGCGCCCGCCGCCGCCGCCCTTGTCGCCACCGCCACCGCCGCCCTTGTCGCCACCGCCGCCGCCGCCCTTGTCGCCGCCGCCACCACCGCCGCCGCTCTCGCGCGGGCGCGCGACCATCGCTTGCGCACGCGCCGCAGCCTTGTCCTCCTCGGCGGCGATGTCGGTCGACATGCGGCCGGCCACGCGATACTGGTCCGGCTTCCAGCTCTTCTGCGGGACCACCGCGATCGGCTTCTGGAAGCGCTTCTCGAGGAAGTCGAGGAAGTCGCGCTCCTGGTTCTGCAGGATCTCCGCGACGCGTGGCGCGCACTCGAGCTCGAGCCGATCGTTGTCGACCGTGCCGCCCGAGCGGCGCAGCTCGCGCAGGATCTCGTAGGCGACCGTGTGCACGCTCTTCACGACGCCGCTTCCCTCACACGTGGGGCACGGCTCGGTGAGCACCTGCAAGAGCGACTCGCGCGTGCGCTTGCGCGTCATCTCGACGAGCCCGAGCTCGCTGATCTTCGTCACGTTGCAGCGCGCGCGATCCTTCGAGAGCGCCTTCTGGAAGGCGTCCCACACCTTCTTGCGGTTGCCCTCTTTGTCCATGTCGACGAAGTCGACGACGATGATGCCGCCGATGTTGCGCAGGCGGAGCTGCCGCGCGACCTCCTCGCACGCCTCGAGGTTGTTCGCCGTGACGGTCTCTTCGAGCGAGCCGCCCTGGCCCGTGAAGCTGCCGGTGTTGACGTCGATCGCGGTGAGCGCCTCGCCCTGATCGATCACGAGCGAGCCGCCCGAGTTGAGCGGCACCTTGCGCGCGGTCGCCATGCGGAGCGCGGGCTCGATGTTGAAGTGATCGAAGATCGGGCGGCGGCCCTCGTAGTGCTTGATGCGCTCGGCGAAGCGCGGCAGGAACACCGTCGTGAACTTCTTCAGGCGCTCGTACTGCTCCTGATCGTCGACGAGGACCTCGTTGGTCGCTTCCTTCATCAGATCGCGCACCGTGCGGAGCGCGAGATCGAGATCGGCGTAGACGAGGCCGGCGCCGCGCTGCGATTCCTCGCGGCGCTTGATCTCCTCCCACAGGCGCGAGAGGTAGTCGACGTCGTCGCGGATCTCTTGATCGGCGGCGTCCTCGGCGGCGGTGCGCAGGATGAAGCCGCAGCCCTTGGGGCGATGCTGCTCGACGATCGTGCGCAGGCGCTTGCGCTCCTTCTCGCTGCCGATGCGGCGCGAGACGCCGACCTGATCGACCGCGGGCATGAAGACCGAGTAGCGGCCGGGCAACGACAAGAAGCCGGTGACGCGCGCGCCCTTCTGACCGATCGGATCCTTCACGACCTGGACGAGCACGTCTTGCCCGGACCGCAGCAGGTCTTCGATCTTGCGGCGCGCGAGCTCCTTCCGGCCGCGCGCGATGCGCGACGCGGTGCCTTCGGGAGATTCGTCGCCGTCGTCGGTGTCGGTGTCGTCGAACAGCTTCTTCTCTCCGCCGCCGCCGAGCACGTCGGCGACGTAGAGGAAGGCGGCTCGCTCGACACCCTTGCCGAGATCGACGAAGGCGGCCTGCATGCCGGGCAACACGCGGGTGACCTTCCCGCGATAGATGTTGCCGACCATGCCGCGCTCGCGCTTGCGCTCGACATAGAACTCGGCGAGTGCACCGTTTTCGAGGACTCCGACGCGCGTTTCGGGACCCTCGGCGTTCACCACGAGGAGGTTCTGGGACATTCAGGGCTCTGCAAAGAGTTGCGTCTGCGCCGCGAGCCGTGACATTGATGTCCTACATCGGGCTCGCGGGCGACGGCAGGAGACCCTGCTCGGTAACACGCGATCACCGTGAATACAAGCAATTGCGCGTCCGAGTGCCAATTGGGCACATCGATTGCTTCATGAAACGCGAAAGGCGGCGCTGCAACGCCGCCTTCGCTTCCGTAGCCTAGTTCGCTTCGTACTTAGCTTCTTCGCTTGTTGTCGAAGGCCCTGCTATCCGCGGGGCCTTCGGTCTTTTCGGGGCTACGGAGACAGTTGTACTCTGCCGCGTACAACTCGCGGGCGCCAGTTGGAAATTCCACACGTCGCCGGACTGTGTGAAATTCTTCGCGTTCCATGGCTGACGATGCGGCGATCGGCTTCGTGCTCGAGCTCGCTCGGGCGCTCCATCGCTACGGGACTCCGGCGCATCGCCTGGAGGAGGCGCTCGCCGTCGTAAGTCGCGAGCTCGGGCTCACGGCCGAGCTGTTCGCGACGCCGACGACGATCATCATCTCCTTCGGCGAGCCGCGCGAGCTGCGCACGCGCATGCTGCGCGTCGACTCGGGCGAGCTCGACATGGCGAAGCTCGCGGCGGTCGATGCGCTCGCCGACGAGGTCGCCGCGGGACGGGTGACGCCCGCCGAAGGCATGGCGCGGCTCGAGCAGATCACCCACGCGCCGCGCGTGTGGTCGCGTCCGATGTCGACGATCGTGCACGCGATCACCGCGGCGGCGATCGTCGTGTTCTTCGGCGGCAGCGCGCGCGACGTCGCGGCCGCCGGATCGATCGGCCTCGCGATCGGCGTCTTGTCGCTGTTCATGTCGCGCACGACGGCGCAGACGCAGGTGTTCGAGCTGGTCGGCGCCGCGGTCGCGTCGTTCGCGAGCGGCGCGGCCGCGCACTACATCGACGGCATCTCGTCGCCGGTCGTGACGGTCGCGGCGCTGGTGCCGCTCCTGCCCGGCCTCTCGCTCACGACCGCGATGATCGAGCTCGCGACGCGCATGCTGATCGCCGGCACCGCGCGCTTGATGTCGGCGGTGATCGTCCTGCTCGAGCTGGTGATCGGCGTCGCGCTCGGCGAGCGCGCGGCGCGCGAGCTGTTCGCGCCGCACGTCGCGATCGAGCATCCGCTGCCTTCGTGGGCGCAGTGGCCGGCGCTGCTCGCCGCGTCGATCGCGGTCGCGGTGGTCGTGCAGGCCGAGATCCGAGCGCTGCCGTGGATCATCCTCGCGTGCGCGGTCGGCTACACCGGCGCGCGCGAGGGCAGCGCGGTGCTCGGGCCGGAGATCGGCGTGCTCGGCGGCGCGTTCGCGCTCGGAATGCTGTGCAACTTGTACGCGCGCGTGCTCGATCGTCCCGCGCAGGTGCCGATGGTGCCGGCGCTGCTCGTCATCGTGCCCGGGTCGCTCGGCTTCCGCGGGATGTCATCGCTGCTCGGGCACGACACGCTGACCGGCGTCGAGACCACCTTCGCGATGTTCGTCGTCGCGATGGCGATCGTCGGCGGGCTCTTGATCGCGAACGCCACGCTGTCGCCCCGCCGCGTCTTGTAGATCGCGCGCGACGCCGACGTGCACGTCGACGACCCGCGCGAGCGCCTCGCGCAGCGGGATGCCGAGCGCGCGCAGCGTGCGACGGTGATCGACGATCACGACTGCGGTCGCGGCGCCGACGACCGGGTACCACGCGACGCGGAACGCGCGGCGGCCGCGGAACGCGTCGCCGTGGAAGCGCAGGTGGTGGACCTCGTCGTCACAGATCTGCTCGAGCGTGTTGCGGAGAGGCCCGGGCGGCAGGCGCGTCGCGATCGTCCGGTAGAAGCCGAGCCCGACCGCTTCGGCGGCGAGCAAGACGACCAGCTTGAAGCGCACGCCGAGCAAGCGCCGCGCGACGACGAACAGGCTCTCGGTCCAGGTCGTCTCCAGCAAGCGACCGCCGAGCTCCTCGACGCACAGCGCGAGCAGCTGGCCGTGCCGGAGCTCTTCGTCGACGAACAGCTTGATCGCCGCGCGGTAGTCCTCGTGCAGCCCCGGGACCTGATCGATCTCGACCGCGAGCCTGCCGCCCTTCGACTCGCCGAGCTGGAAGACCGCGAGCGATCGCGCGAGCTCGTTCGCCGCCGCAACGCCGCGCGCCCCATCGGTGAGATCCGGGAGCGGCCGCAGTCGATTGCGCTCGAAGTGATCACGCCAGCGCTTCCAAGACATGCCGGCGCAACGCGCCGCGCGCCGCGATCATTTCTCGAGCCTACTTCTCGAGATCGAGGTGACAGCTCGCGCCTTGGCCCGGGCTCTCCGCGATCGTCGCCTCGAGGCCGAGGATGTGCGCGGCCTCCAAGACCTTCGCGAGCCGCGCGACCAGGAGCTCCGCGACGTGCTGCGCGAGCGG
>DATJIA010000337.1:0-16386 GCA_035493675.1 Kofleriaceae bacterium | reverse complement strand
GACCATAGCACTGACTCCGCGGAGGAGGCTCAGCCCGCCATCATCGCGGCGAACTTCGCGTTCAAGACCGGATCCGCCGCGAGCTTCTGTCCCCACGCGGTCGCGACCTGCGAGTAGCTCATCATGTCGAGGCCGTACGCGCCGAGCGCGCCCATGAAGTTGCCCGCCTGCATGCCCTTCATGATCTTCACGTAGTCGGACAAACGTGCGACGCGTTGCCCCGGGAACACCGTGGGATCCGGATCGCCGCCGCCGCCTTGCGCGATCTGCTGCTGCGCCGCCTGCGCCTTCTGCATCTCGGCGGCCTGATCGAACCTCTTCGCCTCGAGCTCGCACATGTGCACGGTCGTCGAGCCGGTCTTGTTGTCGAGGATCGCTTCCTTCCACTGCTCGAGCCGCTTCTTCGTCACGTCGTCGAGGCCCGGCATCGAGAGCCACACGCACGCGAGCGGATACTCCCAACACGTGAAGCCCTGCTTCGGGATGATCGACTGCATCCACGCGAACGCCTGCAGCACCTCGGCGCGGATCGTCGCGTCGGTGCGCGCGAGGTAGCCGAGCACGACGATCGCCGCGCTCGTCGTCCAGTCGGTCGGTCCGTAGAGCAGCGAGTAGAGCGCCTTCTGGCGCAGCGATCCGTTCCAGCCTTCGTCGAGGTGCGCGATCACGAGCGTGGTCGCGACCTGCGCGCGCTGCGTCCAGGTCAAGACGCGCCAGTTCGAGCCGGGCGGCTTCGGCGGGAACGTCAGCGCCGCCAAGAGATGTTGCAGCGCGTTCGGGCCGAGCTCGCGCGCGAGCTTCTGCGCGCGCGGCGCCCAGATGTCGAGCGCGAACGGCTCGCCGGCGAGCAGGTGCAGCTGCTTGACGACCTGCGGATCGGGGCGCGGCAGCGCGGGCTTCGGCTGCGTGCCGTCCCACGCCCACACGTTGTACGGGACCTGCGTCTTCGGCTGGCGCGGATCCGGTTGTTGGATCGTGTCGACCTGATAGTCGAAGCCGACCTGCGGTCCCCACATCTCCATCTGCAACCAGAACGCGGCGACCACGCTCGGCGACTCGACGAAGCTGAGCTTCAACTTCACCGTCGAGCCGTGGTGAGACGCCGGGTTCTGGAACATCTGCTGGAAGATGTCGTCGAGCGCGTTCGACGACGCGTCGGCCGGGCGCGGCAGGTACGTCACCCACGCCTGCGGCGGATCGAGCCGCTGCGCGAGCTCGCGCGCGCGCTCGTTGCCGTCGCCCGCCTCGGTCATGCGGAGCAGCGCGAGCTTGCGGTTCGGATCGTTGTACTTCTTGTACTCGGCGAACTTCAGCGACGGCACCGCCCACTCGTGATCGGGCTCCGCCTTCAAGACGCGCTCGTATTCGGCGATCGCGTCGTCGAGGCGGCCGGCGTCGAGCATCATGTCGCCGCAGTCGAGGTACGCGGCGATGCCCTCCTTGTCGTGGTCCATCGCCTTGTGGAACCACTTCCGCGCGTCGTCGAGCTTGCCCTGATCCATCAGCGCGCGCGCGATCGTGGTCGCGGTGTTCCAGCCCGGCGCCATCTTGTACGCGTGCTCGGCCATCGCGAGCGCTTCGCCCGCTTGTCCGAGGCGGCGCGCGATGCCCGACGCGACGATCCACACGAACGGCTGGTTGCCGTGCACGTCGCGGATGAGCCCGATGATGCGCGCCGACGCCTGCACGTTGGCGAGGCGCGGATCGTCCTTGTCCATGTTGGGCGGACAGTTGACGGAGATCTTCATCAGGTCGACGAGGATGCCGTCCTTGAACTGGTCCCACGTCATCGCCTGCAGCGCGCCGCGCTGCTGCATCCACCACTCGGCCCACAAGAGGTACGGCACGTGCGGCGCCATCTCGGCGGCGTCGGTGACGAGATCGAGCGCCTCGACCCACTGCCCCATCCACGCGAGCACGTAGCTGCGATTCGCGATCTCGACGACCGACGGATCGTCGAGCTCGATGAGCTTCATCGCGTCGGGGCGCTGCGTGATCGCGCCGACGATCTGGTTCATGAGCGCCATGCGCTCTGGATGCATCGGGTTGCCGGCGAGCGCGCAGCCGATGTGGAGGAGCGCGTGGGCGAGATCGCCCTCGGCGAAGGCCTGGCGGGCGGTGGCGAAGTCCTGATCGTGATCGCGATCGTCGTTGGCCATGGGCTCCATGGTGGAGCCGTGCGCGCGCGGATGTGACGGGAGCGGGAACTAATACGAACGCACGCCGCCGTCGCGCGGGTTGCCGCGAGGCGCGCCGCCGTCGGCAGGCGCGCTCACACCGGCGTCGCGTGGCGCCGAGCCTGCGCCGCCCTTGTTCGATCCTTCGTCGCCTCCGGCGGCGGTGCCCGATCCCGATCCGACCGGCGGCTTCGGCTGCATCGGCACCGCTTGATCGCCGGGAGCCTCGGGCGGCGTCGGTCCGCTCGGGCCGTTCGGATCGGTCGGATCGGTTTTCGGATCCTCCGCCGGCGGCGGCGACGCTTGCGCCGACTTGTGCCCACACGCGGAGGCCCCCGCGAACACGGCGGACGCGAGCAGGATCCGCCGCACCAACCCTCGCACCAACCTGCGGTTCGGATTCGTCGTGTCGGTCTCCATACGGATCGCTTTTGCAAAGGTCGATCCCCGGCGCGCGCGCGCAGGTGCGCGATCTCAGGCGGACGTCGACGTGCGGGAGCGCCACACCGTGGCCGCGCCGCGCGAGAGAGCGCTTGCGCGATATTTTAGTCGATGCTAAACGATGTCTCGTGCAGGCCGTGATCGACGCGATCGGGGAGCCGCGGCGCCGCGAGATCCTCCGGCTGACGTGGGATCGTGAGGTCGGCGCGGGCGACCTGCACCGCGCGTTCGGCGACGTCACGTTCGGCGCGATCTCGCAGCACCTCGGCGTGCTCGCGCGCGCCGGCCTCGTCGACGTGCGCAAGGACGGCCGCCGCCGCTACTACCGCGCGCGCAAGCACGACCTCGGTCCGTTGCGCGCGTGGCTCGAACAGATGTGGGCGCTGTCGCTCGATCGCCTCGCCGAGCTCGCGGAAGAAGACGAGCGCCCGCGCAAGAAAGGATCTCGCCGATGACCACCAGCCTGGTCTTCTCGCTCGACCGGACGATCGTGATCGCCGCGCGCCGCGCGACCGTGTTCCGCTTCTTCACCGACTCCGAGCGGTTCGCGCGCTGGTGGGGCGCAGGCTCGACGATCGTTCCGGAAGTCGGCGGCGCGGTCGCGATCGTCTATCCCGACGGCTCGCGCGCCTCGGGCACCGTGAAGGAGCTCGTGCGCGACGAGCGCATCGCCTTCACGTACGGCTACGAGAAGCCGGGCATGCCGATCGCGCCGGGCGCGTCGCTCGTGACGATCACGCTGGAAGACGCGCGCGAGGGCACGCGGCTCACGCTGCGCCACGACGTCGCCGACGCCGCGACCCGCGACCTGCACGTGCAGGGATGGCGTCACCAGCTCGCGGTCTTCGCGCGGGTCGCGTCCGCCGACGAGCACGCCGGCGCCGCGCGCGCGATCGAGCAGTGGTTCGCGGCGTGGAACGAGCGCGACGACGCCGCGCGCGCCGCGCTGCTCGAAACGTCCGCGAGCGGCGACGTCCGCTTCGCCGACGCGCACGGGCTGACGACCGGCGTCGACGATCTCAGCGGCCACATCGCGGGCGCGCTCGCGTTCATGCCCGGCCTGTCGCTCGCGCAGCGCGGCGCGCTCCGCATGGTGCACGACGTCGCGCTCGTCGAGTGGGCGTTCGTCGACGCGAGCGGTGTCGAGCGCATGCGCGGCACCAATGTCGTACGTTTCGCCCCCGACGGTCGCATCGCCGACGTCACCGGCGTGCCGGCGTAGCTGATACGATCCGTGCGGGGGGATTCACCGCATGCGTGCATGGATCTGCGCGGCGCTCATCGCCGTGCTCGCGACGCCCGTCTTCGCGGGCAACAAGGTCAAGGCCGAGTTCTTGTGCGGCACGTACGTCGACGGCGAGGTCAAGGACATGGTGCCGAACCCGAAGAAGCCGCGCCTGACCGATCCGGTCGCGTGCGCGCTGCGCCTCGACGCCGGCGACGGCTACCAAGCGAACGTGCACACCGTGCGCTACGCGGTCGACGCCGCGAGCGGCAAGAAGTCGACGATCTCGACGCAGGGCAAGACCGACGAGATCACGCCGACCAAGGATCTCGAGCTCGTGATGCAGCCGGGCGTGAAGGACGACGCCGGCGAGGTCGACTTCCAGTCGTGCGAGGACTTCGACGTCGTCGCGACGATCTACGACGATCACGGCACGCTCTTCACGAAGAAGGTGCACGTGGCGCAGGCGTGCCCGAAACCGAAACCGATGAAGGCGTTCGCGCGCTGCGAGGCCGCGAAGGGCGACGACACCTTCGACGTGCCGAACAAGCAAGCGCGCCGGCTCGAGGTCGATCGCATCACCTGCTACGTCACGTCGAAGGACAAGCGCTTCAACGGCTCCGATCTCACCTTCAACGCGCAGACCGTCTACGACGCGCCGAACGCCGGCAACGGCCCGACGCTCGTCACCAACGATCCGCACAAGGGCATGTTCCAAGAGGGCGAGGACGAGAGCGCCTTCTCCGTGGAGATCCCGCCGGACGACATACCGACGTGTCTCCCCTCGTTCGACATCAAGCTCTTCCTCGACGACATGTCGGGCGCGCACCTGTTCGCGAAGACGATCACGGTGAAGCAGAAGTGCGATGATTGAGGGATGCACGACCTCCACACCGCGCTCGTCGTCGTCGCGTTCGCGTCGGCGGCGCTGTTGCTCGCGCAGTCCAGCGAGCGCTTGTTCGCGGGCCTCGCGTTCATCGCCGCCGGGATCGAGTGCCTGCTCGTCTTCAAGTTGATGACGCTGTCGTTGTCGTCGATCCGGATCGACGTGATCCTGCCGGGGCTGCTCGTCGTCGGCGGCGGGATGGCCTGGTACCGCACGACCGGCAAGTCGCACGTCACCGCGTCGACCCTCGCCACGACGGTCGGGCTCCTGCAGCTGCTGGAGTCGCTTAGGGTGTTGTCCTAGGGATCGCGGCACATGCGATGCACTTCATGGGGTCAGGAGGAATCCCATGAAGACCCGTAACCTCGCATTCGCCATCGGGATCGCGATGGCGGGCTGTCATCACGAGCACGCGCGTACCACGCCCGCTCCGCAGCCCGACTACAAGAACATGACCCCGCACGCGATGGCGGCGCGCGTCCCCGCCTCACCGGGCTCGCGCAAGATCGAGCCCGCGAGCTGGGTGTTCTTCGCGACCGACTCCGACAAGCTCACCGTGTCCGCGCAGCAGGATCTCGACGCCGCGGCGGCGTGGCTGATCGCGCATCCGGGCGAGCACATCGTCATCGCCGGTCACGCCGACGTGCGCGGCGGCGAGGACTACAACATGCAGCTGTCCTTCCGTCGCGGCATCCAGGTCGCCGACTACCTGGCGTCGCGCGGCGTCCCGCGCTCGCGCATCTCGCTCGACCCCGAGGGCAAGCAGGGCGCGGAAGCGCCGGCCAAGCAGGCCGATCGACGCGCGATCATCTACACGACCGGCGAACGCACCGGCGTGCGATGACCTTCGGTGAGCGCGTAGAGCTCGTCGAGGAATCGATCGAGCAGCGCGCGCTCGACGTCGTCGCCGCGGAACGAGATCAGCTTCAAGTGCGGATCGCGGCCGTAACCGAGATCCGGCTGGACGTATTCGATCTCGAGGACGCGGGCGCCGCGCTGCTCGAACCACGCGATGCGCTTCCGGGCCGCGGCGGGATCGTCGGCGTGCGCGGGATCGTGGACCTCGCCGACGATCGCGCGCGCGCCCGCGAGCTCGTGCATCGCGCGATCGAGCAGCCGGCTCCCCACGCCGCGGCGGCGCGCGTGCGGCGCGACGACGAGGTACGTGATCAGCGCGACGTCGCTCTTCGGATAGCGCTCGAAGACGATCCCGCCGTCGATCCGATCGTCTTCGATCTCCAAGACGATCGTGAGCGCGTACGCCGCGCCTTCGAGCGCGCGCTGCCACGCCTCGAGCGGCTCGCGCTGATGCGCGAACGCGGGCAGGTACACCTCGTCGTAGAAGCGCGCGAGCCTCGGGTCGTCCGCGCGCGTGATCCGCACCTCGCTCACGTTTCGAGTATCGCGCGGTATGGTGCGCGCATGCGGAACCTGCTCCTCCTGTTCGCGATCGCGGCCTGTCATCCGGCCCGGAGCGCGTACGTGTCGCGCGGCGATCCGATGTCGACGCCGGCGCCGTCCGCGTCGTCGAGCGGCGGCACCAGCGCCGCCGAGGCATCGGTCGAGACCGGCGAGGCCCTCGCGCCGGCGACGCATTCGCGCCCCGACGAGAGCACACCGTCGTCGTCGCAGTGCATGTACAACCCCGCCTCGGGGCGCTACGCGGTGTGCGCGCACGTCACGAACGACGGCTTGTGCGCCGCGTTCGGAGCGCCGTGCGGCCCCGGCGAGATGGGCGCATCCAGCGAAGTCGCACCCTGCATGTTCGACGGAGGCGGCGGGCGCTACGCGCACTGCACGCACGTCACCTCCGACGGGCAGTGCGCGGCGTTCGGATCCTGGTGCGGGCCCGACGATCTGAACGGGCACGGCGCCGAGCAAGCGTGCATGTTCGATCCCTCCGACGGCCACATGAAGACGTGCGATCACGTGACGAACGACGGCAAGTGCGCGGCCTACGGCGGTTGGTGTCAGCCGTAAGCCGACGCGCACGGGCACACGCGATGCACGAGCTCCGGTGCAAAGGGAGCTCGTCATGTACAGCAAGGCCAAGATTTCCGGACACCCGATCCATCCGGCGCTCGTCGCCTTCCCGATCGCGTTCTACGTCGGGGCGCTGGTCTCGCTGATCGCGTTCGCCGCGACGCGCGACGCGTTCTGGTTCCGCGTCGCGTGTTACGCGAGCACCGCCGGCGTCGTGATGGGCGCGGTCGCCGCGATCCCGGGCTTGATCGATCTGCTGTCGATCCCGTCGGGGACGAAGGCGCGCGCGACCGCGTACACGCACGCGCTCCTGAACGTCGTCACGTTGCTCCTGTTCGTGATCGTCGCGATGATCACGTGGCGGCAGTGGAGCGCGTGGCCGAGCGTGTCGCTCGACGCGCGGTTGCCGCTGATCTTGGCGGTGGTCGGCAGCGGCACGTTGATCGCGGCGGGCGCGTTCGGCTGGAAGCTCGTGCAGACGCACCACGTCGGCGTCACCGATCCGATGCCGCTCGAGGAGACGCACACGACGACCTTGACCGGCGTCGGCGGCACGATGCGTGAACCTCACGTCCGGACGAGGTGAACCATGTCGAAGATCGCATTCGTCGTCGGTCCCGAGTTCGAGGACACCGAGTTCCGCGTCCCGTTCGACGCCGTGAAGCAGGCGGGCCACGAGCCCGAGATGCTCGGCAAGAAGAAGGGCGAGACGGTGGAGGGCAAGCAGCACAAGGAGAAGGTCGAGATCCGGCACACCGCGGGTGAGGAAGATCCGGCGCGCTACGACGCGCTCGTGATCCCCGGCGGCCACTCGCCCGATCAGCTGCGCATGGATCCCGGCGTCGTGTCGTTCGTGAAGAAGTTCATCGCGACCGGCAAGCCGATCGCCGCGATCTGTCACGGACCCCAGCTGCTCGTCGAGGCCGCCGACGATCAGGTGCGCGGCAAGCAGATGACGTCGTGGCCGTCGGTGCGCAAGGAGCTCGAGCTCGCGGGCGCGCGCTGGGTCGATCGCGAGGTCGTCGTCGACGGGCAGTTCATCACGTCGCGCAATCCGCACGACGCGCCCGCGTTCGCACGTGCGCTGATCGAACGGTTGTAATGGCAGTATCATCGCCGCATGCGCTGGTTCGTCTTGATCGGACTCGCGGCGTGCGGCGGTGGTGGATCGAAGGATTCGATCGATGCGTCGACGGTCCCCGATGCGGGGCCGGTGACCCAGCCGCCCGCGCGGTGTGACGTCCCGCCGGAGGGGAAGCTCGTCGATACCTCGGCGCCGACGACGGTGGTCGGCACCGGCGCGGCGGGGTCGTGCACCGCACAGGCGCTGCAGGACGCGGTGACCAAGGGCGGCATCGTCACGTTCTCGTGCGGGCCGGATCCGATCACGATCACGCTGACCGCGCCGATCAAGATCAACAACGTCGCCGGCGCCGACCAGCAGGGCGACACCGTGATCGACGGCGGCGGCAAGGTCACGCTGTCGGGCGGCGGCACCTCGCGCATCCTGTACTTGAACGCGTGCGAGCAGCCGTTCAACGATCCGCGCTGCGACATCCATCCGCACCCGCACCTCACGGTGCAGCGGTTGACGCTCACCGGCGGCCACGACGACGGCGCCGACGGCGGCGGCGCGATCTTCCGCGTCGGCGGCGCGCTGACCGTGATCGACTCGGTCTTCCTCGACAACACGTGCGCGGTGACCGGCCAGGACACCGCCGGCGGCGCGATCCGGTTGATGCAGGCGACGCCCGCGCTGATCGTGGGCAGCACGTTCGGCGAGCCCGGGCACGGCAACCACTGCAGCGACGGCGGCGCGATCGGATCGCTGCAGGCGTCGCCGGTGACGATCATCAACAGCGTCTTCGACGGCAACGGCGCGACCGGCACCGGCGGCAACCCGGGCAACGGCGGCAACGGCGGCGCGATCTATCACGACGGCGTCGGGCTCTCGCTCTCGCTGTGCGGCGTGCAGCTGAAGAGCTCGACCGCCAACGCGTACGGCGGCGGCATCTTCTACGTCGACGACGCGGGGCAAGGCACGATCTCGATCACCAACACCGAGCTCGACGGCGCGACCGTGCCGGTCGTGAGCGGTCAACCGAGCCACGGCGGCGCCGCGTACCTGCAGGGCGCGAACGTCACGGTCGCCAACACGACGATCACGAACGCGTCGGCCGGCTTCGCGGCGGGCGTGTTCGTCTTCCCGATGAACGGGCGCGGCACGTTCGACGCGACGAACCTGACGATGACGGCGATCGCCGGCGACGCGCTGGTCGCCTCGGACGGCGTCACCGGCACGCTCTTGAACGCGACGATCGCGGGCAACACGCGCGGGCTCACCGGGGGCGGCGTCGGCGGGATGAAGCTCGTCAACACGCTGGTCGCGGGGCAGAGCGGCGCGAGCTGCACCGGCGCGCCGATCGACGGCGGCGGCAACCTGCAGTTCCCGGGCACGAGCTGCGGATCGATCACGACCGGTGATCCGCAGCTCGGCGCGCTCGCCGACCACGGCGGGACGACCGGCGTGCACACGATGGCGCCGGCGGCGGGCAGCCCGGCCCTCGGCGCGGGCAACGGCTGTCCGTCGACCGACGCGCGCGGGATCGCGCGGCCGGCGTCGGGCTGCACGAGCGGCGCGCACCAGGCCGACTGACCCGATTCGATCTTTTTCGATTTGACAGTCATCGAATCGACTGTTATCGATTCGGCATGAGCGAGATCGACACGGTCGTGACCCTGTTCAAGGGCTTGGCCGATCCGACCCGGCTGCGCATGGTCGCGGCGATGGTCGACCGGCCGCGCTGCGGGCAGGAGCTCGCCGCCGAGATCGGCGTCGCGCCGGCGACGATCTCGCATCACCTGAAGGTGCTCGAGCGGGCCGGGCTCCTCACCGAGACGCGCCAGCCGCCGTACGTCTTCTACCAGGTCGATCTCGAGGCGCTGTCGCGCGCGATGAAGACGGTGACCACGCCCAAGCGCGTGCGCGAGCTGGCGACCAGCGCGGCGGTCGACGACGACACGCGCGACGTCCTGCGCGCGTTCTTCGACGGTCCGCGCCTGCGCCAGATGCCGGTGCAGCGCCGCAAGAAGGAGATCGTGCTCGAGGAGGTGCTGCGCCGGATCCCGCGCCGCAAGGAGTACGCCGAGCCCGAGCTCAACCGCTTCATCGAGGTCGTCTTCGACGACTACTGCACGGTGCGCCGCGAGTGGATCATGGGCCGCTACATGACGCGCGACGACGGCGTGTATCGCCTCGCCGATCGCGGGCGCGCCGTCGTCGATCGCTAGTGCCATCCAGCTCCGTTCGCCCTGAGCGGCGCCCGTCGCGAAGCGACGGGCGAAGTCGAAGGGCGGCGTTCCTCGACGGCGTCGTCCTTCGATTCCGGGCTCGCTGGCGCTCGCCCTTCGCTCAGGACGAACGGCGATGCGCGCTAGGCGCGGCGCGAGGCGCGGACGCGCTCGACGTCGGCGGGCGGCGGATTGACGATCACGGTGCCGGTCGCGCCGTCGACGGCGAGCAGATCGCCGGGCCGCGCCCAGCCGAAGACGCCGTGCGCCGCAGAGACGAGCGGTAGGCCCGCGGCGCGCGCGATCGCCGCGGCGGCCGGCGTGATCGCGTCGGACGCGCAGACCAGCGCCGCGGCGCCGCGCGCGACCGCGATCAGCGTGACGAACGCGCCCGCGCCTTGCCCGAGCCAGACCGCGCCGGGCCGGAGCGGCGGACCGTCGACGGTGCCGAGCAAGACGCACAGCTCTTCGATCTCGATCACGCGATCGGCGGACGCGGCGTCGGCGCCGAGCTTGTACGGGATGCGCGCGTAGTCGCGCGCGACCTCGCGCAGGCCGCCCGGACGCGCCGCCGCCTCGGCGAGGCGATCGCGCAACCGCTGATCCATCAGCGCGAGCGCCAGGCGATCGAGCGCGCCGCCGATCTCGGGATCGTCGCTGTCGCACAAGCGGCGGAACGCGCGATCGAGATCTTCGCGCAGGCGCGCGATCGCCGACGTGAGATCGCCCGGCGATCCGGCGAGCGCCGTCGAGGTCGGCACGACGTCGGCGCGTCCGATCACGGTGCCCGCGCCGCCGAGCGGCGCGCCGTGCAAGCGCGCCGAGCGCGCCGCCGACGCGCGGCGTCGCTCGAGCGCGAGCGTCACCGGCGCGCCGAGCGCGGTCGCGAGCGCGACGTCGCGGGCGCCGAACGCCGGCCGCGCGCGCCGCTGCAGGACCAACACGCCGACCACCGCGCCGCCGCCGATCAGCGGCACGCCCAAGAACACCGGGAACTGCTCTTCGCCCAGACCGGGCACGTGCTTGTACGACTTCTCGTCGGCGGCGCTCTCGGCGCTGACCGGCCGCATGCGCTCGGCGACCATGCCGGTGATGCCCTCGCCGACCTTCAGCGACACGCGCCCGATCGCCTGCGCGGGGAAGCCGTGGTTGCCGCGCATGACGAGGATCTCGCCGGGGTCGCGCGCGTAGACCGACGCGATGTCGGCGTGCGCGATCGCCGCGATCTCGTCGCACATCACGGACAAGACCTCTTCGACGGGCCCGTCGTCGGACGCGAGCTCGATCAACCGCAGGATGCCGTCGACGCCGCGCTCACCGGCCTCGTGGACCTTGATGCGAGCGCGCACGGGAGACGACATCTTGATCTCGATTCAGCGCGCCGAATGTTTCCAACAGATGTCCGATCCACGAATTCCGGCGGGGAGATCCTCCCGCGGCGGCGCGCGTCAGAAGTAGATGCGGAAGCCGATGCCGCCGTCGAGATCCGCGTACACGCCGTCGCGGACGAACGGGACGAGCAGCGTGATCTCGCCGTAGAGCTCGAGCGGCGCGCTCTTGAACATGAGGCCGATCTCGAGCGGCGCGCGCACCGCGACGTCGACGTTGTCGCCGAAGCGGCCGCCGCCGTCGAAGACCGCGACGCCGATCCCGAGCCGCAGCGGCACGTTGATCGACCGACCGCGCCCGACCACGGGCGTGACGAGGTACGTCAAGTGACCGTAGTGCCCGCGGCCGTCGCGCACGTCGGAGAAGCCGAGCACGAGGTCGAGGGCCGACCGGCGCTGGAGATCGATCTTGACGTCGAGGCCGAACGGCTCGCCGACGAACAGGCCGAGGCCGACATCCGCGCGCGCCGCGCTCGGCGCCGCCGCCGCCACCGCCAGGACCGTGGTGAGGACCAGTGCTGATCGCATCCGGCGATCGTAGCCTCGCGCCGCGTGCGGATGCCACCCGACAGCTATGCCGGGCGACACGACGGTGAGCTAGAAGACCGATTGAATCAGGCGCACAAGCAGCCAGACCAATCCGACGAACGCGGCGAGGAACAGCGCGAGCGCGCCGAGGACCGCGAGCCAATCGCGCCACGAGTTGCGCCGCTCCGCGCGCGCCTCGAGCAGCGCGAGGTTGCGATCGTTCGCCTTGAACGCGACGTCGGCGAGATCGCCGAGCAGCGGCACGACGCCGAGCGCGGCGTCGATCGCGAGGTTGAGCAGCATGCGAGCGATCACGATCCCGGGCAGCCGGCGGCGCGCGGCGATCGACACGATGTAGAGGCCGAGCACGGACCCGACCAGGTCGCCCACGCCGGGCAAGAAGAAGCCGAGGATCGGATCGACGTAGTTGTCGTCGAGCAGGCGCGCGATCGTGCGCGCGCGCCTCACGTCGGGGGCCTGCGGAGCGATCGCGCGTTCCATGACGCAACGGTGGAGCAAGCGTCGGACCAATGAAGGTGCGACGGACTCGTAGTAGAACATGTTTCACTCCCGCACGCGCTGAGGTACCGTCGCGCGCATGAGGGGAGTCGGCATCGCGCTCGTCGTCGGGTTGCTCGCGGGCGCCGGACCGGTCGAGGTCGCCAACGACGGCGTGCCGCCCGGGATGGTGTCGTTCTTCGCGACGCCTGCGTGCCCGGCGGGATGGGTGCCTGCGGAGGTCGCGAGCGGGCGCCTGGTGATCGCGGTGAACGATCCGATCGCGGTCGGCCACACCGTCGGAGATGCGCTCGCGCCCGCGGAGGATCGCACGCACGCGCACGCGATCGGCGGCGCGATCTCGCTGCCGGGGAAATCGATCAGCGCGGCGGACGGCAACAACGACAGCGGGGGAGCGTCCGGATCTCGGACGATCGCGGGCACCGCGGGCGCCGCGCCGAGCGGCCTGCCGTTCGTGCAGCTGACCGCGTGCGTGCGGAGCCTGCAATGAAACGCGTTCTAGTCTTTGCGTTGATCGCGGGGTGCAGCCACGCGCACGGACGCGGCGGCGGCGACGCGGGCGACGACGGCGACGGCGGCGGCACGGTCGATGCGCTCTCGCTCCCCGACGTCGCGCCGAACGCGAGCGATCCGCTGCCCACCGGCGCGATCAGCTTCTTCCTCGCGACCAGCTGCCCGTCCGGTTGGACGTCGTACGACGCCGCCGCCGGCCGCGCGATCGTGCCGAGCGCGACCGATCCGACCGTGACCAGCGGCGCGCCGCTCGCGCGCAACGAGATCCGCGCGCATCATCACGACGCGGCGATCGGCGTCGATCTCCCGTCGACGAGCTTCGCCGGGATCGCGGGCGCGGCGAACACGGGCGTCGCCGGCGCCGGCCACGTCGACGGCGCCGCGTCGATCACCGACGGCGACGCCGCGCTGCCGTACGTGCAGCTGTTCGCGTGCAAGAAGACCGCGCCGCCGAACGGCTTGTCGATCCCGGGCGGCATGGTCGCGTTCTTCGAGAGCGCGTGCCCGACCGGTTGGCTCGAGGCGCCGGCCGAGTGGAACGGCCGCATGCTGGTCGGCCTTCCGAACGGCGGCACGCCCGGCGCGACCTTCGGCGGCGCGCCGCTCGCGAGCGGCGAGGCGCGCACGCACACGCATCCGTACACCGGCACGGTCGCGATCCCGTCGCACGGGATCGCGCTGGTCAGCGGCTGCTGCGCGGGCGGCTACGCGAGCGCGGGAGATCGCACGATCAGCGGCACCACCGGCGCCGGCACGGTCGATCTGCCGTACGTGCAGCTGCGCGCGTGCGTCGCGCCCTAGTGACCGGCCCCGTCGACGAAGTCGATCAGCGCCTTGTCGAAGTCGTCGGGCGCTTGCCACAGCGCGAAGTGGCTCGCGTCCTTCAAGATGATCAGCTTCGCGCCGGGGATCTGCGCGGCGATCTGCTTCGTATGCGAGAGCTTGATCAGCTCGTCGTGATCGCCGTCGACGATCGCGACCGGGATGGCGATCGATCCCAGCTCCTCCTTCGTGTACGCGGGCTCCGACTTCCACATCGCGTTCAGATCCGCGATCGCATCGAGCACGTGCTTCGGATCGGGCGTGAGCCGCTTGGTGTCGGCGCGCGCCATCGAGAAGTACGCGCCGACGGTCTTCGCCGCGCCGCCGTGCTTGATCGTCCCCGACGGATCGGTGTTCGCGGCGAACGCGAACGCCTTCGCGATCCGATCGCCGTGATGGATCGCGAGATCGATCGCGATGATCGCGCCGTCGCTCCAGCCGGCGACCGCCGCGCGATCGATCTTCAGCGCGTCGAGCACGGCGATCACGTCCTCGGCCATCTGGTGGTAGTGGATGCCGTGCGCGCCGCGCGTGCTGCGCCCCTGCCCGCGCAGGTCGATCACGATCACGCGATGCGACGGCGCGAGCGCCTGCGCCTGGAACACCATGTAGTCGCCGTTGCCGAGCCCGCCGTGCAGCAAGACGACCGCGTCGCCCGTGCCGAAGATCGCGTAGTGGATCTTCGCGTCGTCGACGGTGACGTCGCCGCTCGCGTCGGGCGCGGGCATCGCGGGCAGCTTCGGTAGCTGCTGCCAGCGCGGCGCCGGCGGCTTCGCGTGCGCGACCGCCGCCAGCGCGCAGACGACGAGCACTGATCTCATCGCAGCGCGGCCTTCCACGCCGCCTCGTCGAAGCCGACCAGCGCGAGCTTGTCTCCGACGACCAGCGGCCGCTTGATCAGCTTGCCGTCCGCGGCGAGCGCGGCGAAGGCGTCGGCGTCGCTCATCGTCGCGAGCTTCTCCTTGAAGTTGCCGTTGCGATACGACTCGCCGGAGACGTTGAACATCTTCTTCACCGGCGCGGCCGCGGCCTTCGCGGCGCGCTCGAGCACCGCGCGTGACGGCGGCGCCTTCACGATGTCGATCGACTCGTACGCGATGCCCTGCTTGTCGAGCCACGCGAGCGCCTTCCGGCACGTCGAGCACTTCGGGTACTGGTAGACGGTCAGCTTCACGTCTACGTTGTATCGCGATGCAGGCGAAGCAGGTCATCGTGATGCGCAAGGACCTGAACATGCGCAAGGGCAAGATGATCGCGCAGGGCGCGCACGCGTCCTTGAAGGTCTTCCTCGACCGCGGCGCGCTGGATCCGAGCGGCTATGCGTTCACCGTCACGCCGGCGATGGCCGCGTGGCTCGGCGGACGCTTCACGAAGGTGTGCGTGTCCGTCGATTCGGAGGCCGCGCTCGACGAGATCGTCGCGAAGGCGCACGCCGCGAACGTCCCGTGCGCGCTGATCGTCGACGCCGGCGCGACCGAGTTCCACGGCGTGCCGACCAAGACGTGCTGCGCGATCGGGCCCGCGTGGACCGACGAGGTCGACGCGATCACCGGCGCGCTGGCGCTCTTATAGCGATCCCGACGGATCCCACGGCTGCCGCGGCTCGCCCCAGAACGACATCTGCCAACCGCCGTCGCCGCTCGCGCCGTGCACGATGAAGGTGCCGCCGAGATCGTAGATGTCGACCCAGTTGATCTCCTCGGCCGCGCCGCCGACGACGTAGTAGCTCGGGATCTTCCACGCGCTCGCCGCGTACTTCGCGGCGTACTTGTCGTAGGTCGCGCGCGCCGACGCCGGCAACGCCGTGCGATCGATCAGGAACGCGTCGGGGCCGTTGTCGCCGTTCGCCGCGTCCCACGCGCGCTCCGCGTCACCGGCGCTGTCGGTCGGGTGGCCGCCGGTCTTCGTGATCGTGAAGTGGTGGCGCTTCAGATCGTAGTCGCGGAAGTAGATGAAGTAGTGACCGTTCGACGCGGTCAGCTTGGTGTGGATCGCGGCGTCGTACGTATCGGAGCTCGCGTCGTCGTTCCACGCGATCACCTTGCCGTTGAAGTCGAGCAGCCACGCGACCGCGTCGCCGCCGTCGGTCGACGCGACCGAGATGTTCACGTCGTCGCCGCTCACGCCCCAGAAGCCGACCGAGCGATAGCGCGGCGTCTTCGTGTAGCTCACCGGCATCTTCAGGCCGTGATCGAGATCGCCGAGGAACTTGGTGTTCGTCGGCAGATCGGCCTTGGAATCCGCGGCGAACGCGGCGCTCACGTCGTCGTCGACCGGCACCTTGGTCTCCACGCATCCCGCCCCGAGGACAAGCACCATCGCGATCGCTGTACGCATCGCGCGCGCGTTGATACACGCCTCGTGCCGCGGCGCGCCGCATGCGATTCCGCCGAGTTCCGCGAGGACCTCGTGTCCGTCGCGAAGACATGGCGACCGGATCAGCCACCGACGCGCGTGACGACGAAGCCGTCGGCGCGCAAGGCCGCGATCACGCCGCGGTCGCCGAGCAGGTGATCGAGCCCGACCGCGACGAACGCGTCGCCGCCGCCGAAGATCGCCTCGAGCTTCGGGATCCACGCGCGGTTGCGCCCGAACAGGAGCAGATCGTCGTAG
>DATJIA010000336.1:0-3234 GCA_035493675.1 Kofleriaceae bacterium | reverse complement strand
CTCGATCGAGGCGCGGAGCGTGTCCGAGTTCCACGGCTTCAGGATGTAGCGGTCCACCGCACCTCCGTTGACCGCGCGGATCGCGACGCTCACATCGGCGTTGCCGGTGATCAGCACGCGCAGCGTGTCGGGCCACTGGAGGCGGATGTTCTGCAGCAGCTCGAGGCCATCCCCTTCACCTGCGCCGTAGTCGAAGTCCGACAGCACCGCGTCGAAGCGCGCCGCGCGTAACGCCGCGAGCGCTTCTTGTGGGCTCGCCGCTTCGGTCACGTGATGACCGCGCAAGGCGCGCCGCAGCGCGGCTCGCGTGTCGTCGTCGTCGTCGCAGATCAGGATCGCGTGCAGCGCGTCCATGGAGAGCACCTCTACGAGAGAGGTCGGCCGCGCGAGGCGATCGTTCAGTAGCCTTCGAGCTTCACCCACGGCCCCGCGGTGTACGGGAAGGACTGATCGTAGTGGACGTGCGCGACGTACCACAGCGTCACGTCTTCGCCGTCGAGCGACTCGTGCCCGACGTACGCGGCGGGGAACGGCTGCGTGCCCGCTTCGCTGCGCGGCGAGAACGGCGGCCACTCGCCGTCGTGATAGCGGATCGCGAAGATCTCCGCGTCGTCCCACGTGTGCGGGCGGACGTTGACCGCGGCGCGCGATCCGAAGTCGACCTGTCGCCACACGTGGCCGCTGTCGTCGGCCTCGCCCGCGTACGGGAACCAGCCCTCTTCGTCGGCGCGCACCCAGCGGCCGTTCTCGAACCGCTCGAACGCGTCGTCGCGCGCGCCGTCGACGTCGAAGTCGAAGCGCCAGTGCGGGTGATACGTGTGGTGATCGTGGACGCCGCTGCCGTAGATCGTCAGCCACGGGCACATGCGGCCGTCGTCGTGGAAGCGCCACAGCTGCATGTAGTTGTAGGGACCGGCGGCGAAGTTCGCGCTGAGCTCGATGCCGCCGCGGAACGGCTGCACGCGGACCGCGCCCGACAGCGTGCGCTGGCCGAGCGGCACCCACCACGGGCCGTGCAGCTCGGTGCCGCCGTCGAGATCCTCGACGTCGAGCGTGTCGCGCTGGTGATCGACGGTGACGTAGGGCAGCGAGCCTTCCCACAAGACGCGCCGTCCCTTGTAGTCGGCGAGGTACACGAGCACGCCCGCCGATTCGGTGAGACGCCAGTGGAACTTCCAGTTCGCGGCTTCGATGACGTTGGCGTTGGACATCGCGTTCACCATTGGCCCGCGGGCGTCACCGTGGTGACGACGTTGTCGAGGAGATCGACGATCGCGACCACCGACGGATGCCCGCCGGCGCGGCCGAAGATCACGGACGCGCTGCGCCGCGCGAAGGAGAGATCGCCGGGGTCCTTGCCCCAGTAGTGCATCGCGACCAGCGGCTCTTCGCCGAGCGACACGCGCGAGCGCACGCGCTCGTCGGTCATCGCGACCGAGATCGCGACCGCTTCTTCTTCGCGCGACAGCATCGGCTGCGAGCGCGTGACGTCGAGGTGCGCGACGATGCCGGCGTCGAGATCGACGGTCGCGTCGACGCAGCGATCGGCCGCGTAGTCGTAGATCACGACGCGCGCGAGGCGATGGCCCGCCATGTAGTGCGGCGGCTTGATCACGAGCGGCTCGGTCCCGATCACGCGATAGCGCCCGACCTTCGCCATGCCGGAGACGCGGCGATCTTCGGTGAGCGTGCGGAGCGCGTCGGCGACCTCGCCGGGAGTCAGCGGCGCGAACAGCGTGGGGTCGGCGGAGGCGACGTCGGCCTGCTTGCGCGGGGCCTTCGAGGGCTTCCCGTTCGCCTTGCCGTTCGGCTTTTTCACGGGAGCCTTCGCGGGTTTGGCCTTGCGCGCAACGCTCGTCGCTTTTCTGGTCGCGGGCATGCCGCGGACTATACACGCGGCCAGATCTTTCGGGGCCGCGGCGCGTCGATAGGCGCATGAGGATCCATCGCTCGTTCCTGTCAGCCGCCCTGTTCGCGGGCGCGTGCTCGGCGGCGTATGCGGACAAGGCGCCGTCGCGCCCGCCGGTGCGCCACGATCAGGCGCTCGCGATCGCGCCCGAGGCGCAGCGCGCGGTCTACAACGTCAACGTCGAGGACGAGAGCGGCTCCGAGCTCGCGATGTTCGCGAAGGGCGGCCGCTACTACGTGCTCGGCGATGCGGGCGATCGCTACATCATCCACGTCACCAACCCGACCGCGTCGCGCGTCGAGGCGGTGATCACCGTCGACGGGCTCGACGTGATCGACGGCGAGCCGGGCGATCTGCGCAAGCGCGGCTACGTGATCCCGCCGTACGGCGATCTGAACATCGAAGGCTTCCGCACGTCGCAGACCGACGTCGCGACGTTCCGCTTCTCGTCGGTCGGCGACAGCTACGCCGAGCGCAAGGGCAAGGGCCGCAACGTCGGCGTGATCGCGGTCGCGATCTTCGAGGAGGTCGCGCAGCCGCAGATCGTCGAGCCGTCGCCGCCGCCGGTCTACGACTACCGCCGTGACATCGAGGACGAAGACGGCAGCGCCGACAAGGACGAAGCGCCGCCGCCCGCGCCGCCGCCGACGACGACCTCGTCGAACGGCGCGTCGCGCGGCCAGGGCTCGGGCTCCGGCGGCGGCTATCGTCCGGCGACCGGACACTCGGCGCCGAAGGCGAAGGCGCCCGCGCCGACCCGCACCGCCGATCGCGGCGGCGACGACAACATGCCGTCCGAAGGCGAAGCGCTCGGCGGCGCGGCGCCGACCGATCCGTGCTGCACCGAATCGCGCCAGGAGCGCGAGCGCCCGGGCCTCGGCACCGAGTTCGGCGAGTCGCGCTACTCCTCGGTCACCTTCACCAAGTTCGTGCGCGCGTCGTCGCGCCCGGCCGCGGTCGCCGAGCTCCGCTACAACGACGCCGCCGGCCTCACCGCCCTCGGAATCCCCGTCCAGCCGATGCCGGACACCAACGAGCTCAACACCCGCGAGACCGCGGATCCGTTCCCTGGGGACGCTCATTTTGCTCGACCCCCTGCAGGGGTTCGGTAACACCCGTCCGCTTCGACTTCCGTCTTCCGACTTCCGTCTTCCGGACGAGAACGCCGAAACGGCAAAGGGCCGCTCGAGAGCGGCCCTTGGTCATTCCGGAAGACGGAAGTCGGAGGACGGAAGTCGGAATCAATCGAACGGCGTGCGATACACGGGCGGCTCGATGCCCTCGCCGAAGCCGTCGTCGCCGGGGACGAGCGGGTTGTCGGGGCC
>DATJIA010000335.1:0-67676 GCA_035493675.1 Kofleriaceae bacterium | reverse complement strand
GCATGGAGCCGCTCACGATCACGCCCGACTCGAACTTCACGATGATCGGCGAGCGCACGAACGTGACCGGCTCCGCCGCGTTCCGCCGCCTGATCAAGGACGACAAGCTCGAGGAGGCGGTCACCGTCGCGCGCCAGCAGGCCGAGGGCGGCGCCAACATCCTCGACGTCTGCATGGACGAGGGCATGCTCGACGGCCCCGTCGCGATGCGCCGCTTCGTCAACTTGATCGGCGCGGAGCCCGACGTCGCGCGCCTGCCGATCATGATCGACAGCTCGAAGTTCAGCGTGATCGAGGCGGGCCTCGAGTGCCTGCAGGGCAAGGGCGTCGTCAACTCGATCTCGCTCAAGGAGGGCGAGGCCGAGTTCATCCGCCAGGCGAAGATCATCCGCCGCTTCGGCGCCGCCGTCGTCGTGATGGCGTTCGACGAGACCGGGCAAGCCACGTCGGTCGAGCACCGGCTCGTGATCGCGCACCGCGCGTACAAGATCCTCACCGAGCAGGTCGGCTTCCCCGCCGAAGACATCATCTTCGATCCGAACATCCTCACGATCGGCACCGGCATCGAGGAGCACGACGACTACGCGGTCGCGTTCGTCGAGGCGACCCGGCGCATCAAGCACGAGCTGCCGTACGCGAAGGTCTCGGGCGGCGTGTCGAACCTGTCGTTCTCGTTCCGCACGTCGCCGCGCGTGCGCGAGGCGATGCACGCGGTCTTCCTCTATCACGCGATCCGCGCCGGCCTCGACATGGCGATCGTGAACGCCGGCCAGCTCGCGGTCTACGAAGAGCTCGATCCGCAGCTGCGCGAGCGCGTCGAGGATCTGGTCTTGAACCGCCGCGCCGACGCGACCGAGCGTCTGCTCGAGCTCGCCGCGACGCTCGGCGGCGACGCCGGCGAGAGCAAGCAAGGTGACGAGCTCGCGTGGCGGAAGGAGCCGCTCGCGAAGCGGTTGGCGCACGCGCTCGTCACCGGCGTCGCCGACTTCATCGATCAAGACGTCGCCGAGGCGCTGACCGTCTACGCGAAGCCGCTCGACATCATCGAGGGCCCGCTCATGGACGGCATGAACGTCGTCGGCGAGCTGTTCGGCGCGGGCAAGATGTTCCTGCCGCAGGTCGTGAAGAGCGCGCGCGTGATGAAGAAGGCGGTCGCGATCCTCGAGCCGCTCATGGAAGCGGAGAAGCAGCGCACCGGCCAGACCCGCGCGAAGGGTCGCATGGTGATCGCCACCGTGAAGGGCGACGTCCACGACATCGGCAAGAACATCGTCGCGGTGGTCTTGCGCTGCAACGGCTACGAGGTCACCGACCTCGGCGTGATGGTGCCGGCGAACCAGATCCTCGACACCGCCGCGCAGATCAAGGCGGACATCATCGGGCTCTCGGGGCTGATCACGCCGTCGCTCGACGAGATGATCAGCGTGGCGAAGGAGATGACCCGCCGCGAGATGTCGACGCCGCTCCTGATCGGCGGCGCGACCACGAGCGGCAAGCACACCGCCGTGAAGATCGCGCCCGCGTACAGCGGCCCGACGGTGCACGTGCAGGACGCGTCGGTCGCGGTCGGCGTGCTCGGCAAGCTGCTGGGCGATCACCGCGACGGCTATCTGTCCGAGGTCCGGACGAAGCAGGATCAGGTGCGCGCGGCGTACGTCGCCGGGCAGCGGCGACCGATGCTGTCGATCGCGGACGCGCGCCTGCGCCGCGCGAAGCTCGCGTTCGATGAGCTCGCCGTTCCCGCCTTCACCGGCGTGAAGAACCTCGAGCTCGATCTCGCGACGCTGGTGCCGTGGATCGACTGGTCGCCGTTCTTCCACGCGTGGGAGCTGAAGGGCCGCTTCCCCGCGATCTTCGACGACCCGCAGCGCGGCGACGCGGCCAAGCGGCTGTTCGCCGACGGCCAGGCGATCCTGCACAAGATCGTCGACGGCAAGCTGCTCACCGCGCGCGCGACCTACGGCTTCTGGCCGTGCAGCTCCGACGGCGACGACCTCGTGATCCTGTCCGACGATCGCAAGCACGAGCGGCTGCGCATGCCGATGCTGCGCCAGCAAGAGGACAAGGACGTCTGCATGTCGCTGGCGGACTTCATCGCGCCGGCGAACGACTACGTCGGCGGCTTCATCGTCACCGCGGGCATCGGCACCGACGAGCTCGCGCGCGAATACGAGCGGGATCACGACGACTACTCCGCGATCATCGTGAAGGCGCTCGCCGATCGGTTCGCCGAGGCCGCCGCCGAGCACCTCCACAAGCGCGCGCGCGACGACTTCGGCTACGGCACGCGCGAGGCGCTCTCGCACGAGGAGATCCTGGCCGAGACCTATCGCGGCATCCGCCCCGCGTTCGGCTATCCCGCGTGTCCGGATCACGGACCGAAGCGCGCGCTGTTCGCGCTCCTCGACAACGAGGCGCACCACCACGTGCGCCTGACCGAGTCGCTCGCGATGACGCCGACCGCTTCGGTCGCCGGCCTCTACTTCGCGCACCCCGACGCGCGCTACTTCGCCGTCGGCCGCGTCGGCAAGGACCAGGTCACCGACTACGCGCACCGCGCGGGCGTCTCGGTCGTCGAGGTCGAGCGCATGATTCCGTCGAACCTCGCGTACTGAAGTTGTATGTTCGCGGCTCGATGAAGCACCCCTCCTTCTCTGCCACCTGCGGCGTCTGCCAGTCGCTCTACGGCGACGCGCCCGCGGCCGCGATCTACGAGGACGATCTCTGGCACGTGCGCCACGCCGAGCCGGCCGGCGTGCCCGGCTGGATGCTCTTGATCACGAAACGCCACGTCGGCGGGCCCGCGCACTTCGACGACGGCGAGGCGCGCGCGTTCGGGCCGGCGTTGCGCCACTTCGAGCGCGTGCTCGAGCAGGTCACCGGCGCCTTGCGCATCTACACCGCGGCGATGGGCGAGAGCCACCCGCACTTCCACGCGCACATGGTGCCGCGCTACGCGACGATGCCGCGCGAGGCGAAGGCGTGGTCGGTCTTCGATCTGCAGCGCGCGGTCGGCGCCGGCGAGGTGGCGGTCGATCTCGGCGAGGTCGCGCGCGTGACCGAGGCGTATCGACGCGCGCTCGCCGAGACGCCGCCGCCGCGTTAGGCTGGTCGCGTGGGCGCGCTCGACCGCTTCGAGATCGGGCGGCGGATCGGCGACGGCGCCGCCGGCGTCGTCTTCGAGGCGCGCGATCCCGTGCTCGGGCGCACCGTCGCCCTCGAGCGCGTCGCCGGCGCCGACGAGCGCGTGCTGCGCGCCGCGCGCGCGCAGGCGCAAGTGACGCATCCGAACGTGATCTCCGTCTACGAAGCGATCGCGGGCGACGGCGAGATCGTGATCGTCAAGGAGCTCGCCGAGGGCGAAGCGCTCGAGGCGTGGCGCGCGGCGAAGCCGAGCTGGCGCGCGATCGTCGACGTGTTCGCGGCGATCGGCCGCGGGCTCGCGGCGGCGCACGCGCGCGGCGTCGCGCACGGCGCGATCGAAGCCGGCGTCGTGATCGATCGCGACGGCGTGCCGCGCCTCGGCGACTTCGGGTTGCGCGGCGAAGGCGCGAGCAAGGGCGACGACCTGCGGGCGTACGTGGCGGCGCTGCGCGAAGCGCTCGACGACACGCGCGTGCCGCCGAACGTGCGCGCGCGGCTGGCGCGGATCGATCGCGCGGGCTCGATCGACGCGGCGATCGCGATCCTCGATCGCGCGCGCGGCGGCCCGCGGCGCGCGGCGATCGCGGTCGGCGCGGTCGCGATCGCCGCCGCGGTCGCGACCGGCGCGTGGATCGCGGGCGGTCGCGGCCCCGACGAGGATCCGTGCCCGCCGCCGGCCGCCAAGCTCGATCCGATCTGGGGCGCCGCGCGGCGCGCGTCGATCGTCGAGCACATCCGCGCGCTCGATCGCACGACCGGCGCGCCGCGCGCGAACGCGCTGACGATCCGCATCGATCGCTACGCGCGCAGGTGGTCCGACGTGCGGGTCGACGCGTGCCGCGCGACCCGCGCGCGCGAGCAACCCGACGCGACGCTCGATCTCCGCATGCGCTGCCTCGATCGCCGCCTCGACGCGCTCGACGACGGCCTCGCCGTGCTCGCGAGCACGCGCGACTTCCGCGCGCTCGATCACGCGCTGTCCGGCCTCACGCAGCTCGAGTCGATCGAAGGCTGCTCCGATCCGAAGGAGCTCGCCGCCGCGATCCCGCCGCCGCGCGATCCGGCGGCGCGCGCCGCGGTGCGCGCGCTCGAGCGCGAGCTCGACGAGATCGAGGCGCGCCACAAGGGCGGCGCGCTCGAGGGGCTCCCCGATCGCTCGCGCGCGGTGGTCGCGCGGGCGCGCGCGCTCCGGTTCGAGCCGACCTTGTCGGCGGCGCTCGCGCAGCAGGTGCAGGTCGCGTTCGACGTCGACGACTTCGCGACCGCCGAGAGCGCGTCGCGCGAGCTCACGCAGGTCGCCGCCGCCGCGCACGCGCCGCGCGACGAAGCGATCGCGTGGACCGGCCTGATCGACATCACCGGCCGGCGCGGCGAGCCCGATCGCGCGCTCGCGCTCGTGCCCGCGGCGAGCGCGGCCGTCGTGCGCGCGGGCGAGCCGATCGATCTGCGCGTCGAGCTGCTCTACGGCGAGGCGGTCGTCCTCGACGAGAGCGCGCGCCCGACCGACGGCCTCGTGCTGATCACGACCGCGCTCGCGCTGCTCGACCGCGCCGGCGCGAGCCAACCCGACTCGCCGCACGCGAAGCTGCGCGGCGACGTCTTGTTCGAGATCGCGAACGCGCAGTGGACGAGCGGGCTCCAGCGCGCGTCGCTCGAGACCTACAAGGAGACGATCGCGTTCTATCGCGGGCTGCTCGGGCCCGACAGCCTCGACGAGGCGTACGCGTGGAGCAACCTCGGCCAGGGCCTGCAGTCGCTCACACGCTACGACGAAGCGAGCGACGCGCTCGAGACCGCGGTGCGGATCCGCGAGGCGCGCCTCGGCGACTCGCCGGCGCTCGCGCTCTCGCTGGTCGGGCTCGCGGTGACGCGCGGCATGCAGGGCAAGAACGATCAATCGCTCGCGCTCTTCGAGCGCGTGCTCGCGATGGATCGCGCGCGGCTCGCCGACGACGATCCGGTGCGCGCGATGGCGCATTTCGGGCGCGCCTCGACGCTCGTCCACTTGCACCGCGACGCCGACGCGCTGCACGAGCTCGACCTCGCGATCGCCGCGATGCAAGCGCAGGGCGGCGCGACCGAGAACCTCGGCCGCGCGTTCGATCAACGCGCCGACCTGCGCGCGCGCCTCGGCCACTGCGACCAGGCGGCCGCCGACTACGCGAGCGCGATCGACGTCGAGGAGCGCGCCGGCGGCGACGACAACCCGGTGCTCGCGTGGCCGCTGCTCGGCATCGGCGAGTGCCTGTACCACACCGGCCGCCCCGCCGACGCGATCGCGCCGCTCTCGCGCGCGCTCGCGCTGCGCCCCGCGCAGGACACCGCGCCGATGGTCGCGATCGCGCGCTTCCAGCTCGATCGCGCGCGCGTCGACTCCGGCCACGACGCGGCCAAGGGCCTCGCGGATGCCCCGGCGGCGTACGCGGCGCTCGATCCGACCGACCCCAGCCACCCGGAGCTCGAGCGCTGGATGCGCGCGCATCATCTACTGACAACCCGCTGACACGCGCGCCGCGCACCGTGATCGCATGACGCTCGCGATCTCGGACATCTCCGTCCGGCCCCCGTTCGACTTCCGCCACACGCTCGACTTCGTGCAGAGCTTCCCGCCGTGCGCGCGCGACTTCGTGATCTCCGGCGACAGCGTGATCGGCGCGCTGGGGATCGGGGACCGCGGTGTCGGCTTCCGGATCCGCGCGGCCGGCGCGTCGCTCGCGCTCGAGCTCGAAGGCGCGGCTTCTGGCGAAGACACGCGCGAGGCCGCGCGGCTCTGCGCGCTGTTCGTCAGCGCCGACGACGATCTCGCCGACTTCTACGCCCGCGCCGCCGGCGACGCGGCGCCGTATCGCGCGTTGGTCGAGCGACTGCGCGGCCTCCATCACGTGCGCTTCCTGACGCTCGCCGAGATCACCTGCTACGCGGTGATCATGCAGCGCACGCCGATCCACCTCGCGGCGGCGCAGAAGGCGAAGCTCGCGCACGCGCTCGGTCCGCGCGCGCGCTTCGGCGCGCACGAGCTGGTCGCGTTCCCCAGCTTCGACGAGCTCGCGCGCGCGCGCGAGGAAGACTTCGCGGCGATCCTCCGCCATCCCGAGAAGGCGCGCCGCATGGTCGCGGCGATCGACGGCGTCGCGTCGCTCGGCGAGGCGTGGCTGCGCGCGGCGCCGTACGACGACGCGTTCGCCGCGCTCACCGCGATCCGCGGCATCGGCCCGTTCTCGGCGCGCGCGATCCTCTTGCGCGGGCTCGGCCGCATGGACCAGCTCGATCCGAACGGCCCCGTGTTCGCGCGCGCCGCGCGCGCGGTCTACGGCCCGCGCTGGTCCGCGGCCGACACGCTCGATCGCTACGCGCACACGATCGGCTACTGGAGCTACTACCTTCGCGTCGGCGCGTAGCGCTACTTGCAGGCGCCGACCGCGCCGATCATCAGGCCGACGCACGCCGTCGCGCCGTCTTTGCCGACGAGCAGGACGCCGTTCGAGTAGAGCGCGGCGCGCGCGTTCGTGATCGGCGTGGCCTTCGCGGGCAAGAGCGTCGGGCCGCCGAGCGTCGAGCCGGACAGCACCGGGTTCGGCGCGAACTGCACGATCGCGCCGCTCGATCCGCCTTGCACGATCGCGACGTCGGTCATCGCGTCGGTGTCGATCTTGCCGGCGAGCACCGCGACGTCCGACGGCGCCATGATCATCGTCGCCACGCACGCGCCGGCGCCGGCCGTCGACGGATCGATCGCGCACAGCTGGCCCGCGCCGCCGGCGCCGGGCGCGAAGCCGATCACCGCCTCGCGGCCGGTGCCGAGATCCGCGGCGGTCTGCCCGATCCACGCCGCGCCGGTGCGCACGTTCGACCACGTGAACATGCCGCCCTGCTCCGGCGGCTTGGTCGGGATCGTCGACGTGTCGATCGACATGCGCGACGCGACCGCGGCGACCTGATCGGCGCCCGACGCGAAGCTGGTCACGACCTGCGGCTCGTGCCACGCGCCCAGGTTCGCGGCCGGCATCGGGTTCACGGCGAACGCGGTCGACGCGAAGTTGGAGAGATCCGCGTGGTGCACGTCGTCGCCGGAGATCACCGCCAAGCGGATGTTGCTGCCGGGGAACGCGATCGGACGCACCGCGACGAGCTGGCCCGACGCGAGCGGGAGCGCGGTCGCGTGATCGCCGGCGATCGTGAGCTCGGCCTTCTCGAACGCGGTCATCTGCAGCTGGTTGTTCGCCTCGTACGCGAAGATCGCGGCCGGCGTGCCGCCGATCGTCGTGAACGTCCCGCTCGCCTGCTCGCCGACGTCGGCGATCGCGCGATAGCTCGTGAAGGATTTGATCGGCGCGTCCGACGACGCGACGAGATCCGTGCCGCCTTTCACGAAGTACGCGCCCGCGCCGGTCGCGGCGGTGCCCGCGACCAGGATGACCGCGTCGGAGGTGCCGTCGCCGTCGAGATCGCCGGTGACGATCGCGGCGACGTCGACGGTCGCGAGCGGCGGCGGCCACGACTTCGCGACGCCGTCGGGCGAGCTCAGGCACGCCGGCACGAGGAGCAGCGAGAGGAAGCGCGCGCGCATCAGAAGGGCGTCGAGTCGTCGGAGCCCGACGCGTGATGGGTGGGAGCGGCGGGCAGCGCGAGCTCGACGTCGCCGCCGCGATCGAGCTTCACCTTCTTGGTCGCGCTGCGCGCGCCGAGCTTCGCGACGATCGTGATCGTGTCGTCGCTGCGCGGCAGCTTCAGATCGAGCGGCGACTTGCCCATCACGTCGCCGTCGATCGTGATCGTCGCGCCGACCGGCTTCGTGATCACGCGCAACGTGATCGCCTCGGGCGGCGGCGCCGGTCGCGTCTCGGGCGTGTCCGGCGGAGGTTGCGGCGCCGGCGCGGGCTGCGACTCGGGCGGCGACGGCTTGATGTCGATCGAAGGAGGAGCAGGAGGCGCCTTCGCGCGCGGCGCGTCGTCGTCGCCGCCGCGCCCGCCGAGCACGAACGCGACGCCGACCGCCGCGGCGATCGCACCCGCGCCGATCACGAGCCACAACCCTCGCCCCGACGCGCCGGCGACCGCGGTCGTCGACGCGGGCACGCGCGCGATCGGCGCCGGCGACGGCGTCTTCACGAGCGGCTTCGGGGTCGCGAGATCCAGCGCGGGAGCCGGAGCCTCGGAGAGCCCGAACCGCACGAGCGGCTTCGCGCCGGTCGCCGGCTCGACCTCGACGGCCACGTCCGCGATCGACTCCGGCGACGCGCTCGCTTTCGGCGCCGGCAGATCGATGCTCGCGACCCTCGCGCGGCCCGGCGTCGGCGTGCGCATCTCGACGGTCTCGGCGATCGGCGAGATCTTCGCCCCGCTCGGCCCCGCGCTGGTCGGATCGTCGATGATCTCGAGCAGGCGCGCGCGCGTCTGCGCCGCGGTCGGCCGCCGCGTCGGATCCGGATCGATCAGCTCCGCGACGATGAACTTGATCGGCACGGGGACCTTCTCGATCGCCGGCCCGGGCTCGAGCTTGCCCGCGATCAGCGCCGGGAAGCTCGACTCCACCCAGAGCGGCGATCCGGTGACGAGCTCGCCGAGGATCACGCCGAGCGCGTAGAGATCGCCGGCGCGCAGCGCGGTGCCGTTCATCGCGGCCTCGGGCGGCATGTAGCGCGGCGTGCCGACGACGACGCCCGACTGGGTCGCGTGCGAGCTGTCGTCCTCGAGGTTCTTGGCGAGCCCGAAGTCGAGCACCTTGATCAGATCGCGGCCCGGCGGGTGATCGAGCACGATCACGTTCTCGAGCTTGAGATCGCGGTGCACGATCTTGAGCGCGTGCGCGGCCTCGAGCGCGTCGCAGATCTGGACGCCGACGCGCGACGCGCGCGCCGCCGAGAACGTGCCTTCCTTGGTTACGACGTCGAACAGCGTGCGGCCGCGGATCAGCTCCATCGCGATGAACAAGCGGCCGTCGGCGGCTTGGCCGAAATCGAAGATGCTGACCGTGTTCGGCTGAGACAGCTGGCTCGCGAGGCGCGCCTCGCGCAGGAAGCGCTTCACGCCCATCGCGTCGCGCGAGTAGCGGCGATCCATCACCTTGATCGCGACCTCGCGCCCGACCGACTTCTGCCACGCGCGATAGACGGTGCCCATGCCGCCTTCGCCGAGCAGATCGCGGACCTCGAAGCGACCGTCGATCACGGTGCCGATCACGTCGTCGTGCGCGCTGCGGATCTCGACGAGCTTGCCGCCGCACTTCGGGCACTCGCCGTCGCTCTCCGCGTCGACCTCGAGATCACAGCTCGAGCAGAAGCGGTGGAGCACACCGCCGGGGCGCGGCGAGGTCGTCACTAGAACTCCCCCGTCAAGGTCAGCGCGCCGCCGCTCGACGACGCCTCGACGCCGACCCGCGAGTGCCCGTGATGATCGATCCACCACCACGCGCCGAACCCGACCGCCGCCGCGCCGATCACGTACGACACGATCGCCTTCGTGCGCGCGCCGCTGAAGCGATCGTCGGCGTCGGTGAACGCGGTCGATCCGACGTACGCGTGGTTCGCGTCGTCCTTGGCCGACAGCGCCTTCACGTGGAAGATCGCGCCCACGCCGATCACCGCCGCGCCGCCGCCGATCGCGGCCCACGCCGGCCACTGGGTCGGCGGCTCCGTCTCCTCGGCGACGCCGGCGTCGGGCAACGCGAGCGAATCGAGATCGTGCACGCCCGCATCAGGCGCGCGCACGCCCGCATCGATCTCCTTCTTCGGCGGCGACGGCGCCGCCAGCGCGATCGCCACGCGCGTCGACGGCGCCGCGACGGTGATCGCCTGCGATCCATCCGGCAAGGAAGGCGCGCGCGCGACGATCGTGTACGGCCCCGGCGCGAGCCACACGACGTGCACGTTGCGCATCGAGATCCCGCCGACCTCGAGCACCGCGTCGGTCGGCACGACGTCGATCGTCACCGGCACGTAGCCCGCCGCGCGCAGCGCCGTCGACAGCTGCTTCGACAGATCGCCCAAGCACCACGACGGCCGTAGGCCGTTGCGCAGCGCGCTCACGTCCCACAGGAGCTGCGCGCGCGTCAGCACGCCGGCGCGCAGGTACGCGAGCGCGAGGTTGCAGTCGTTGACCGCCGCCGGGTGCGCGCGATCGACCTGCTCGAGCAGCTGCACCGCCTCGACGTACTGCTTCTGCTTCGCGAGCTGCTGCGCGCGCGCGACGTCGTCGGCGCCCGCCGAGGCCGCGCCCTGCTCCTCCGCGGTCGGCTCGATGATCCACGCACCGCCGCCGCCGCCCGCGCTGACGATCGGCGCCGCCGCCAACGCAGCGATCCCGACGAGCACCGCGACGCGTGCGCGCTCCCAAGCCATGCGGAGCGACCAGCGTATCACCTCCGCTCAGTGCGCGCGCAGGTAGGCGAGCACCGCTTCGCGGTCGGCGGTCGGGAGATCGCAGCCGAACGTGTGGCCTCCGTCGCCGAACGCCGGGTCGGCGACGCCGCGGCGAGGCGTGAGGCAGAGCAGCTGCTCGAGCGAATCGATCGCGCCGTCGTGGAGGAAGCGCGTCATCGCCCACAGCCCGACCAATCGCGGCGACTTGATCCCGTGCGTCAGAAGATCACCGGGCTGGAACGCGATCCCGCAGCACGGCCCGCCGTCGTGATCCGGACCATCCGCCCACCAGCGCATCGCGTCGTCGGTCCCGATCTCTTCGTACGTGTAGACGTGATCGCCCATCCCGCGCGGCCCGCCGTGGCACGACTCGCAGTGCGCGACGTACACCGCGCGGCCCTGCGTGGAGTCCGACGCCGACGACGACGGCGGCGCCGGCGCGCGCAGCGAGTAGAGGTAGTCCAAGAGCGGACCGAAACGATCGTCGGGCCAGTCGGCGGGCACGCCGCCGCCGATGTCGACGAAGCCTGCGAGGAAGTTGCGCTCGCTCACCGTCGAGCCGGTCCAGCCGATCATCGCCGATCCGATCCCGTGCGCCTCGCGCTCCGCCGCGTCGGGCATGCCCCACAGCGCGCTGATCTTCGACACCGTGTGCACGCGATCGTCGAGCGGCAGCGGCTGGATCAGGAAGTCCATCGTGCCGCTGCGCCACCGCGCGTACCAATGCTCGTTCTCCTTCGAGAAGACCGGCATGGTCCCACCCAAGAGCGGCAGCAACGCGCCGAGCAGCGCCTGTCCGATCGCCGGATCCGCTTTCATCCGATCGCGCAGCGGCTGGATCGCGGCGAGCGCGTCCGGATCGTGATCGCCTTCGTTCGCGCCCGGGATCGAGAGCGCGGGCAGGACCGCGAGGATCAAGTTCATGCGCCCGTACTCGAACGCGTGGTTCGGCGCGCCGACCGCGTAGCGTCCGTCGGGCAGCCGCGCGAAATGACAGCTCGCACATCCGAACGCGAACGTGTCGACGCTGCCGAGCTTCGCGCCCGGCGGAAAGCCGAGCGGGACGTGCTCGCTCGATCGCGGATCCTCGATCAGGCCGAGCTTCGTGAAGCCGGGGCCGACCTCGTCGGGGAAGCTGCTCATCGCCCAGGTGAGGAGCGGCTTCGGGACGCCCGCGGTGCCGAACCCCTCGTCGAAGAACATCGCCTTGCCGCACAGGAGGCGCAGGCGTCGATCCGCCGGCGCCTTCGCGTAGTCGGCGCACGCGGTCGCGAGCGCGCCGTGCTCGAGGACCGCGTCGAGATCCGCGCTGACGTCGGTCAACCCCTCGCCGGTGTCGGGCTGCGCCGCGAACGGATCCGATGCGCCGCCGGCGTCGGGCGCGCCCGTCGGCGGCGAGCCGCTCGTCCCACAGGCGGCCAGCGCCGCCGCGATCCACGCGATCGATTCCCTCATGGGCGCGCACCTTACCGGCGCCGCCCGATACTGGATAGTTTAACTATCCAGTATCGAGTTGCAGAACCTGTCAACGCGCGCAGGTGTCGGCGAGGACTACCGAAACCGACGCGAAGCGGAGTAACCTCCCGACGTCCAGGGGGGGTCGATGCGATCGAGACCGTTTTTCCTCACGCTGTTCGCGTGCGCCGTCGTCGCCGTGGCCTCAGTGTACGCGCAGGACGCCGGCGCCGCCGCGGAGGCCGCGTTCGATCGCGGACGCCAGCTGATGAACGACGGCAAGTACGCCGACGCGTGCGCCGCCTTCCAACAGAGTTGGAAGCTCGATCCGCAGATCGGTACTCGCTACAACATCGGCGTCTGCTCCGAGAAGCAAGGCAAGCTGACGACCGCGTGGGCCGCGTTCCGCGAGGTCGCGCAGCGTGACACCAACGAAGGCCGCCGCAAGGACGCCGCACGCCGCGCCGACGCGCTCGCGCCGCGTCTGACCAAGCTCCTCGTCAACGCCGCGACCTCGCCGAGCGGCTTCAGCGTGAAGGTCAACGGCAACGACGTCACGAACCTCCTCGGCATCGAGACGCCGGTCGATCCGGGCGACTACGAAGTCGTCGCGACCGCGCCCGGCTTCAAGGAGTGGAGCGCGAAGGTCAGTGCGACCGGTGAGGGATTGACCGTCACCGTCGCGATCCCGCCGCTCGATCGCCCGCAGCCGATCGCGCCCGGCACGCCGCTCCACTCCGAGCCGGGCAAAGAGACGACGACGATCGCACATATCGAGGCGCACGACGAGACGCCGGCCGCGCCGTCCAGATCGAACCGCAAGATGATCGGCGAGATCGTCGGAGGCGGCGGGCTCGCGCTCGTCGCCGGCGGCGTGATCGCCGGCGTGATGGCGAGCGGCAAGTGGAGCGACGCGAAGAACGTATGCAACGGCATGACCACGTGCGCGACCGACGGCCTCACCGCGCAGGCCAACGCGCTGGGCGATCAAGCGCGCGCCCGCGCGAACGTCGCGACCGGGCTCTTCGCGGTCGGCGCGATCGCGATCGGCGTCGGCGCGACCTTGTGGCTCACGGCGCCGAGCGAGTCGTCGCACGGCGTCGCGATCGCGCCGGCGGTCGGCCCCGACGGCGCGTCCGTCACGATCGGAGGCCACTTCTAATGCGCGCTCTCGCGATCCTCGCGCTCGCGCTCGCGAGCTGCTCCAACCTCATCGGCATCAATACGTTCTCGACCGCGTCGGACGCGTCGGCGCTCGATGCGCCGGCGTCGTCCATCGATGCCGCCGCGATCGCCGACGCGCCGACCAACGATGCCGCCGTCGACGCGAAGCTCGGCACGCCCGACGCGCGTCTGCCGGACGCGCACTCGGTGGAGTGCGGCAACAACGTGGTCGAGCCGCCCGAGGAGTGCGATAACGGAGTTGTCGATACCAGCGGGTGCAACGGCGACACCGCAGGTGCGGTGTCGTTCGGCGTCGAATGCCGGTTCCCGGCCTGCGGTGATGGCTACACGAACGCCGCCGCCGGCGAGGTCTGCGACGATCGCAACGGCATCTCCTGCGGCACATGCAACGCGACCTGCAGCGGCTCGATCACACCGACCGCGGCATCGGGACGGGTCGCGTACATCGGCGCGAACGCGACGACGGCACTCGATGGCGTCACGATCACGATCGCAGATGGCATTAACCCGACCCTCACGTTCGAGTTCGACGACAACGCATCGGTTGCCATCGGAAACGTCGCCGTGGCGTACGCCGTCGGCGACGCTCCGTCGACGGTCGCGACCAAGCTCTCGAACACGATCAACGGGCTTGGATCGACATTCCTGATCTCCGCCACATCCTCCCAGAAGAACGTCAATCTCACGCACGATCGCAAGACTTCCCTGGGAAACCGTACGATCACAACAAGTGACGCGACGCTTATCGGCAGTATCCAAGGAATGAGCGGCGGCATGGCCGGCGACTGCACGACAGGCACTGGCTGCGTCATGGGCGATGACTGCGCGAGCGGCGTGTGCACCGCGAACGTCTGCCAATGAATCGCCAACTCAGCCGCGCCAGCCGCGCGTGCCCCAGCGCCAGCCGCTGATCTCGCTCGACGACGACGCGGGCGTCGCGGTCGGCTTCGACGCACCGTTCGCGCCGTTCGACGCCGCGGCCGCGGGGCGCGGTCCGCCGCTGTCGAGCGCGAGCGCGATCAGCGCGGCTTCGAAGTCCGGCCCCGACGCTTTCGGCGTGAGCGCTTCGTGCTCGCGGCCGATGAAGCCGGTGTCGTACTCGCCCGCGACGAACTGCGGATGGCGCAGGCACAGGCGATGGAACGGCAGGTTCGTCTCGATGCCGCGCACCTGGTACTCGTCGAGCGCGCGGCGCATGCGCGCGACCGCTTGCTTGCGATCCTCGCCCCACACGACGAGCTTCGAGATCATCGGATCGTAGTGCACGGGGATCTCGGCGCCTTCGTAGCAGCCGCAGTCGTTGCGCACCCACGGGCCGTCGGGCACGCGCATGTGCGTGATCGTGCCCGGCGACGGCAAGAACTTCACCGGATCCTCGGCGTAGACGCGGCACTCGACCGCGTGACCGCGACGGCGCCCATCGAGCTCTTGTTGCGTGAGAGGCAGCGGCCGTCCTTCCGCGACGTCGATCTGCCACGACACCAGATCGACGCCGTAGATCATCTCCGTCACCGGATGCTCGACCTGCAGGCGCGTGTTCATCTCGAGGAAGTAGAAGCCGCCGTCGGCGCCGAGCAGGAACTCGCACGTGCCGGCGCCGCGGTAGTCGACCGCGCGCGCCGCCGCGACCGCCGCCGCGCCCATCTTCGCGCGCAGCTCCGCGGAGACGACCGGCGACGGCGCCTCCTCGACGACCTTCTGGTGACGGCGTTGGATCGAGCAGTCGCGCTCGCCGAGGTGCACGATCGATCCGTGCTCGTCGCCGAAGACCTGGATCTCGATGTGGCGCGGGCGGATGATCGCCTTCTCGAGATAGACCGTGTCGTCGCCGAACGCGCCGGCGGCCTCGCGCTTCGCGCCTTCGAAGCTCGCGCCGAACTCGGCCTCGGAAGACACCAGGCGCATGCCCTTGCCGCCGCCGCCCGCCGCCGCCTTGATGAGGACCGGGAAGCCGATCTTCTTCGCCGACGCGAGCGCGAGCGCGACATCGGGGAAGCCGTTGCCGTCGGGGCCGTTGTCGCCGGGCACGACCGGCGTGCCCGCCGCGGTCACGGTCTTCCGCGCCTCGGTCTTGGAGCCCATCTTCCGCATCGCGTCCGCGCGCGGTCCGATGAAGATGATGCCCGCCGCTTCGCACGCGTCGGCGAAGTCTTCGTTCTCGGACAAGAAGCCGTAGCCCGGGTGCACCGCGTCGGCGCCCGACGTCTTGCACGCGTCCAAGATCTTGTCGATGCGCAGGTAGCTCTCGCGCGACGGCGCCGGCCCGATCGCGATCGCGTAGTCCGCCATCTGCACGTGCGGCGCGAGGCGATCCGCGTCGGAGTACACCGCGACGGTCTCGATGCCGCGCTCGTGACACGTGCGCATCACACGCACGGCGATCTCGCCACGATTCGCGACGAGGATCCGCTTGATCGATCGATACGACTGCGCCATGGCCGGCGCAGCGTAGCCGAAATGGCATCCTCCGCGCATGAGTGAACACGCTACTGGTGGTCCAGGCAGAGCGGTCGCCAGGCGGTTCGGCCATTCGCGAGCCACCTGCGCAGCGCTGAGGCGCTGCGCACCCTGCTCCGGCTGAACGCCACGCAGCGCCCGCTCTGCGTCGTCCGGACGCTTCGCGTCCTCAGATCGGGGAGCCGCGACGGCTCCCCCGATACCCCCATGCGAACTGAGCCGGACATTGCTGCGAAGTTCGGCGTCCGCGCGATCGCGCGGCCCGCGACGGTTCGCGAGACCGCCGAGCGAGAGCTGCAGCCGAAAAGGCATCCACGTCGCGCACGTGATCGTCGACGGCATCATCGCCTCCGATCGCACGCGCGGTCTTACTTGGCAATCTCACGCCAACACCGGAGCGCCTGGACACAAGAGCTGGATCTGCGCCCGTGGGTCGAGCAATTCTGATCAGGTGCGCCGCCTCGTCGCCCTCGCGTGCCTCACGCTCGCGCTGTCGTGCTCGAACAAGACGCCGTTCCGATTCCCGTCCGATCTCGATCGACACGAGAAGTTTCGCTACGACCTCGACCTCGACGTCTTCCAGCTGTCGAACGGCTTGACCGTCGTGCTCGCGCCGCAGCGCGACACCAACGTCACCGTCGTCGACGTCCGCTACAAGGTCGGCTCCGCCGCCGATCCCGCGGGCGCGACCGGCATCGCGCACTTCGTCGAGCACCTGTCGTTCCTCGAGCGCACCGAGCCGGGCAAGGCGACCTTGTGGGACCGGCTCGCCGCCGCGTCGCTCTCGTACAACGCGTTCACCGTGCAAGACGCGACCGACTACGTCTCGATCGGCGTCGGCTCGGCGTGGACCGAGCAGCTCTCGGTCGAGGCCGCGCGCATGCGCCTCACCTGCGCGGCGATCGACGACGATCTCTTCGAGCGCGAGCGCGGCGTCGTCTTGGCCGAGCTCGCGCAGCGCGGCAGCGCCGGCGTCGATCCGCTGTACGCGGCGCTGTTCGGCGAGGACCACCCGTACGGCCACAACCCCGGCGGCTCCGACGTCGGGACGATCAAGCGCGACGACGTCTGCAAGTTCCTCGACCTGCACTACGGGCCTCAGAACGCCGTCCTCGTGGTCAGCGGCGCCGTCGATCGCAAGGTGATGCGCACCGCGATCGCCGCCACCTTCGGCGGCATCCCGGCGCACGGCAACAAGGAGCAGCCGTACATCCCGTCGCTCTCCTTCGACGAGCGCACCGGCGCCCAGCACGATCTGAGCTGGACGCTCGATCAGCCGATGGTCGTGCTCGCGTACGCGGCGCCCGACTGGGGCACCAACGAGGCGATCTATCACCAGCTCGCCGAGACGCTCGTGCAGAGCGCGATGAACCGCGTCGCCAACGCGCACGACGACATCGACGCGATCTTCGTGTTCGACGTCGGCGGCAAGCGCGGCGGCGTCACCTTGGTCGCCGCGCTCGCCAAGAAGGGCGCCGATCTGTCGGCGGTCGAGAAGGCGATGCGCGACGGCCTGCCGGCGGCGCTCTCGCACGGCCGCACCGACGAGATCCTGGTCAGCACGTGGCGCGCGTACCTCTACGCGCAGACGATCGGACGCTACGAGGATCTGTCGTCGCGCGGCGACATGATCGCGGACTACCTGCAGTACACCGATCGCACCGACTTCCAGATCCACGACCTCGAGGTGACGCACGCGCTGACCTTGCCGGCCTTGCTCGCGTACACCGATCACTACCTGGTCAACGCGAAGCCGTTCGTGCTGCGCATCCGCCCCGAGGCGAAGCGCGATCCGAAGGAGCGCACGACGTCGATCGCGAACCTCGCGACCCGCACGGTGAAGGATCTGCCGATCTCGCGCCAGCCGGTCGACGCGAAGGAGGCGGACAGCGCGCTGGTCGCGCCCGCCGCCGCGCACGCCGAGGCGCCGACCGAGATCATGCTCGACAACGGCCTGCGCGTCGTGTTCGCGCCGCGCCTCGGCAGCTCGCTGTTCGAGGCGCGCATGGTGTTCCCGACCGGCAGCGCCGACGATCCGCCCGACGCGCCCGGCACCGCGCGGCTCGCGGCCGAGAAGCTGTCGCCCGACTACAAGCGCACGTTCGACTGGGATCAGTGGGACCAGATCCTCGCGGGCACCGGCGTCGGCACGTCGTACGACGAGGCGGTGACGGAGAGCGCGACCGTGATCTCGACGTCGGGGATCGCGGCGTGGGCGCAGTGGCACCTGTGGCACCTGCACCTGGATCTCGAGGCCGGCGTCTACGATCCGGAGGATCTCGCGGGCGAGACCGGCGACAACGACAACGGCGACGAGGCGGCGGCCGAGCAGCGCCACGCGGTGATGTCGCGCTTGTTCGGATCGGATCATCCGTACGCGCGCCCGACCAAGAAGGCGGCGCCCGACGCCGCGCGGCTCGAGGCGTTCCGGCGCGCGCACTACGTCACCGAAGGCGCGACCTTGATCATCAGCGGCAACTTCGATCGCGCCGTGATCGAGCACGACATCCGCGAGCTGTGGGGCGCGTGGCCCAAGCGCGCGCCGTCGGACGTGCACCAGGTGCCGGCGGCGTCGCCCGAGCCGGGCCCGAACGTCTTCGCGATCGAGGACGGCGACGCGACCCAGATCCACGTGAAGCTCGCGGTGCTCGCGCACTCGACCTTGCGCGCGTCGCGGCCGGCGCGCGCGGTCGCGAAGGAGCTGCTCGACCTGCGGCTCGCCGCGATCCGCGAGGAGATGGCGGCGAGCTACGGCGTCTACGCGAGCTATCACACGACCGCGGCCGGCGATCTGCTCGAGATCAGCGGCGACGTCGATCCCGCGCGCGCGGGCGACGCGATCGCGCGCATCGTCGCCGAGCTCGATCAGCTGCGCGATCACGCGGCCGATCTCCGCGACGACTTCGTGCGCGCGCGCCGCGCGGCGCTGTCGGCGGCGATGGTGCAGCAGAGCTCCGCCGCGGGCGCCGCCGATCAAGCGCAGGATCTCGTGATCCACGAGCTCCCGCTCGACTACTACGTGGTCTTGCCGTCGAAGATCGGCGCGGTGTCGCCCGACGACGTCGCGGCGCTCCTGCATCGCGATCTCGATCGCGCGCGCATGGTCGTCGTCGTCAGCGGACCGAACGCGCGCGCCGCCGCCGAGGCGTCGAAGCTCGCGCCGGTCACGGTGCTGCCGAGCGCGAAGAAGTAGGCTCCGGCTCCGCGGCGGGCGCGGCGGCGTGGCGCGGATCGCTCGCCGCCTGGCGCGTGCCGTCGGGCAAGACGCGGATCGCCTGCGCCGCGGTCGACCACGGCTTGATCGTGATCTTGTGCCCGCGCCGCTTCAGGCCGTCGACGACGTCGTCGGGGAGCTGCGCCTCGATCGCGAGCTCGTCGGGCAGCCATTGATCGTGCACGCGCGGCTGCGCGATCGCCGCCGCGGGATCGAGGTTCCACACGAACATGTCGAGCAGGATCTCGATCGTCGTCGAGATGATGCCGGGCCCGCCCGCCGAGCCCGCGCACGCGATCACCTTGCCGTCCTGATCGAAGACGAGCGTCGGCGACATCGACGACAGCGGCCGCTTGCCCGCGCCGACCAGGTTCAGGTCCGATTGCACGAGCCCGAACTGGTTCGCGTTGCCGCGCGCGATCTGGAAGTCGTCGATCTCGTCGTTGAGGACGATGCCGCCGTCGGTGATCACGCCGGCGCCGAAGTAGCCGTTGACCGTCGTGGTCAGCGCGACCGCGTTGCCGTCGCGATCGATCACGCACAGGTGCGAGGTGCCGCCGTCTTTCGGCGGCGGCGGCCGCGGCGCGAGGTCGGCGTCGCCGTACGAATCGTGCGCCTGCACGTGATCGGGATCGATCCGCTTGGCGACCTTCGCGAGCCGCGCCGGATCGAGGAGCTTCTGCGCGATCAGGTCGGCGGCGTCGGCGTCGCCGAGGAAGCGCGCGCGATCCGCGAACGCGTGGCGCATCGCCTCGGCGATCACGTGCAGCGCCGCCGACGAGCCGACGCCGAGCTTCGACAGATCGATCCCCGACGCGTCGATCAGCGCGAGCGTCTCGAGCAGCGCGATGCCGCCCGACGACGGCAGCGGCATGGTCGCGAGCTTCATGCCGTGCCACGTGCCCCACAGCGGCGCGGCCGGCTCGTCGATCGTGTACGCGCGCAGATCGTCCGCGGTGATCACGCCGCCGGCGTCCTTCACCGCGCGCACGACGTCGTCGGCGACCGCGCCCTGGTAGAAGGCGCGCGGCCCACCCGCCGCGATCGTCTCGAGCGTCTTCGCGAGCTCGGGCCGCGAGATCTCGTCGCCGGCCGCCAGCGTGCGCCCGCCGGGAGCGATGAACGCGTGCAGGCGCCGGAAGCGCGGGTCGTCGGGGTCGACGAGCTTCGTGAGGCGGGAGATCGCGACCACCTCGAACCACGCGGTCGGGAAGCCGTCGCGCGCGAGCCGGATCGCCGGCGCGATCACCCGCCGCCACGACAGGCGCCCATGTCGGTTGAGCATTCGACCGAGCCCTGCGACCTCGCCTGGGACACCGATCGATAACCCGCCGATGCGCGATCGCATCGGGTCGACCTTCCCGGTCGACGCGTCGATGAAGGCCTCCGGGCCCAGCGCGGCCGGCGCGACCTCGCGGAAGTCATAGACATAGACCTTCTTCTCGCTCGCGACGTACACGAGCGCGAAGCCGCCGCCGCCGATCCCCGAGGACTGGGGCTCGACGACGCCGAGCGCGAAGACGGTCGCGACCGCGGCGTCGACGGCGTTGCCGCCGCGCGCCAGCACCGCGGCGCCGACCTGCGAGGCCACCGGATTCGCCGACGCGACGACGCCCGCGTGTGTAACCAGAGGTGGGTCCGTCGCCGCGCGCAGCTCGCCGGCCGCTCCGACGACGAGCAAGACCGTCGCGACGAAGAGCGCACCCGTTCGCGTTGCATTCACGTACCTCATGCTCCTAACATTAATGCTGTCGACACCTTCGACGTCCACGGGGAGCTGCTCCATTGGTCGATCCCAACACCCGACAGGGCAAGCGCGCGCCGGTCACGCTCAAGATCAAGTTCAAGAGCGCGACGCTCGAGCAGTTCATCGAGCGCTATGCGGTCGACGTCAGCCACGGCGGCATCTTCATCCGAACGAAGGAGCCGTTGGCCGTCGGCACGCAGATGCGGTTCGAGTTCCAGCTCCGCGACGCGACGCCGCTGATCACCGGTGAAGGCACCGTCGTCTGGACGCGCGAGAACGATCCGGCGCGCCCCGGCGTCGCGCCCGGCATGGGCGTGAGGTTCGACCGCCTCAACGAAGGCAGCCAGCAGATCCTCGACAAGATCCTCGCCGAGAAGGCGAAGGGCGCCGGCACGCACGCGCCGTCGGACACGAAGCCGCCGATCTTCAACGAAGCGCCGACCAAGGTCGCGCCGTCGCCGCTGGTCGGCGCGCTCAAGGACGAGACCAAGCCGAAGATCGGTCAGATGGCGCCGCCGCGCGCCGGGTTCGGCGACGAGCGCACCGACGCGACGCCGCTGCCCAAGCCGATGCCGTTCCACTCCGACGCGGACGAGTTCCCCGAGGAGGCGTTCGAAGAGGCGACCAAGGTCCGATCGCTCGACGATCTCGTCGCGGCGACCAAGGGAGACGCGCCGCTGCCGGCGAAGAAGCCGGTGACCACGCCGCCTCCGGTCGCGGCGACCGCGCCGGCACCTGCGGCCGCGGCTACGCCCGCGCCCGCGCCTGCGCCTTCCGCCGACGAGAAGGCGACGACGAAGATGGCGCCTGCGGCGGCCGCGGCGGCGGCGGCGATGAAGGACGAGCTCGCCGAACGGCGCGCCGCCAAGCAGGTCGAGCCGGAGCTCGCGGTGCCCGTGCCCGTGCCGTCCGCGCCGTCGGTGAAGGAGCCGGCGTTCATCAAGACCGAGTCGGCCAAGGCCGACGCGACGCCTCCGCCCGCGAAGCCGGCGGATCGGATCGAGAAGACCGAGAAGATCGCGCCCGCGGCGAAGAAGGCCGCGCCGGTCTTGCCCGCGAAGGCCGCGGTCGCGGCGCCGGAGCCGACGCGTGAAGCGCCTCGCGGCGCGCCGATCGGGTTGATGCTGCTGCTCCTCGTCGTCGTCGGCGGCGCGGCGGCGTTCTGGTTCTTCTACCTGCGCGACAAGGGCGAGCCCAAGGGCGGCGCGGGCAGCGGCAGCGAGATCGCGTCGGGCTCGGGGTCGGCGTCGGCGAGCGATGTCGCGTCGGGCAGTGGCCCGGCGTCGGGGAGCGATGTCGCGTCGGGATCGCAGGTCGCGTCGGGATCGCAGGTCGCGTCCGGATCGGCGTCGGGGACGGGCGCCGCATCGGCGTCCGGCTCGGCTTCGGGCTCCGGCGGGTCGGCGACCGTCGACATGCTCGACGTGTCGATCACGTCGGCGACCGCGGGCGCGGTGATCGACATCGCCGACGCCGGCGTGACCGGCGCGGCGGCCCCGTACAAGGGCAAGCTCGAGAAGGGCAAGACGCTCGAGGCGCACGTCAGCGCGCCGGGCCACATCGCGCAGGACGTCGAGGTCGCGGCCGGCAAGTCGGTCGACGTGAAGCTGAAGTCGATGCCGCACGTGGTGCACGTGACGTCGAAGCCGGGCGGCGCGATGATCTTCGTCGACGGTCAAGCGACGCGTCGCACGACGCCGGGCGACGTCGAGCTGACCGCGCAGCAAGCCGAGAAGGGCGCGAAGATCGAGCTGCGCAAGGCCGGCTTCGATCGCTTCATCGGCGGCATCAAGGCCGACGCGTTCAGCGAGGACTCCGACAAGCTGGTCGCGGCGCTCGACGCGACGCTGGTCGCGGCGAAGGTCATCCCGCCGAACAACGGCGGCGGCAACGTCGTGCACAACAACACGCACCCCGGCTCGGGCAGCGGCTCGACGGCCGGCTCGGGCTCCGGCTCCGGCTCCGCGACGGCGGGCTCGGGCAGCGGCTCGACGACGACTGGCTCGGGCTCCGCGGGCAGCGCGACCACCACGACGGGGTCGGGCTCCGCGTCCGGCGCGACGACCACCACCGGATCGGGCAGCGGCTCGGCGAAGGCGGGCAGCGGCTCCGCATCGACAGGTTCCGGCGGCTCCGCGTCCGGCGCGACGACGACCACCGGCTCCGGCGCCGCGTCCGGCTCCGCGAAGTCCGGCTCGGGTTCGTCTGCGGGCTCGGGCTCCGGTTCCGCGAAGGCCGGCTCCGGCTCCGCGTCGTCGTCCGGCTCCGGCTCTGCGTCGGGCTCGAGCGAGCCGACGCCCGACTGGATGAAGAACTAGCGCGCGCTCAGTTGCCGTCGATGCCGAACGGATTGCTCCACGGCGTCGCGTTCGGCCGCTGCGGCATGCGCGGCCGCTCGCCGCCGCGCACCAGGTAGCGCACGGCGCCGGCGAGCCCGTCGAGGGTGAGCTGCCACATCGGGAACACCGACGCGATCGCCTCGATCGTCGTGCCCTGCCAGTAGCGCTCCGGCTCCGGGTTGAGCCACGCGCTCCGACGGAAGTGGTGGCCGAGGCGCCGCAACCACTCCATGCCCGGCGTGCGGTTCTGCTCGTAGAAGTAGATCGCGCCGCCCGACTCGAGCAGCTCGGCCGGGTGCATCAGCGCATCGCCGACCACGACGAGCTTCTCGTCGCGATCCGAATGCGAGAGCAGCTCCGGCACCGGCACCTGCTTGCGGAACTGCGCGTCCTCGTAGACGTGCTGGTAGATGCAGTTGTGGAAGTAGAAGCTGCGGAAGCGCGCGAACCGCCCGCTGCGCGACGCCGCCGTGAACAAGCGGCTCATCAGCTCCGAGTGCGGATCCATCGATCCGCCCACGTCCATCAGCAAGAGCACCTTCGCGCGATTGCGCCGCGGCGGTTGGAACACGACCTCGAGCTCGCCGGCGTTCTTGCAGGTCTCGTCGACGGTCTCGTCGAGATCGAGCTCCTCTTCGGCGCCGTCGCGCCCGAGCTGCCGCAACCCGCGCAACGCGACGTCGATCTGCCGCACGTCGAGCACCACGTCCTTGCGGTACTCGCGATAGCGCCGCTCCTCGGCGACCTGCATCGCGGTGCGCCCGCCGCCCTGCCCCACGCGCACGCCGCGCGGGTTCTCGCCCTGGCTGCCGAACGGCGACGTGCCGGCGGTGCCGATCCAGCGGTTGCCGCGATCGTGGCGCTCCTTCTGCTCGCGCAGCCGCTGCTCGTAGAGCTCGCGCAGCTTCTCGAGATCGAGCCCCTCGAGCAGCTTGCGCTGCTCGTCGGTGAGCGCCGCGCGGTTCTTGGGATCCGCGAGCCACTCGAGCATCTCTTCGGTGATCTGCAGCGCGTCGGCGTTGACGTCCTTGAAGTAGGCGAGGAACGCCTCGTCGAACGCGTCGAACTCGGCGACGTCCTTCACGCACAGCGATCGCGCGAGGTGATAGAAGCCGTCGAGCGACGAGTCGTGCAGCCCGAGCGAGAGCGCTTCCATGAGCGCGAGCCACTCGTGCGAGCTCACCTTGAGCTTCCGCCGACGCAGCTCGAACAGGAAATCGATCAGCATGATCGACTAGGCCTTCGCTCGCTTGCCGAGCGCCTCCACGTCCTGCTCGGTCTTGAGCAGCGTGCCGAGGAACGGGATGCCACCGCCGACCTTGCCGAGATCGACGCCCGCCTTCTTCAGCGCGCAGATCCAATCGATCAGCTCGCTCGTCGACGGACGCTTGCGCAGCCGCGGCGTCGCGCGCAGGCCGTAGAAGACCTCGATCGCCTGATCGAGCACCTTGTCGGCGACGTCGGGGTGGTGCACGCGCACGATCTTCCCCATCAGCTCCTTCGACGGGAACTCGATGTAGTGGAACACGCAGCGGCGCAGGAACGCGTCGGGCAGCTCCTTCTCGTTGTTCGACGTGATGATCACGACCGGTCGTTCCTTCGCGACCACCTCGCGGCCGGTCTCGTCGATGCGGAAGCGCATCGCGTCGAGCTCGAGCAGCAGATCGTTGGGGAACTCGATGTCGGCCTTGTCGACCTCGTCGATCAAGAGGACCACGCGATGCGGCGAGTCGAGCGCCTCGCCCATGGGCCCGAGCTTGATGTAGCGCGCGATGTCCTTGACGTCGCCGTCGCCGAAGCGCGAGTCGTGCAAGCGCGCGACGGTGTCGTAGACGTAGAGCCCGTCCTTCGCCTTGGTCGTCGACTTCACGTGCCAGCGGAGCAGCGGCAGGTCGAGCGCGCGCGCGACGTTCTCGGCGAGCAGCGTCTTGCCGGTGCCGGGCTCGCCGCGCACGAGCAGCGGGCGACCGAGCGCGACCGCGACGTTGACCGCGTGCCGCAGCTCCTCCGACGCGATGTAGGTCTCGGTGCCGCGGAACTGGTCGAATGCATCGGACATCGGGGCCGACCTTAGCCCGAAATGTCTCCGCCCGTTACCTCGACTTTGCAGCCTGAGGCTGCAGGATCACTTCTTCTTCGAAAACGCCGCGTCGGCGACGCCGTACAGCCACGTCGCGCCGTACACCAAGCCGGCGATCCCGCCGAGCAGCGGCAGCGCGCCGAGGTAGCTCGATCCCGCGACGACCGCGACCGCGAGGATGCCCACGCCCTTGTCGGTGTCGCCCTTCACGAGCTGGCCGAGCCCGGGCAACAGCGCCGAGCACAGCGCCGGCACCGGATGCGGCCCTTGATCACGTTTCACCAGCGCGTTGCTCATTGGCTCGAATATGACGTGAAACGTCGGGGCGTGCGAGCGTATTTCTGATCACGCCTCACGGCACGGGATCGGGCCCCGGAACCTCGTCGTCCCGGATGGCACGCACGCGGTCGAGCCCGACGGTGAGGAGCCAGGTCGTGGCGCGAACGACCGGAAGCTCGTCGGGGCGGCGTGCGACGCGCCAGCCGCGGACTGCGTGCGCGCTCGCGTAGGGATCCGTCCGGCGCGCGTCGTAGAGGTCGCGCCGGTGGCGGCGCCAGTTGTTGACGATGTAGCTGACCGCGTTGCGCGCTTGCGTCGGCGATTCGATCGTCGTCGCGTGATAGCGGTACGCGAAGACCGTGCCGCGCGCGCGGCGGAGCTCGCGATTCAGACGCCGCGCCGCGCAGATCGTGAACCCTTGCATGCCCCGCGCGAGCGCGCGCTTGTCGTCGGCTTCGACGAGCAGGTGCACGTGGTTCGACTGGATGCTGATGTGCGCGATCCGGAAGTCGCTCCGCGCTCGACACCGATCGACCGCGCGGCGGATCGCGCGATATGCCTTCGGCGTCCGCAGGCTCGACACCTCGCGCGTCACGCGCAAGACGACGTGGACCGGGTGGCGACGATCGTGATCGGGCCGCGTGCGATGTCGCGGATCCATCCGCCGCCCGGTGACGGGGCGACCGAGCTTCTTCCGAAGCGCGCCTCGTTTCGTGCGTGGACGCAGATCGATCTCGAGCTGCCCCTTCCGCCGCTTGTTCCACGCCGACCGCCGCCGCCGCTTCGTCATCCTTAGGGCAGATTATGTCCTTAGATCCGTCCTTGCCAGGCGGTACCGGGGCAATTGCTGGCACTCCGGTTTGGCCCGTCGCGCGGGCGAGCGTTGCACGCACGCTTTCTTCATTGCCTGAGCGCCCACATCGGCGCGGCCGCCGACCTTCGTGCGATCACGAGGCTCCGCGCCGTCGGCCTTTTGAGATTTTTCGGTTTTCGGCGTCGAAGATCGCGCGCGCGGGCGCGATCGCGGCCGAAACCAACCCGAAAATCTCAGGGGCGGCGGCGCGGAGTCACGCGATCGCGCGAACGCCGGCGCCCGCGCCGATGCGGGCGCTCGGGCTCAGCGCACGATCAGAACTGGTAGTTCGCGGCGAGCAGGAAGAACAGGTAGTGCGACGTGATCGTGCCGCTGTTGATCGGGGACTGGTAGTTGAGCGCGGCGTTGTTCGGATCGGCGAGCGGCTGGATCGGATCGGGTTGCTTGCGCTGATCGATCGGGTTCGGCGATTGATCGCCGCACGAGGGCATCGTCGAGTCGGGGTTGCACGGCGGGTTCGTGCCCATCGTGCGCGAGCCGCCCTCGTAGACGTAGCCGAAGCCGGCGTCGATCTTGATCTTGCCCGCCTTGTAGCCGGCGCCGCCGGCGAACGTGAAGCGCGCGGCGCCGTCGAAGTCGGCGCGCTCCCACCAGTCCTTCGCGGCCTTGGTGTCGTACGCGACGCCGGCGCGCACGAGCACGTTCTCGACGACCTCGCGGCTACCGCCGAGGCGCACCGACACGGTGTCCTGCAGGCCGTGGCGGATGATCGACTCCTTCAGGTTGAAGATCGTCGCCTGCGTGCCCGGATCGGCGACGCGCGCGTCGACGATCACGTGGTAGTTCGAGACCGGCTCGGCGCTCCAGTGCTCCCACTGCACGTCGGCCTCGAGGTCGCCCTTCACGTTGCCGGCGTCGTCGCGCATGAGCCAGCGTCCGCCGACGCCCGCCGACATCGGCAGCGCGATGTTGATGCAGCCCTTGATCGAGTCGGGCGTGCCGCCCGCTTCGCACTTCACCGTCTCCGACGGCAGGATCACCGTCGCCGGGATCAGGTTCGCGCTCGTCTTCGCCGAGCCGGTGCCGACCGCGTGCACGTCGAGCTCCGAGCTCCACTGCGCGCCGACCGTGAAGCTGTCGTTCAGCTTGTAGAGGAGGCCGAGCCCGAACGCGGGCGCGAAGTTGTCCTTCGCCTCGAGATGGAAGAGCGAGTCCTTGGTCGTGGACTCCTGGTAGTTGCCGGGGAAGCCCCACGTATAGGTCGTCGCCTTGATGTCGGCGAGGCCCCACACGAAGCGCGCGCCGACCGAGAGCTTGTCGTTGACGTGATAGCTCGCGCCGAGCGACGGCATGACGATCGCCGCCGATTGCTTGACGACGTCGTAGCGGGTCGGCGGCGGCGGCGTGTTGGGATCGTCGAAGACGTAGTCGCCCTGCATGTCGCGCTCGGGGTACGCGGTCGGCACGAACACGCCGGCGGCGAAGCGCAGGCCCTTGATGTGCAGGCCGGCGTCGGTCGAGACCGCGATCGCGGGCAGCGCCTGGTACGAGCCGAAGCCGATCGGCGGGCGCGCCTTGTCGGTCACCGGCGCGTACGGCGTGCCGGTCCACGGATGGTTCTCGCCCGGCTCCATCTCGTAGACGCCCGCGCGCGCGAACGTCATCGAGTAGTCGAGGAACGTCGAGCCGATGTAGACCTGCGTGCCCCAGCCTTGATCGAGGCCGGCGGGGTTGGTCGCGAGCGCGGTCGGATCGTCGGCGGTCGCGATCCACGCGCCCGCGCGCGCGACCGCGCTCGGCCCGATGCCGGGCATGAACAAGCCACCCGCTCGCGCGGACGACCCATAGGCGAACGTGAGTCCCGCCGCGAGCGCGGCCAGTCGAGTGCTCCCCATATGCGCGGCACTCTACGACGGGCTCGAACGCGATTCCAAGCTCCGTCGACGTCTCGCGGTGACATGCACCATCAAGATCGACACCGCGGCCGGCGTGATGCCGCTGATCCGTGACGCCTGCCCCAGCGAGCGCGGCCGTGTCGCGCTCAGTTTCTCGATCACCTCGCGCGACAGACCGGGTACCAACGCGTAGTCGAGGTCTTCGGGCAGGAACAGCTCGTCGGCCTTGGCCAGGCGCGCGGCGTCGAGCTCCTGCCGGCGCAGATAGCCCTCGTACTTGATCTCGGTCTCGACCCGCTCGGCGATCGCGGGATCGGTCGGGCCAGGCGTGAGACCGGCGGCGGCCGCGATCACCTCGACCGCGGCGGCGTCGAGCTCGGGGCGCTTGAGCAGCTCGGCCAAGGTCGCGCGGCGGCCGACGATCGGCGCCGAGCCGAAGCGCGCGAGCGCGTCGTTGACCGCGGGCGTGCCCGTCACGATCGCGGCGCGCGCGCGCGTGATCGCGGCGTCGAGCGCGTTGCGCGAAGCTTCGTAACGGCGCCAGCGCTCGTCGTCGATCAAGCCGAGGCGGCGGCCGACCGGCATCACGCGATCGGCGGTGTTGTCCTCGCGCAGGAGCAAGCGGAACTCCGCGCGCGACGTCATCATCCGATACGGCTCCTTGGTGCCGCGCGTGACGAGATCGTCGACGAGCACGCCGCCGTACGCCTGATCGCGCCCGAGCACGAGCGGCTGGCCGTCGCCGAACCCCAAGCTGGTCGCCGCGTTGATCCCGGCGAGCAGGCCCTGGATCGCGGCCTCTTCGTAGCCGCTCGTCCCGTTGAGCTGGCCCGCGTGGTACAGGCCCGCGCACCGCTTCGTCTCGAGCGTCGCCAAGAGCTCGCGCGGATCGACGAAGTCGTACTCGACCGCGTAGCCCGCGCGCGTCATCTCCGCGCGCTCGAGCCCGGGGATCGTGCGGATCATCGCGAGCTGCACGTCGTACGGCAGGGACGTCGAGATGCCGTTCGGATAGATCTCGCCGCCGGCACCGTCTGCTCCGGGCGAGACCTCGACGCCCTCGGGCTCGAGGAAGACCTGGTGGCGATCTTTGTCCGCGAACCGGACGATCTTGTCCTCGATGCTCGGGCAGTAGCGCGGGCCCGTGCCCTCGATCGCGCCCTGATAGAGCGGCGAGCGCGCGAGGTTCGCGCGGATCACGTCGTGCGTCTGCGCGTTGGTGTACGTGATCCAGCAGGCGCGCTGCGCGAGCGGCGGGCGCCAGCTCGCGTCGCCCAGGAGCGAGAAGCGCGGCGGCGGATCGTCGCCGGGCTGCACCTCGAGCCCCGCGACGTCGATCGTGCGCGCGTCGATGCGGCACGGCGTGCCCGTCTTCAAGCGCGCGATCGGGAACCCCAATTGCTCCAACGACCCCGTCAGGCTCATCGCCGGCGCCTCGCCGACGCGCCCGCCCGCCGCGCGCGCGTCCCCGACGAAGATCTTGCCGCGCAGGAAGGTCCCGGTCGTGAGGATCACGGCGCGCGCGCGATAGCGCACGCCCATCGTCGTCGCGACCCCGACCACGCGCGCGCGCGCCGACGACGTGTCGACATCGAGCGACGCGACCTCCGCCTGCCTGAGCGCGAGCCCCGCCTGCGCCTCCAAGACCCCGCGCATCGCGTCGCGATAGCGCCGCTTGTCCGCCTGCGCGCGCGTCGAGCGCACCGCCGGGCCCTTCGACGCGTTCAGCCGACGGAACTGGATGCCGGTCTCGTCGATCACGCGCGCCATCGCGCCGCCGAGCGCGTCGATCTCCTTGACCAGGTGCCCCTTGGCGACGCCGCCGATCGCCGGGTTGCACGACATCTGCGCGACCATGTCGAGCGTGCCGGTCAGGACCAGCACGCGCGCGCCGAGCCGCGCCGCCGCGAGCGCCGCCTCGCATCCCGCGTGGCCGGCGCCGACGACGATCACGTCGTAGGCGTCGGGGTACTCGTACATCTATTCTTGCTTCCGTTCGCAGCTGGCGCCGTGCGGGCGGTCCGGGACGAACTTGTACACCTGCAAGGTCATCTTGACCTGCAGATCTTCGGGGTGGACCGCGTCGGGCTCGGTGCCGGTCGCCCACTCGACGCCCTTCACCTTCACGGATCCGCACGGATCGTGGATGCCGTGCTCGGTGTTCGCGAAGTCGGCCTTCTCTTGCTCGAGCTCCTCGTTCGAGCACGCGCCCGGCGAGCCGCACTCGAAGTGGACGCTGTCGTACCAGCTCTTCGCCTTCGCGCCGTACTCGCGCACCGTCACCGCCGCGCCGAGCCCGCCCTGCTGCGAGACGCGCAGGCCGAGCGTGTGATCGCCGGGCGCGAGATCGACGTAGAAGCACTCGTTCGGGCGCTGCTCGCTCTTGTAGAGCACCATGTCGTCGAGCGTCACCCAGATCGCGTTGGCGGCCGGACCGACGCGGACCTCGAAGCGCTTCACGCCCTCGCCCGGCTCGCCCGCGCCGCCGTCGGCGGCCGCGCCCTCGTCGCGGCACGTGCAGGTCTGCCCGCTCTGGCACAGGGGCCCCACCAGGGTCGCGCGCGTCGACGGCGCCGGCGGCGGATCGATCGTCACCTGCGGCTTCTGGGATCCGCCACACGAGGCGCCGAAACCTGCGACCACGGCGATCAAGAACGCGCGCTTCATGCGCCGCAGTCTAATCGAGCTGGATGGAACGCACGAGCGCCATCGCCTCGGTCTCGTCGCGATCGCGATCGAACCACACCGCGATCAGCGCGTCGTCGGCGGTCGGCATCCACAGGAAGAAGTCGATGTCGTAGTCGGTGCTCAAGACCTCGCCCTTGCCGCTGCAGATGCCGAGCGGCGACGCGCCGAGCGAGCTCTCGCGGCACGCCAGCTTGCCGTCGAGCGTGAACATCTCGTTCGACATCTGCGACGAGCCCTCCTCCATCGAGCGCAGGAGGGTCATGAAGTTGTCGTGATCGACCTGCGCGAAGGCGCCGGCCTGGGTCACGCGCATGATGATGAGCGCCTTGTCGGGATGGCTCGCGCTGTCGCCGCGCAGGAACGCGTCGGCGCGGGTCGAGTCGCCCATCATCGGCAGCCTCCCGGCGCCGATCCCGTCGGGGCTCTCGTGCCACGAGCCGGTGAGGCGCATCGTGACGCCGAGCCGATCGCTGTGGAACTGGCCGTGCACCGCCGGGCCGGTGATCGGCTCGTCGTCGGAGAACGCGCCCTGCGACCACTGATACGCGACGTAGCCGACCGCGATCGCGACGCCGAGCCCGAGCAGCTGCACGAGGATCTTGGGGATCCCGACGCCGCCGCCCGACGGCTTCTCGTCGAGGATCGCGCCGCCGACCGGCGCGGCCTTGGCGACCACCGGCGGCAAGCGCGACGGCTGCGCGCCGAGGGTCGGTTGTTGCGAGAGCCGGCGCGCGCGCGGGACGTCGACCAGCTCGAGGTCGTTGGTCGAGACGATCACGTCGCGCGACGCGTGCGGGGCCGGCGTCGGGATGCGCGACGGATCGGGCAGCGGGATCTCCTCGGCCGGCTCGAGCGCGGGCCCGAACGACGCCGGCAAGAGCGGCGCGGGCAGCGCCGCGGGCACCGGCGTGATGTCGATCATCGGCATCTGCGACGGCGACTTCGGCCGCGGCGCCTGCACCGCCGGCTCGTCCTTCAGCGCATCGACGAGATCGCGCAGGCGCCCTTCGCTCGCGACCGCGGGACGGATCCGATAGCCGGTCACGCGCGCGAGCTCGTCGATCGCGGCCTGGTCGAGAGGATCGCGCATCGCGACGACCAACTCGGGCGGCTCGCCGCGCACGACGCCGACCGGGATCGCGCACAGCCGCTGCGCGATCTTCGCCGGCACCAGCGCGCGCGTCTCGGCGACGATCGAGTCGAGGTGCTTGTCGCGCGCCGCGACCACGCCCTGCTGCTGCGCGAGCGCGGTCGCGACGTCGTCGGAGCTCGCCAGCCCGAGGGCGATCAACGCGGTGCCGAGCCGCACCTTCTCGCTGCGGGCGAGCGCCAGCCCGCGCGCGAGGTCTGCTGGGGACAGACCCGCGATCTCGACCAGGATCTCGCCCAGCCGCGCGCCCCCCGGCGCAGCAGTCATCCCGGCGATCATACCAACTCCGCGAAGCAACCGCGAAACCGCCGCCGTAGTCCAAGCCTTGAGGTTCCGGACCCGCCGGTGTATGCAATGCTCCGTTTGCGCGGCATCCCCATGATTCCACGCTCTGTTCTCATCATCCTCTTGGCGCTCGGCGCGTGCGGTCCTCTCGGCAAGGACCAGCAGGCCGGCGTGAACTACTCCGTCTCGGCCCAGAAGAATTACGACAAGGGCATGGACGCGCTGAAGGAGAAGAACTGGATCCAGGCGGTCAAGTACTTCTCCTTCATCAAGAGCCGCTTCCCGTACTCGAAGTACGCGGTGCTCGCCGAGCTCCGCCTCGCCGACGCGGAGTACGGCGCCGAGGAGTACCTGGAGGCGATCGACGCCTACAAGCTCTTCATCAAGTTCCACCCGACCCACGAGATGGTCGTGAACGGCTACGCGTCGTTCAAGATCGGGCAGGCCTTCTACGAGCAGCTGCCCGGCGACTTCTGGCTGATGCCGCCGTCGTACGAGAAGGATCAATCTCCGGTCGAGGACGCCGAGGAAGAGCTGCGGCGCTTCGTCGAGAAGTACCCCGACTCGCCGTACCGCAAAGAGGCCGACAAGATCCTCGCCGAGGTCGGGCGCCGGCTCGCCGCGCACGAGTGGTACGTCGCGCACTATTACTGGGACAAGGACAAGCCGATGGGCACCGTGCTGCGCCTGCGCCGCTTGCTCGAGCGCTACCCGAACGTCGGTTACGACGAAGAGGCGCTGTGGCTGCTCGGCAAGGCCTACGCGAAGGTCCAGATGCCCGACCGCGCGCGCGCGACGTGGGGCGATCTCGTGACGCGCTTCCCCGCGAGCGGTCGCGCGTCGGATGCGAAGGCGGCGATCGCCGCCTTGCCCGCCGCTGCTCCGGCGTCTCCCGCGACACCCCAGTGAGCTAGTATCGGCGCATGTCCGAGCGCCTCCAGCAGCTCATCACGTTGGGCCGCGAGCACTACCACGCCAACGAGTACGACAAGGCGGAGCCGTACCTCGCGCAGGCGGTCGCGATCCGACCGACCTTCCCCGACGTGTTCAACATGCTCGGCGTCATCTATCACGCGCAGGGCCGCTTCCAAGACGCGGAGGAAGCGTTCGAGGCCGCGCTCAGGATCAACCCCAACTACACCGAAGCCGCGCTGAACCTCTCGGTCACGTACAACGATCGCGGCAAGTACGACAAGGCGCGCGAGGTCTACTCGCGCGTGATCTCGAACAGCTATCAGCAACCGCGCTCGCTCGATCCGTTCGCGCGCGGCAAGCTCGCCAACATGCACGCCGACCTCGGCGCGGCGTACGCGGGCATGGGCATGTACGACGAGGGCGTGCGCGAGTACTCGAAGGCGCTCGATCTGTGCCCCGACTTCGTCGATCTGCGCGTGCGGCTCGGCAACGTCTATCGCGACATGGGCATGCACAACGCGGCGGCGGCGGAGTTCGAGCACGCCAAGCGCTTGAAGCCCGACTACCTGCCCGCGCGCATCAACCTCGGCGTCGTCTTGTTCTCGCTCGGCCGTCGCGAGGAGGCGGTCGCCGAGTGGAACGAGGTGATCGCGCGCGATCCCAAGAACCAGAAGGCGACCTTGTACCTGCGCATGGTCAAGGACGAGCACGCGCCCAAGCCGGGCAGCGCGCTACCGCACGGCGAGTAGCTTCTTGCGGACGGCCGCCGCCGCCGCGTCGTCCTTGGTCGCGACGTACTCGTCGATCGATCGCTGGTAGGCGGCGCGCGCGCCGGCGCGATCGCCCTGGGCGAGCAGCGCGTCGCCGAGCTTCTCGGGCTGGGTCGCGTTGTCGTGCCGGAAGCTCTCGTCGGGGTGATCGCGGACGAGGATCTCGGTCAAGGCCATCGCCTCGTTCAGCGCCGCGATCGCCTCGGCGGGGCGGTGGGCGGCGAGCTCGACGCGCGCGATCGCCTCCCACAGGTTGTCGGCGTCGGACTGCGCGTTCTTCACGGATGCGTTCTGCTTGCCGTCGCCGCGAGGGAGCGCGCCGAGGTCGGCGATGCACGCGCGGTAGGTCGCGATCGCGTCGTCGTAGCGCGCGCGATCCTCGTGATGCTTGCCGAGGAAGTAGCGATCCTCGGTCAGGGCGATCATGAAGTCGGGATTGGACGGCGCGGTCGCGAGCAGCTTGGTGCCGGCGTCGATGCTCGCCTGGAACTCGCGGACGGCGCCGGCGTCGTCCTTGTCCTCGGCGGCGAGGAAGCCGAGCTGCCGGTGCGTCCACCCGAGGTCGAGGAAGATGTCGGGCGCGACGCCACCGGCGAGGCGTTGCTCCTCGATCTCGATCGAGCGCCGATAATCGGCGATGGCACCGGCGCGATCGTGGGCGGCGAGCTTGGCCTGTCCGGTGCGCACGTACGCGAGCGCGAGCGCGCGCCGGCGCTCCTGGTTCGACGGATCCGCCGCGGCCGCGGCCTGCGCCATCTCGAGGTAGCGCCGGAACTCGTCGGCCGCCGCCTTGGCGTCGCCGAGCTCCTGCTGCATGTCGCCGATCTTCGAGTGCGTGGTCGAGACCAGATCCTGCCACTGCAGATTCGACGCGTCGATCTGGGTGAGGCGCAGGCCGTCGTCGCGGGCGCGCTCGTAGTGGGTGCGCGCGGCCTTCAGATCCTTGCGGCGCTCGGCGAGCTCGCCGAGCTTGAACTCCGCGATCGCGAGCGAGTGCAGGCGATCGGCGTCGTTCGGCGATCGCGCGACCAGCTGCGCCGCCAGCCGCAGCGATTCCTCGAACGACGCCTGCGCGGCGTCGAGCTCGCCGAGCGCGAGCTGGGTCTCGCCGTAGCGGCTGAGCGAGCTCTCGAGGGTGTCGAGCGTGGCCGGCGTCTCGTGCGCGGCGAGCCGCCGTCGATCGATCTCGACCGAGCGGGCGAGCGCGACCTTGGCGTCGCGCTCCCTGCCGAGCCCGTGCAGCGCGACGCCGAGCCGGAAGGTCGTCACCGAGCGCGCCTCCTCGAGCCAGTCGTCGCGGCGCGGATCGCGATCGAGCTCCGCCACCAGCGCGGCGTAGGCCTTGCTCGCCGCGTCGGGATCGCCGTGCTTGACGCTCAGCTCGATCTCGCTGTGCCGCGCGGCCAGGTAGACGCGCCCGCGATCCTCGTCGGCGAGCGGCTGCGCGCCGATCAGATCGATCGCGGCCTGGTAGCGCGTGCGCGCGCCCGCGAGATCGCCGCGCGCGTACAGGACGTCGCCGATCGAGCGCTGCGCGGCGGCGCGGCGGCGGCGCGCGGCCGCGTCGGCCTGCGCGCTCGGGTTGTCGTCGTAGTACCGCAGCGCCTTGTGCGCGACCGAGTCGAAGAGATCGAGGCGGCCGATCGCCTGCAGCTTGTCGTGCAGCTCGAACATCATGAAGTCGATCAGGTCCTCGGCGGCGACGCGGCTGTGGTCCGCGGTCGCGCGCTCGTGCTCGGCGCGATCGCGCTCGGCCATGATCCGGCGCACCCCGACGACGACCAGCGCGAGCATGATCAGCGCGGCGAGGCCCGCGATCGTCAGCGGCGCGCGGTGCCGGCGCGCCCACCGCTTGACCAGCTGCCAGGTCGTGTAGCGGTGGACGCCGACCAGCTGGCCGGTCTGGAAGCGCTTGAGGTCGGCGGTGAGCTCGCGGGCGGTCGGGTAGCGATCCTTCGGATCGTGCGCCATCGCCTGGTCAACGATCGCGGCGAGATCGGCGGGCACCTCCGGCGCGACCGAGGCCAGCGGCGCGGGCGGCCCGGCCTCGAGCGCGGCGAGCAGCGCGTCGAGCGTCTGCTGCGGGTAGGGCCGCTTGCCGCTCAGCGCGAGGTAGAGGATCGCGCCGAGCGCGTAGACGTCGGCGCGCGCGTCGGCGGGCTCGCCGCGGGCCTGCTCGGGCGGCATGTACGCGGGCGTGCCGAGCACCGCGCCGGCGACGGTGCGATCGTCGGCCTTGCCGCTCGCGCGGTACGGCGTCGCCTCGGGCAGCTCGGGCTCGTCGGCGGCGAGGTCCTTGGCGAGGCCCCAATCGATCACGACGGTCTCGCCGAAATCGCCGACCAGCACGTTGGCGGGCTTGAGATCGCGATGGATCACCCGCTCGCTGTGCGCGTAGGCGAGCGCGTCGCACGCGGCGAGGATCGCGGGCAGGAGCGCGAGGCGATCGCGCAGCGTCTTCGCCTCGGCGATCACGTCGTCGAGCGGGCGGCCGGCGACGAGCTTCATCGCGTAGAACGGCTCGCCGCCGGGCCACTTGCCGGCCTCGATCACGGGGACGATGCCGGGGTGTTGGAGCCGCGAGGTGATGCGCGCCTCGCGCTCGAAGCGCGCGTGCAGCGCATGCGATCCGGACAGCAGCTCCTTGAGCGCGACCGTGCGGCCCAGCCGGCGATCGCGCGCGACCAGGATGCGCCCCATGCCGCCGCGCGCGAGCTCGCGCTCGATCACGTAGTGGCGCGGCTCGACGGTGAGCAGCTCGGGATAGTCGCCGCCGCGCGCGAGCACGGGCCCGCGCTCGGTCGGCGCGCCGCCGGAGCCGCTCGCGAGCGTCGCGTCGGTGCTGGAGACGTCGCCGCGTGCGTCGCTCGCCATCGTCGCGTCGGTCGCGGACACGTCGCCCGCCCCGCTCGCGGCGGTCGCGGCGAGCGGATCGAAGTCCCTCGGCTCGGCCATGCGGTCCTCCCGCACTCGACGTTAGCGCAAGAGCGGGCCGGTCACTTGGGCATGCTCATCACGAACAGGTAGTCGTTCATCGGCGTCGCGAGGATCTCGGCGACGTCGCCCTGGCCGTCGTCGATCACGGGACGGATCGAGATCGACTCGGCGACGCCGCGGCGCTTGAGGCGTCCGACGATCGCGCTGTCGTGGCAGTGGCCGTCGCCGGCGAGGATCACGATCTCCTTCGCGCGATCGGTGCCGAGCCACTTCGCCGCGCCGTCGGCCATCGACTCGTCCCACAGGACCTGCACGCTGTACATGCGATCGGCGGCGGCCTTGTCTTCTTCTTTCGGCCCATCGCCGTCCTTGTCGCCGTGCATCGTGCCGCCCATCTCCGCCATCACGCCGTCGAACCACGCGCGGTGCGCCGCGTTCTCTAGATCGAGCTCGGGCAACTGCGCGCGCTCGTCGGGGGTCAACTTGTCGAGCCCCTCGTGCGAGACCCGCTTCACCAGCTCCTTCGACGCGTTCAGCGCGATCAGCGCGCCGCCGTGATCGCGCACGACGTGCAAGAGCGGCCGATAGAGCTTGAAGTCGTAGCCCCAGCGATCCTCCCAGCCGGTGCGCGCGGTCATCGCGTCGTCGTCGATCGTCTTCGCCGCGTAGTCGTCGAGCACGCCCTGGAACGGACGCTGCACCATCTCCATCCCGACCGCGAACGGACCGGTGCGCGTCGCGAGGTGCGAGATGACCTGCAGCTGCGCCCAGTGATGGTGCGGGTTCGGGTGCTCCTCGCCGACGCACACCGCGCGCGCGGCGCCGACCCGCGCCCAGAAGTCGGCCTCGCTGATCTCGTGGCCGGTGCGCGCGTCGAGGATCTTGTACGGCAGCGCGGCCGCCTCGACGCCGCGCGGAGCTTCGTCCTTCGCCGCCGGAGTCGGCGTGTCCGCGTGATAGCGGCCACCGCAGGCGGCAAGGCATGCCGCCGCGAAGAGGGGCAGGCCCGAGGCGCGGAGCGACGCGAAGCGCCGAGCCGAGCGCAGCGAGGAGCCGGGGGAGCGCCCCGAGCGGCGGCTGAGATCGTCGAACGGGATGAGGCGCTTCATCGTGATCCTCGAATCCCGGCGAGGACCACTGTAGCAAAAGCCGTCCCCCATGACAGAGTACGTCGGTGGCGCTGCCGTACCTGACCGCCGACGTGCCGGGGACCGGCGGCCGCCTCCGCGACACGCCCGAGGATTTCGTCGTCGAGGAGGTCCCGGCCTACGAGCCGTCGGGCGCCGGCGAGCACACGTATGTCTGGATCGAGAAGCGCGATCTCGCGACGCCGAACGCCGCCGGCGCGATCGCCGACGCGCTCGGCGTGCGCGCGCGCGACGTCGGCTGGGCCGGGATGAAGGACAAGCGCGCGGTGACGCGGCAGTGGTTGTCGCTGCCGCACCCGGCGACGCCCGAGGCGGCGCTCGCGCTCGATCTGCCGGGCGTGAAGGTGCTCGCCGCGAAGCGCCACGGCAACAAGCTCAAGGCCGGGCACCTGCGCGGCAATCGGTTCGTCTTGCGCGTGCGCGGCGTCGACGGCGACGCGGCTGCGCGCGCGGCGCAGGTCTTGCGCGTGCTCGCGGAGCCGCCGGGCGCGCTCAACTGGTACGGCGAGCAGCGCTTCGGGCGCGACGGCGACAACGCGTCGCGCGGGAGATCGGTCCTGAAGGGCGAGCTCCGCGTCCACGATCGCGAGAAGCGCCTGCTGATCTCGTCGGTGCAATCGGAGCTGTTCAACGACTGGCTCCGCCGGCGCGTCGACGACGGCCTCGTGCGCCGCGTGATCGACGGCGACTGGCTCGAGAAGCGCGCGAGCGGCGGCCAGTTCTCGACGACCGATCCATCCGCCGACGAAGCGCGCGTGGCCTCCGGCGAGTGCGTCGTGACCGGCCCGATGTTCGGCTGGAAGCTGCGCGCCGCCGCCGAGGGCACGACCGCGGGGCTTCGCGAGCAGGCCGTGCTCGACGACGCGCAGATGACGCTCGAGTCGTTCCGCCCCGCCGGCGAGCTCGCGTTCGGCACGCGCCGCGCGATCGCGAACCTCGTCGAGGACGCGCGCGCGATCGCCGAGCCGCCCGACGCGATGGTCGTATCCTTCACGCTTCCCGCGGGCGCCTACGCGACCGCGGTCCTGCGCGAGATCATGAAAGCCGAGACCGACTCATGGACTTGACCAAATTCTTCGTCGACTTCGCCATGCTCGGCGCCGAGTGGGTGCTGTGGCTCCTCGTCGCGCTCTCGATCCTCTCGATCGGCGTGATGATCGATCGCGCGCTGTGGTTCCGCGCGCGCGACACCGACACCGAGACCTTCACGCGCGAGCTGCGCGGCGCGTTCGAGCGCGACGAGCTCGAGCACGTGAAGAAGAAGTACGCGCAGTCGGCGGCGATCCCGATCCTCGTCGCGCTGCGCGGCCTCGACGAGGTCGGCCGCGGCACCGCCGCGATCGCCGAGGCGATGCACGCCGAGCGCGCGAAGTGGAAGAAGGAGGCCGAGCGCAACCTGATCGTCCTCGGCACCCTCGGCAACAACGTCCCGTTCGTCGGCTTGTTCGGCACCGTGCTCGGCGTGATCAAGGAGCTGAACGATCTGACCGGCGCCGCCGCCGACGCCTCGGGCGTGATGAAGGGCCTGTCGCAGGCGCTGGTCGCGACCGCGGTCGGCCTGCTCGTCGCGATCCCCGCGGTCGTCGCGTACAACTTCTTCCAGCGCCGGCTGAAGGTCATCCTCGGCGGCGCCGACGAGACCGCGCACGCGGTGCTGTCGTTCGCGCACGCGCGCGAGCACAAGGGGGCGTGATGGCGGGCGGCAGCCTCTACCACGACGACGACGACGACTCGATCACCGACATCAACGTGACGCCGTTCGTCGACGTCGCGCTCGTGCTGCTCGTGATCTTCCTGGTGACCGCGCGCTTGATCGTCGCGCGCGGGATCGTCGTCGACAAGCCGAAGGCCGCGACCGGCTCCGAGGTGAAGACGACCTTGCGCGTGACCGTCGACAAGCAGGGCGCGCTCTACGTCAACGGCACCAAGTACGACGACGCGGCCGCGGCGTCGGCGAAGATCGCCGACATCGCGAAGGACATGCCCGAGTCGCGCGCGGTGATCACCGGCGACGGCGGCGCCGCGTACCGCGACATCATGCACGCGATCGACGTCGTGAAGGCGGCGAAGGTCCAGAAGATCGCGCTCGAGAACGCCCCGCTACCGACGAAGGAATGATGCGCGCGAAGCGAGGACAGCTCGAGACGATCCTGCTCGGCACGGTCCTCGTGCACATCGCGCTGCTCACGATCCTCGACGTCGCCGGCACCTGGGCGCGTCGTCATCCGCCGACGCCGCCGCCCGAGCAGATCGAGCTCGACGACACGCCGCCGCCGCCTCCTCCGCCGCCGGTGAAGCTGCCGGAGATCAAGCCGCCGCCGGTCCCGCCGCCGCCCGACAAGACCGCGCCGCCGCCGCCGCCTTCGCATCACGTGGTCGCGCACGAGCAGCCGCGCGCGCCCGAGCAACCGCAACCACCGCACGAGCCGCCGCCGCCCGACGACACGCCGCCCGATCCGTCGAACGTCGGCGGCGGCAGCGACGCGTACAAGCTGCCCGAGGGTCCGACCGGCGGGATCGCGATCCCGGTCGCGCACGGCACCGGCACCGGCGGCACCGGCAAGGGCACCGGCGGCGGCTCGGGTGAAGCATCGGGTAGCGGCTCGGCGCCCGCGCCGGTCTCGATCGCCGCGATCAAGAAGCGCGCGATGCCGCGCGGCGACTACTCGTACTTCGGAGCCGGCGCCGACTACCCACCCGAGGCGCGCCAGCTCGGGATCGAGGGGACGATTCGCGTCCGGCTCGTCGTCGACGCGACCGGCAAGGTCGTCGCCAAGAAGCTCTTGAACACGTTGGGCCACGGCCTCGACGAGCTCGCGCTCTCGCGCGCCGCCGAGATCCAGTTCGACCCCGCGCTCGACGACCACGACCGGCCGGTCTCGTCGGTCGTCGTCTGGACCTTCGACTTCAAGCTGCCCAAGTAGGCCCGTGTAGGACGGCCCGGCCCCGTTCCAAACCGACAGCGTCTCGTCGTACCATCGTCGTCGATGCGCTCTTCGGGGACCCGCGCCGTCGTCATCGTATGCGCTGTTGTTGGCTTCGCGTCGCGCGCGCACGCGCAGTCGAAGCCGCCGTACGACCCGGCGATCGACGTGCAGCTGTTCGACTACAGCGTCGGACCGAAGACGTTCTTCTCGGTCAACGACGCCGACACCGCGGCGAAGAGCCAGGTCTCGTTCGACGCGATGGTCACGTTCCTGACCAACCCGTTCACGATCTACAACGTCGACAACACGCAGGACATGATCACGACGACGCGCACGCGCGTCGTGTCGTCGGTGCTCGGCGCCCAGCTCTCGGGCGCGTACGGCATCAGCGACAAGATCCAGGTCGGCGCGATGCTGCCCGTGATCCTCTCGATGGCGGGCGACGGCTTGAACCCCGACACCGCGCAGGCCGCGATGACGCGCATGCAGACCAGCGGCGTCGGCGATCTGCGCCTCGAGGTGAAGGACCGCTTGCTCGAGTCGGGCCAGATCCGGCTCGCCGCGATCGGCGGGCTCACGTTGCCGTCGCGGTTCGGCTCCGGCTCGTCGGGCAGCGACTACACGGGTGATAGCTACCCGACCCTGCGCGCGGTCGGCGCGGTGCAGTGGCGCTCGACCGACGGCGCGATCTCCGCCGGCGGCAACCTCGGCATCTTGCTGCGCAAGCCGCACGAGATCTACGCGTCGACGGTCGGCGAGCAGCTCACGTGGGGCGTCGCCGCCGGCTACAGCATCACGCCGACGTTCCAGGTCGTCGGTGAGGTCTTCGGCCGCACCGGCTTCGACTTCTCGCTCGACGCGTCGCCGACCGAAGGCGCCGGCGGCATCCGCGTGCTCGCGACCAAGTCGGTCGCGGTCGCGGTCGGCGCGGGCGGTGGCTTGTTCAAGGGCATCGGCTCGCCCGACTTCCGCGGCTTCCTCTCGATCGGCTACGCGCCGGACACGCGCGACTCCGACGGCGACGGCGTCGCCAACAACAAGGATCGCTGCCCGCTCGTCGCCGAGGACAAAGACGGCTACATGGACGACGACGGTTGTCCCGACGACGACAACGACGGCGACGGCGTCAGCGACAACGAAGACAAGTGCCCCGACAAGTCCGAGGACCACGACGGCTTCGAAGACGACGACGGCTGCCCCGAGCTCGACAACGACGGCGACGGCATCGCGGATCTCGACGATCGCTGCCCGATGGACAAGGAAGACGGCAAGCCGCCGTTCGAGAAGGACGGCTGCCCCGCCGACAAGCGCGACTCCGACGGCGACGGCGTGATGGACTCGGCCGACTCGTGCCCGGACAAGGAAGAGGATCAGGACGGCTTCGAGGACTGGGACGGCTGCCCCGACGCCGACAACGACGCCGACGGCGTGCCCGATTCGTCGGACAAGTGCCCGGTGTGCCCCGAGGACAAGGACGGCATCGCCGACGACGACGGCTGCCCGGAGACCGACGGCGATCACGACGGCGTGGCCGACGGCGCCGACAAGTGCCCGGCCGAGGCCGAGACGATCAACGGCATCGACGACTGGGACGGCTGCCCCGACTCGGGCGGCGTGCAGATCGCGAACCTCGAGGGCGATCGCCTCACGTTCTTGCGGCAGCCGTCGTTCGCGCGCGGCGCGCTCGATCACGGCGGCCAGCTGATCATCGATCAAGCGGCGCTCGTGATGCTGCAGCACCCGGAGATCACGCACTGGATCATCGCGGTCGGCGCGAAGAACCAGGGCGAGGCGCAGAAGGAAGCGGCCGCGGTCAAGGCGCGGCTCGTGATGCGCGGCGTGCCCGAGAGCGCCTTCGACGTGCTCGCCGCCGCGGGTGACGCGGCGGTCGGCTTCGTCGTGAAGGAGCGCGCCGATCCCGACAACCCGGCGCCGTTCGTGTGCCCGGTGAAGGAGGCGCAGCCGCGGCCCCAGCCCGCGACGCCGCCGCCGTCGACGACGACCGTCACGCCCGCGGCGACGACGACGCCCGCGCCTGCCCCGACGCCCGCGCCGGCGCCCGCGAAGCCCGCCGCGAAAGACGGCGCGGCTGACCAGCTGAAGTAGCGCGCATCGCGCCGCTCGTCAGTCTTCGGCAACGGTCGCGCGCGTCGTAGAGCGCGCGCGCGGCGCTGCTAGCGTGGTCCATGTCGAGGGCCACGCGCGTGACGACGGCCACGATCGTCGCGACGCTCGCCGTGTACGCGGCGCTCGCGTACGCGCGGCGCTGGATCTCCGACGACGGCTTGATCGTCGTGCGCACCGCGCGCCAGATCCTCGCGGGGCACGGGCCCGTCTTCAACGCGCACGAGCGGGCCGAGGCGTGCACGAGCCCGCTGTGGACGTGGTTGGTCGCGGGCGTCGCGTTCGTCACGCGCGCCGACGTCGCGCACGTCGCGGTCGCGCTGGGCGGCGTGCTCGCGGTCGGCGGGCTCGCGATCGCGATCGACGCGGCGCGACGGCGGCACCGCGCGCGCGGATGGGCGGGCCCGATCGTGCCCGCGGGCGCGCTCGTGATCGTCGCGTTGCCGCCGTGCTGGGACTTCGCGACCTCGGGCCTCGAGACCGGGCTCGTGTTCGCGTGGCTCGCGTGCGTGACGTGGATCCTGGTCACGCCGCCGAGCGCGTGGATCGCGGCGACCGTCATCGGGCTCGGACCGCTCGTGCGCCCCGAGCTCGCGCTCGTCTCGATCGGCTTCGCGATCGCCGCGCATCGCCTCGCGCGTCCGTCGCGGCGCCGCGCGATCGCGCTCGCGTGCGCCGCCGCCGCGCTGCCGCTCGCGTACGAGCTGTTCCGCGCCGGCTACTACGGCACGCTGGTGCCGCTGCCCGCGCTCGCGAAATCGGCGGGCGGAGCGCGCTGGGTCCGCGGCGCCGAGTACGCCGCCGATCTGTTCGTGCCGTATCTCTTGTTCGTCCCGCTCGGCGTCTTCGCGATCGTCGCGCGGCGCGCGCGCCGATCGATCACGCTCGTCGCGATCACGCCGGTCGCGTGCGCGCTCGCGTGCGCGCTCTACATCGTCCGCGTCGGCGGCGACTTCATGCACGCGCGCCTGCTCTTGCCCGCGCTCTTCCTCGCGCTCGCGCCGATCGCCGCGGCGCCGCTCGAGCGCGCGACCGCGCCCGGCCTCGCGATCGTGCTCGCGTGGGCGATCGCGATCGCCGCGTGGCGCGGCGACGGCCGCCGCCACACGATCGCCGGCAAGGTCGGCGACGAGCGCGTCGCGTACGTCGCGCACCTCGGCGAGGCGAATCCGATCGACGACGCGCCGTTCATCGCCGCCGACGCGCCGGGCTCGACCTTGGTCGCCGACGCCCTCCGCGCGCATCGCCCCGCGCTCGTGTACGAGGCCGGCTGGATCCTGCCGATCGATCCCGCGCGCACCGAGCCGATCGTCTACGTCGTCGGCCGCCTCGGCACCGGCGGCGCCGTCGCGCCGCTCGACGGCCTCGTCGTCGACACGCTCGGCCTCGCCAACCCGCTCGGCGCGCGCATCACGCCGTTCGGCACCGGCGGCGTCGGCCACGAGAAGCAGCTGCCGTGGTGGTGGACGCTCGCCGACGTCGCCGATCCCGCGCACGACGATCCCTCTCCCGTCGGCGGCGTGCCGACCGCCGAGATCCGCGCCGCGCGCCGCGCGCTGACGTGCGGCGCGCTCGCCGAGCTGCGCGCCTCGACGCGCGATCCCCTCACGTGGTCGCGCTTCTGGGACAACGTGTGGGGCTCGTGGTCGCGCACGACCCTCGAGATCCCCGCCGACGCGCTCGACGCCGAGCGCGCCTTCTGCGACTAGCTCACGGCTTGTTTGGCTGCGGCGTCATGCGCAGATACGGCTTGATCGCCTTGTAGCCCTTCGGGAACTTCTGGGCGAGCACCTGCGGATCCTGCAGCGACGGCACGATCACGACCTCGTCGCCGTCCTTCCAATCGGCCGGCGTGGCGACCGAGTGGTTGTCGGTGAGCTGCAGCGAATCGATCACGCGGAGGATCTCGGCGAAGTTGCGGCCGGTCGACGCCGGGTACGTGATGATCGCGCGGATCTTCTTGTTCGGATCGATGAAGAACACCGAGCGCACGGTGAACGTGTCCGACGCCTCGGGGTGCAGCATGTCGTAGAGGAGCGAGACCTTCTTGTCCGCGTCGCCTAGGATCGGGAACGCCTGCTTCACCTTCTGCGTCTCCTCGATGTCGCCGATCCACTTCTTGTGATCGGCGACCGAGTCGACGGAGACGGCGAGCAGCTTGACGTTGCGGCGATCGAACTCGGACTTGAGCGCCGACGCGCGGCCGAGCTCGGTCGTGCACACCGGCGTGAAGTCGCGCGGGTGCGAGAACAGCACGCCCCAGCTCTTGCCGAGCCACTCGTGGAAGTGGATTTCGCCCTCGGTGGAGTCCTGCGTGAAGTCAGGCGCGATGCTGTTGATGTGGAGACCCATGTCGACCCTCCTGTGGATGAGCAGGAGGCGTAGCGCCGCCGACCACACCGGTCAAGGCTTGGCGGTCAGCACGCGCACGTCGTCGCCGCGAATCTCGAGCGCCTGGGTCGGACCGCCGTAGAGCGCGGCGAGCCCGACGTCGATTCGCCACACGCGTCCGTCGCACGCGGCGCTGATCCCGTTCGGCTGCACGGTGTGCGCGATCACCATGCGCTTCGCGTGCGCGAGCTCGAGCGCGCGTGCGAGATCGTTGCAGTCGACCGACTCGCCCGCGTAGAAGCGCGACCACACCGGGCCGTCGTCGGCGGTGAGCACGTCGGGTTGCGGGCCCTGCCCCGCCAGCCAGCAGCGCGCGCTCCGGTTCGCGTCGTCGATGCGCGTCGCCCACATCGGATCGAGGCCGCCGTGCACGAAGATCGTGTCGCCGATCTGCTCGATCGTGTTGTGCCCCGCGAGCCGCTTCGCGTACGGCCCGCCCGGGAACAGCTCGGCGGCGCGCGCGCGGGCCGCGTCGGGCAGCAAGTGGACATCGACCGGCGAGTCGGCGACGCCGGGCGCGTCGCGGAAGTCGTCGAAGCCGCCGCGCGTGACGTAGCGGAAGTCGCCCGCCGCGTTCATCAGCTCGTGATTGCCGAGCAGCGGCACGAACCCGCCGCCGGCGGCGCGCGCGTCGGTCTCGAGGCGCGCGAACAGATCCAAGATGTCCTGCTCGCCGTCGCCGCGATCGAGGACGTCGCCGAGCTGCACGACGACGAGCTCGCCGCCGATCCACTGGTCGTGATCGTCGATCGCGCCCGCGAGCCGCAAGACGCGGCGTGCGGCGCTCGCGTCGCCGTGCAGATCGCCGATCGCGACCAGCCGCTTGGGCGCCGGGAGCTTCGACGGCACCTCCGGGAGATCGCACCCCGTGTGGGTCGCCGGCGCAGGCTCGTGCTTCGCCGGCGCGGGCTCGTGCTTCGAGCACGCGGCGCAAATCACGGCAATCGCGAGCCAGCGCATGCGCGCGCAGCGTAGCGCGTAAGCGCGGCGCGCCGCCCGCGTTCCCCTCGCAAATGCGAACCACAACCCTCGCGAGCGCGGCCGCCGCGCTCGCCGCGTGCGGCTCGACCGGCGCGTTCCGACAAGCGGCCTTGTTCCGCGAGTGTCACGCCGGTGAGCAGAGCTGCAAGAGCCTCGCGCCCGGCGCGCCGCTCGCCGTCGGCGCACGCCTGCGCCCCGACGTCGACATCGAGATCGCGGGCAGCGCGACGCCCGACGTGCGCGTGATGTCCGGACGGCCGGACGTCGTCGGCGACGACGGCGGCATCCTGCGCGGCATCTCGCCCGGCGTCGCGCCGATCTTGATCAGCGCCGACGACGGCACCGTGATCGACTTCGTGCACGTCTGGGTCGCGACGCCGACGCGCCTCACCGCGATGGCGTCGCTCGCGCGCACCGACGCTCCGGAAGAGCTGACCGCGCCGCTCCAGCTCGTCAGCGGCGAGTCGCGCTGGATCACGCCGGCGATCTTCGGCGGCGCGCAGCGGCTCGCCGGCGCGGGCGACATCTCCTGGACCGTCGAGTGCGACGCCGGCGCCGCGTGCCCGCAGATCGCGCTGCTCACCGACGGCGCGCCCGATCGCCGGCGCCTGGTCGCGCGCACGCCGGGCAAGGCGCGCGTCGTGCTCGAGGGGCTCGGCTTGCACGCGAACGTCGACGTGGAGGTGGTCCCATGAGGTCGATCGATCTCGCGCGCCTGCCGCAGCGGGTGCTACCCCGCGGCGCCACCCCGCCTCGCTCGCGCTCGGCAGGGACCCCGGCGAGCGCTGCCCCGCTGCTCGGCGCGCTCTTGGCGCTCTTGCTGGTCGCCGCCTGCAACCCCACGCTCTACGCGATGTCGACGCCGCCGCCCGGCCGCGTCGGTTGGCTCGACACCAAGGAGCGCACGCTCGAGATGTCGAACGGCGTCGCGATCGCGTTCGCGTGCGAGAAGTGGGACGGCGGTCCGTGTCGCGGCGCGACCGCCGCCAGCGCCGACCCGGCGATCGCCGACGTCGTGCCCGCGCACCTCGCGCGCCTCGACGCGCGCCTCGACAACACCGACGTCTCGATGGTGCCGGCGACCTCGTTCCTGGTCGTCGGTCACAAGCCCGGCAAGGTCACGATCCACGTCCGCTCCGACGACGGCGATCGCGAGCTCGAGGTCACGGTCCTGCCGGAGCCTTCGCGCGCCGCGGCCGTCGCAAGTCACTGAGCTCGTCGCGCATCACCTTCGCGAGCTCGCCGAGCTCGTCGAAGCCGTCGAGCGCGATCGCGCGCTCGTACGCGGCGCGCCCCAGGTCGGCGTGCCCGATCTCGGCGAGGCAGTTGCCGACGCCGCGCAGCGGGAACGCGAGGTGCGCGGAGGTCACGCCGTAGCTCTTCTCCTCGATCGCGAGCGCGCGCTGGAACAGCGGCAGCGCCTCGCCGCAGCGACGCAGGTGCGCGAGCGAATCGCCGAGGTTGTCGAGCGTCGCCGCGAGATCGAGGTGATCGGGTCCGAGCGCCTTCTCCTTGATCCGCAGCGCCTCGCGGTACGCGACGATCGCCTGCTCGTCCTGGTCCTCGTGCGTGTAGACCTCGCCGGTCATCTCCCAGTCGCTGGCGACGCGCGGATGCTCGCGCCCCAGCGCCTGCTCGTCGATCGCACGCACCTTCGCGAGCGTCGCGATCGCCGCGTCGAACCGCTTGCGGCAGGTGTCGATCTGCGCGGACATGCCGAGCAGGTTCGCGACGTCCGGGTGGGTGTCGCCGAGCTCCGCCGCGAGCGCGTCGAGCGCGGGCGCGAGCGCGTTCGCCGCGTCGTCGCAGCGACCTTGCTCGAAGTACGTGCGCGCGATCTCGCCGCGCCGGATCGCGGCGTCGGCGCGCAGGCTGTGCTGCTCCGCGATCGCGATCGCGCGCGTGAACAGCTCGATCGCCTCGTCGTAGCGGCGCTGATCGCGCGCGTCGGCGGCGAGGTTCATGTAGAGCGCGCCGATCGCGGGGTGATCGGGCGGTAGCGTCGCCTCGCGGATCGCGAGCGCGCGCCGCCAGTCGGCTTCGGAGTGCTCGAAGTCGCCGGCCTCGGCGAACACGACGCCACGATCGGTGAGGATGTCGGCGACCGCCGGATGACTCCGCCCGAGCAAGCGCTCGCGCCGCGCCAGCGCGTCGTCGAAGATCGCGCGCGCCTCGCGCTGGCGGCCCGCGAGATCGAGCGAGCTGCCGAGATCCATCAGCGACGTCGAGATCGCATCGTCGTCGGGCGCGAGCAGCGCGCGGCGCAACGCGAGCGCCTGCGTGTGCAGCGCGACCGCCTCCTCGTAGTGACCGGCGAGGTTGGCGAGCGAGCCGCGGTAGTCGAGCAAGCGCGCGAGGCGTATGCCGTCGCCGCCGAGGCGATCGAGCGCGGCCTGTGCGTCGGGCACCAGCTCGAGCCCGCGCGCCGCGTCGTGCCCGGCGACGCCGAGCGCGCCGACGCGTTCGATCCGCGCGTCGGCGGCGACGACGTCGTCGCGCGACGCCTCCGCTGCGCGCGCCGCGTCGGCGAGCGCGCGCTCGGCTTCGTCGGTGGAGCCGAGCTGCGTCAGCGCGCGCCCGAGCAAGAGACCCGCGTCCGCTTCGAGCGGGTGATAGCCGAGCGTCTTCGCCTGGGCGAGCACCGCGCGCGCTTCGTTCACCGCGTCGCGATAGCGCCCCGCGATGTGGAGCGCGCGCGCGCCCGCGAGCCGCGACTCCGCGGCGTCGACGCGCAGGCGGATCGACAGATCCTGCGGCTGCCGACGCCCGCGCGCGATCGCCTCCGCGCACGCCGACGGCGGCGTCAGCTTCGCGGCCGCCTGCGGCGCGCGCCGCACGAGGTCCTCGTCGGCGGCGGCGAGCAAGCCCGTGAAGCCGTCGAGCTCGCGGCGCAGCTCGTCGAGGCACACCGCCTTCTGCTCGCGGATCGCCGGCGCGTCGTTCGCCTCGCAGCTCGCGAGATCCGCGGCGGCCCACGTCGACGAATAGGCGTCGAGCGCGCGCTCGGTCGCGACCAGCGCGTCGTGCGCGTACGGCCGCGACACCGCGCCGAACGCGCGCTCGACCGCCGCGCGCCGCGGCGCGTCCCACGCGCCGCCGACGCTCGAGACCTTGCACGCGGCCACGCCTCCGCCCCGCAGCATCACGAACGCGGCGACGCCCATCATCACGACGATCGGCGCCGCGATCCACGCGCGCCGCGATCGCGCCGGCGGATCGATCGCGGCGAGCAGCTCGTCGATCGATCCGAACCGCCGCGCCGGCTCCGCGGCCAACGCGCGATCGAGCGCCGCGCGCACGCGCGCCGGCACGTCGTCCTTCGCCGGCGCCGCGACGCCGCGCGCGATCGCCGCGCGGATCTCGGCGACGTTCGCCCCCGCGAACGGCCGCGATCCATAGATGCCCTCGTACAGCGCGACCGCGAACGAGAACTGATCGCTCGCCGCGGTCGCCGGCTCACCGTCGAGCTGCTCCGGCGCCATGTACGCCGGCGTCCCCGCCAACCCCGTGCCCTCCTGAGCCCGTCGAAGGGCCATGCCCGTGCCCTTGCCCGGCTCCTCGGTCGCCAACCCGAAATCCCCGACCTTCACGCGCCCGTCGCTTCCGATCAGCACGTTCGCCGGCTTGAAGTCGCGGTGCACGATCCCCGCCGCGTGCGCCGCCGCCAAGCCTCGCCCCGCCGCGACGAACACGCGCAGCACCTCTCTCCACGCGCGCGCCGAAGCCAACCACGCATCGACGGACTCCCCATCGACCAGCTCCATCACGATGAACGCGCGCCCGTCCGCGACGCCGACGTCGTGCACCGCGATCACGTTCGCGTGCGACAAGCGCGCGACCGCGCGGCCTTCGCGCAACCACCGCGCGTCCTCCGCGGATCGCAGCACCTTGAGCGCGATCTTGCGATCGAGATCCGGATCGTGCGCCGCGTACACGACGCCCATCGCGCCGGCGCCGAGCTTCGACAAGACGAGATACCGATCCACGCTCGCGCCCCGCGCCAGCTCGCGACGCTCGCGCGCGACGTACGGCTCCTCGATCGTCTCCGCGATCGACCCGCGCCCGCCGACGCCCGCGCGCGCGCACAGGAGCAGCAGGCGCCGGCACGTCGCGCACTCGTCGATGTGCCCGTCGACGACCGCCTGGCCATCCACCGGAAGCGCCCCCATCGCCGCCAGGAGCACGGTCTCCTCGTCCAGACACGCCGTCATTCCCGACTCTTCCGCGAATCTATCGTTTTTCGTGCAAACCGCCAGCGGGTCTCGCGTCAGGGGGCACCACCCGAGAGGAAACAGAGTCATGCAGAGGTTCGCGCTCATCGCCGCCATCGCCGCCACCACGTTCGCCGCTTGCGTCCTTCCGAACCTGCCGTTCATGGGCAAGTCGAATACGCAGTCTCACGAGAGCAAGACGGTCGCTACGTCCGAAACCCATACGGTCAACGGCCACCCCGTCGACAAGGACGGCAACTACGAAGATCGAGACGACGACGACGACGACGACGCGCCCAAGCACAAGGCGAACAAGAAGCCGTCGCACGGCGGCGCCGACTTCGGCGCGACCTGCCGCGAGAACTCCGACTGCGCGTCGAACACCTGCTACGTCGGCTCCGGCGACATCGGCTACTGCACGAAGATCTGCGACGGCTTCAGCGACTGCCCGTTCTCGTGGGAGTGCACGCACGAAGGCGTCGGCAACGCGCCGCAGAAGATCTGCCAGCAGGAGAAGGAGTGATGCGCGCCTTCTTCTTCGCCGCAGCGCTCGCGAGCTGCGTCCCCGGCAACTACGCGTGGAACGGCGGCGCGCCCGCGAACGCCGGCGGCCAAGCGCAGGAGGCCGCGCCGCAAGCCGACACGCCGCCGCCGTCGCCGGATCTCGCCGCGACCGGCGCCGCGCGCGCGCTCACGCAGCTCACCACGACGACCACGAACGAGAACCGCCCGGTCGCGTCGCCCGACGGCAAGCAGATCCTGTTCACCGCGTGGTCGAATCAGATCACCGACGGCCAGGACACCGGCACGCTCGCCGAGGAGACGATCAGCGCGATCCGCCCCGACGGCCGCGGCCTCGCGACCTACTCGTCGCGCCGCGCGTTCGCGTACGACGCGACGTGGCTCGGCGACAAGGGCTTCGCCTACGTGTCGAACGCGATGGGCGACTACCAGATCGTGCGCGCGACGCGCCTCGCCGCCAACGCCGCGACCACCGTGGTCGTGCGCGCCGACGCCGCGCCCGAGGTCGGCGGCTTGTCGGCCTCGCGCGACGGCAAGCTGCTCGCGTTCCACGCCAAGCAGAGCGGGCAATGGATGATCTCGACCGTCCACCCCGACGGCACCGAGATGACGAGCGTCACGCAAGGCAGCTATCCGAAGCTGTCGTCCGACGGCCAGCGCATCGTCTTCCAGCGCCAGGTCGGCGACACGTGGCGCATCTTCGTCGCGAACGCCGACGGCGGCGACGAGACCCAGGTCACCGACGGCGAGATGGACTGCGAGTCGCCGTCGTGGTCCCCCGACGGCGCGTGGATCGTCGCCGGGTGCAACGGCGGCTGGCAGCGGTTCCCCGACGCGACGTCCGACGTGCGCAACCTGTTCATCGTGCGCCCCGACGGCACCGCGACCACGCAGCTCACCGATGGCGCGAAGATCTCGACCTGGCCCGATTGGTCCGCCGACGGCACGATCTACTTCATGTCGACCGAGGCCGGGAACCAGGACCTCTGGAAGCTCACGCCGGTGTTGCCGAAGTAAGCGCGCCGCGGCACCATCACCGGGTGCCGCTGACGGAGGAGACAGGCGCCCGCGCGATCCGCGCCGAGGATCCGAGCTGTCAGTCGGATCTCGAGCTCGCGCGCGCGTGCTTGGCCTCCGACGAGAAAGCGCTCGCGTCGCTCGATCGCTTGTTGACCGAAGCGTGCCTGCCCGCGCTGCGCGCGATCGATCCGAGCCCGGCGTTCACCGACGACATCATGCAGCAAGTGCGCGTGCGCCTCTTGATGGGCACGCCCGACGATCGCACGCCGCGCCTCGCGACCTACGCCGGCCGCGGGCCGCTCGGCGGCTTCGTGCGGGTCGCCGCGCTGCGCACGGCGATGACCGCGAAGCGCGACAACAGCCGCGAGATCCCGCTCGAGGACGGCCTCGCGCAGCTCGCCGACAGCGCGACCTCGCCCGCCGCCGCGCACGCGCGCGCCGACGATCACGAGCACCTCCGCGCCGCGCTGCGCGCCGCGATCGCCGCGCAGCCCTCGCGCATCCGCGCGATCCTGCGCCTCTACTACGGCGACGGCGCCGGCCTCGAGGATCTCGCCGCGCTCTACCACGTCCACGCGTCGACGATCTCGCGCTGGCTCGACCGCGCGCGCGAGGACATCTTCGCCGCGACCCGCCGCCACCTCCGCGACCTCCGCCTCGGCCCCTCGACGATCGACGCGATGCTCGCCGACGCCCCCGCCCTCGACGTCTCGCTGACCTCGCTGCTCCGCACCGTCTGATCCCGTTCGTCCTGAGCGAAGGGCGAGCGCCAGCGAGCCCGCAGTCGAAGGACTAGGCGGCCACCGGCGCGGCGAACTGCGCGTGATAGAGCGCGTGATAAGCACCCCCGCGCGCGAGCAGCTCCTCGTGCGTGCCTTGCTCGACGATGCGCCCGTGCTCCATGACCAAGATCAGATCCGCGTCGCGGATCGTCGACAGCCGGTGCGCGATCACGAAGCTCGTGCGCCGCGCGCGCAAGGTCGCCATCGCGTGCTGCACGAGCACCTCGGTGCGGGTGTCGACCGACGACGTCGCCTCGTCGAGGATCAGGATCGCGGGATCGGCGAGGAACGCGCGCGCGATCGTGATCAGCTGCTTCTCGCCGACCGACAGGTTCGACGACTCCTCGTCGATCACGGTGTCGTAGCCCTTCGGCAGCGCGCGCACGAACCGATCGACGTACGTCGCGCGCGACGCCTCGAGCAGCTCGTCCTCCGACGCGGACGAGTTGCCGTAGCGGATGTTGTCGCGGATCGTCCCGCCGAACAGCCACGTGTCCTGCAAGACCATGCCGATCTTCGCGCGCAGCTCGCGCCGCGGCATCGCCGCGATGTCGGCGCCGTCGAGGCGGATCGCGCCGCCGTCGAGATCGTAGAAGCGCATCAAGAGGTTCACGAGCGTCGTCTTGCCCGCGCCCGTCGGCCCGACGATCGCGACCGTCTGCCCCGGCTTCGCGACCAGCGAGAGATGATCGATCAGCGGCACGTCCGGCTTGTAGCGGAAGCTGACGTCGTCGAAGCGGACCTCGCCGGTGACGACCGGCGGCAGCGCCTCCGAAGCTCGGTCCGGAGATTGATCGGGGCTGTCGAGCACCTCGAACACGCGCTCCGCCGACGCCACGCCCGACTGCAAGACGCTCGCGACCGACGCGAGCTGCGACAGCTGCTGCGTGAACTGCCGCGAGTACTGGATGAACGCCTGCACGCTGCCGAGCAGCATCGCGCCGGTCGCGACCCGCAGCCCGCCGACCACCGCGATCGCGACGTAGGTCAGGTTCCCGATGAACTGGATCGCCGGCATGATGATGCTGGAGATGAACTGCGCCTTGAAGCCGGCGTCGTAGAGCTCGTCGTTCTTCTTCCGGAAGCGATCCTCGATCTGCCCGCGCCGCCCGAACACCTTGACGAGCGCGTGGCCGGTGAAGGCCTCTTCGATCTGACCGTTGAGCGCGCCGACGTGCTTCCACTGCGCGACGAAGCCCTTCTGCGCGCGCTTGCCGATCTTCGCGGTCACGACGACCGACAGCGGCACCGTGACCAGCGCGATCAGCGCGAGCAGCGGCGAGATCCAGACCATCATGATCAAGACGCCGAGCACGGTGAGCAGCGCGTTCAGGATCTGCGACAGCGCCTGCTGCAGCCCCATCGCGACGTTGTCGATGTCGTTGGTGACGCGCGACAGGATCTCGCCGTGCGGCTGGCCGTCGAAGTACGCGAGCGGGACGCGCATGAGCTTCTGCTCGACGTCGGTGCGCAGGCGCCGCACCGTCCGCTGCACGACGTGGTTGAGCAGGTGGCCCTGCAGCCACATGAAGAGCGACGCGCCGATGTAGAGGAAGAGGACGAGCTCGAGCACGTCGCCGAGCGCGTCGAAGTCGATGCCGTGGCCCGGCTCGACCTCCATGCGATCGATCAGCTCCGCGGTGCGCTCGTTGCCGTGCGCGCGCATGTCGGCGACGACCTGCGCGCGCGTCTCGTTCGCGGGCAGCTTCGCGCCGAAATATCCGCGGAAGATGATGTCGGTGCCGCGGCCGAGCACCTTCGGCCCGCTCACGGTCAGCGTGACGCCCGCGACCGCGAGCACGAGCACGATCGCGATCAGCGCGCGCTCGGGCGCGAGCCGGCGCAAGAGCCGCTTCGCCGACGCGCCGAAGGTCTTCGCCTTCTGCGGCGGCGCCATGCCCGCCATCATCGGGCCGCGCATCATGGGCGCCGGACGAGACGGCGCGGCAGGCTTCGGCTGCTCACTCACGCCGCCACCTCCTGCTCTTCCGTCTGCGACGCGACGATCTCCGCATACGTCGGGCAGGTGCGCACGAGCTCGTCGTGCGTGCCGCGCCCGACCAGCTTGCCGCCGTCGAGGACGAGGATCTGCTGCGCGTTGCGGATGCTCGCGACCCGCTGCGCGACGACGATCACGGTCGCCTCGCGCGTGCGCGGGACGAGCGCGCTGCGCAGCCGCGCCTCGGTCGCGAGATCGAGCGCCGAGAACGAATCGTCGAACAGGAACACGCCCGGCGCGCGGAGCAACGCGCGCGCGATCGCGAGGCGCTGCCGCTGCCCGCCCGACACGTTGGTGCCGCCCTGCGCGATCGGCGCGTCGAGGCCCTGCGGCATCGCGCGCACGAAGTCGGCGCCCTGCGCGATCTCGAGCGCGGCCCACAGCTCGTCGTCGGTCGCGTCGGGCTTGCCGAAGCGCAGGTTCGACGCGACCGTGCCGGTGAACAGGTACGAGCGCTGCGGCACCATGCCGATCCGCGCCCACAGCTCCTCGGGCTCGCGCGCCTTGACGTCGACGCCGTCGACGAGCACGGTGCCCGCGGTCGGATCCGACAAGCGCGGGATCAGCTCGAGCAAGGTCGTCTTGCCCGCGCCGGTCGAGCCGATGATCGCGGTGACCTCGCCCGGCTTGGCGACGAACGACAGGTCGTTGAGCACCGGCGCGGTCGCGCCCGGATATCGGTACTCGACGTTCCGGAATTCGACGACGCCGGTCGTCTTCTCCGGCGCGATCGGCGCCGCCGGCGGCGCGACCGCGGGCTCGGTGTCGAGCACCTCCATGATGCGCTCGGCGCACACCGCGGCGCGCGGGATGATGATCGACAAGAAGGTCGACATCATCACCGCGACCAGGATCTGCAAGAGATAGATCAGGTACGCGGACAGCGCGCCGACCTCGAGCGAGCCCTCGGCGATCCGGTGACCGCCGAACCACAAGACCGCGATCTGCGACGCGTTGAAGATCAGGAGCACGGTCGGCCACATCAGCGCCTGCAGGCGGCCGACGCCGAGCGCGATCGTGGTCAGATCCGCGTTCGCGTCCTCGAAGCGCTCGCCCTCGCGCGGCTCGCGCACGAACGCGCGCACCACGCGCATGCCGGTGATCTGCTCGCGCAGCACGCGGTTGACGGTGTCGATCTTCGGCTGCATCGCGCGGAACTTCGGCACCATGCGCGAGATGATCAGGCCGATCGATCCCGCGAGGACCGGGATGCACACGAGCAACAGCCTCGACAGATCGAGATCCTCGCGCAGCGCCATCACGATGCCGCCGATGCACATGATCGGCGCCATCACGAACATCGTGACGCTCATGAGGACCAGCATCTGGACCTGCTGCACGTCGTTGGTCGTGCGCGTGATCAAGGACGGCGCGCCCAGCTTCCCGACCTCGCGCGCCGACAATCGCCCGACGTGATGGAAGATCGCGGCGCGCAGATCGCGCCCGTACGCCATCGCGACCCGCGCGCCGAAGTACACGGCGGCGACCGCCGCGCCGACCTGCACCGCCGCGATCGCGAGCATCAGCGCGCCGTGACTCAGCACGTATCCGGCGTCGCCGGTCGCGACGCCGCGATCGATGATCTCGCCGTTCAGGCTCGGCAGGTACAGGTTCGCGATCGTGCTCGCGAGCTGGAGCACGACGATGATCGCCAGCGGGCGACCGTACGGGCGGAGGTACGCGCGAAGCAGTCGCGACAACATCGGCCCGTCACTCTGACACGGAATCGCGCCGCGGATCCGCGCGCGGCGCGAACGCTACATTTCGTCACAATCAGTGCAGCTGCGTGATCTGCACGAGGTTGCCGACGGTGTCGTCGAACTGCGCGATCACCGCGAAGCCGATGTCGGTGGGCGGCATCGTGAACGCGGCGCCCTTCGCCTTCAGGCGCTCGTACTCGCGCTTGCAGTCGTCGGTGAAGAGCATCGTCGCCGGCTGGTGCGCCGCGAACAGCGCCGCCTGATACGCCTTGCCGTTCGGATCGGCGTTGGCCGCGAGCTGGAGCTGCCCGCCGTCGGCGTCGCCGGGCGCGGTCACCGTGAGCCAGCGATAGCCCCCGTTGGTGACGTCGTCCTTCTTCGCGAAGCCGACCACGTCCGTGTAGAACGCGAGCGCCTTGGCCTGATCGTCGACGTAGATCGTCGTCAGCTTGATCTGGAGCGGCGCCGCGGCCTTGGGCGGCGCCGAGGGCTCCGCGGTCGGCTTGGAGGTCTGCGCGCCGCCGCAGGCGGCGGCCGCGAGCGCGAGGGCCAGTACGAACGTCTTCATCGTCATCTCCTTGGGTCCGTCTTGTACCTCCTGACGGATGCCGGCGGGAGAATGTGACCGGATCACTTCAAGACGTCGGGGTTGACCACGTGGATGGGGGCCCCGGCCGCGAACGCGTTGATCTGATCGAAGACGTCGCTGAACTGCAGATCGTACTCGTCGCGCGACACGTACCCGATGTGCGGGGTCGCGACGACGTTGTCCATCGCGAGCAGCGGCTCCGACGCCGGATCGGTGATCGGCTCGCGCTCGAAGACGTCGACCGCCGCCATCCCGGGCCGCCCCGTGCGCAAGGCCGAGACCAGCGCGCCCGGCGCGATCAACCCCGCGCGGCTCGTGTTCACGATCAACGCGCTCGGCTTCATGCGCGCGAGATCCTCGGCCGTGACGATCCCGCGCGTCGCGTCGACGAGCCGCATGTGCAGCGACACGACGTCGCACGCCGCGAAGAACGCGTCCTTCGAGTCCGCCACGCGCCAGCCGTCCGCCGCCGCCCGCGCGCGCGACTCCGGTCGCGCCCACACGACGACCTCCATCCCGAACGCGCGCCCGTAGCCCGCGACCACCGCGCCGATCCGCCCCCACCCGTACACCCCCAGCGTCTTGCCGCGCACCGACGAGCCGACGCCGATCTGCCAGCGCCCGCTCCTCAACGCCGACGATTGCGCCGGGAGCTGCCGCATCGCCGCCAAGACGAGCGCCCAGGTCAGCTCCGCCGCGGCGTACGACGGCGTGTCGCCGTGCAGGTTCGACGAGACCACCACGCCCGCGCGCGTGCACGCCGCGACGTCGATGTGCGGGTACACGCTGCGCTGGCTGATCAACTTCAACCCGGGCAGCCGCTCGATCAACGGCGCGCGGATCTGCGTGCGCTCGCGGATGAGCACCAGCGCCTCGGTGTCCTTCAACCGCGCCGCCAACTCGCCGACGTCCTCGACATGATCGTTCCACACCGTGACGTCGTGCCCCGCGAGCTTCGCGAAGCACGGCAACGTCCTCAGCGTATCGAAGTAGTCATCGAGGATCGCGACCCGCACTCAGTCTCCATCATTGGCCACCATCACCACCACGACCGTGATGTTGTCATCGCCGCCGCGCTGGTTCGCCATGTCGACCAGCGCCTGCGGCGCGCGCCGATACCAGGTCGACGCCAGCAAGCGCTCGAGGTCGCCGTGGTCGACATGGTTCGACATGCCGTCGGAGCACAGCAGGTAGCAATCACCGGGCTCGACCGACACGCCGCGCGAGTCGACCTCGACGTCGCGCTCGAAGCCGACCGAGCGCGTGATCACGTGGCGGAACTTCGACTCGCGCGCCTCGGCCTCGGTCATGTTGCCCGAGCGCACCTGCTCCGCGATCCACGAGTGGTCCTCGGTCAGCTGGCGGAGCGCGCCGTCGCGGAACAGGTAGCAGCGCGAGTCGCCGGCGTGCACGACGTGCATGCGGCCCTGCTCGTACATGATCGCGGTCAAGGTCGTGCCCATGCCGCGCAGGTTCGGATCGCCGAGCGCGGTGTCGTAGATCGCGTGGCCCGCCGAGCGCGCCGCCGCGCGCAGGACGCTCATCGCCGGCGGCTGCGACGCGTCGAGCACCGGATCGGTCGACTCCTCGCCGATCGTGCGCACGCCGCCGGTCGGCGTCGCCGGCAGCGTGTCCTCGATCGCCTGGTGCGGCTCGGTCGAGCGGAACAGCTCCGCGCGCCGCGCCTCCTCGATCTTCTTCGCGGTGCCCGGCAGATCGGCGCGCGCCATCTTGATCTGCGCGCGCAGCGTGTCGAGCGCGAGCTTCGACGCGGTCTCGCCGCCCTGGTGCCCGCCCATGCCGTCGGCCACCGCGAACAGACCTAGCCCCTCGTCGACGAGGAAGCGGTCCTCGTTATGGTCCCGCTTCTTCCCCGGATCCGTCTTCGCCCACGCGTACAGCCGCACCCAGATCCCAGTCTACGCGTATTCGGCCGACTTCTCGGTGATGTTGTCGCCCTCGCACCGCAAGATCTTGCCCTTGTTCTCGAGCTTGGTCAGGAGGCTCACCGGACGCGTCCACACCCGGTAGAGATTCCTGAGCGTGTCCCGCGCCTGTCCCATGTCGAGGTCGATGCCCTCGTGCGCGTGGCGCAAGAGCAGCTCGCTGCGGTTCTCGAAATTGCCGTCTTCGACGTAGATCGCCGGTTGACCGCGATTGGTCAACATGCGCAGGAGCTGGTCCTTCACCTTCTTGAACTCGCGGCTCATGATCTCCCAGTTGCCGCTGCGCTCGCTGAAGCCGAACGAATAGAACTTCTGCTCGATGCAGAACTCGAGCGTGAAGAACTCGTCGATGAAGGTGACGTCGTTGTAGAGCTTGCGGACCTCGAACAGCTTGCGACGCCCGAGCCCGAGCCGCCGGTCCCAGTCGCGCTTCTGGTCCATCGACTCGCACTCGGACCATTCCTTGCCGAACTGGCCCTTGTTCCAGCGCTCCTCGATCGATCGATAGAGCTCGACGCCGAGCTTGTACGGGTTCAAGCGGCCCGGCGAGGTCGCGAGCACGCCCGACATCGCGTCGGCGTAGTCGATGATCTCGGCGGCGCTGAGCGCCTTCTCGGTGAGGATCTTCGAGTGCCAGTACGAGGCCCAGCCCTCGTTCATGATCTTGGTCATCGCCTGCGGGACGAAGTAGTAGGCCTCGTTCCGCACGATCTCGAGGCAGTCGCGCTGCCAGTGATCGAGCGGCGCGTGCTCGAGCAGGAAGGCGAGGATGTCGCGCTGCGGCTGCTCGGGGAAGCGCTTCTTCTGCTTCTTCTTCTCTTCCTCGCGCTTCTTGCGCTGCGCCTCGAGGAACTCGGGCGGATTGATGTAGCTGTCCATGTAGCCGCGGGTCGAGCGCAGCTTGGGGACCTCTTCGGTCGCGTCGGGGTCCTCCTTCTCGTCCTCGCGATTGCGCACGATGTACTGCGACATCGGATCGATCAGGTTCTCGAGCGAGAGGCAGACGTCGATGAAGTCCTCGACGGCGTCCTGGCCGTAGCGCGCCATGTGACGGCGCACGCGCGACGCGTGGTTCGCCATCGCGTCGATCATCTTGCGGTTGGTCTTCGAGAAGAAGTAGTTGTGCTTGAAGAAGTCGACGTGGCCGCACACGTGCGCCATCACCGTCTTCTGATCGACGAGCGAGTTGCCCTCGAGCAGGTACGCGTACGAGGGGTTGGTGTTGATCACCATCTCGTAGATCTTCGACAGGCCCCACTCGTGGCTCTTGGCGAGCTGCTCGTAGTCCATGCCGAAGCGCCAGTGCGGGTAGCGCGTCGGGAAGCCGCCGTACGCGGCGACCTCGTTCATCGTCTTGTAGTCGAGGACCTCGTAGACGATCGGGAAGAACTCGAGCCCGAAGCCGCGGGCGAAGCCCTCGACCTCCTCCTGCATGTCGCGCAGGTACGCGGGGAATCGCTTCAAGCCCGCCATTACTTGCCCTTCCCGAGGAAGTCCTTGATCGAGTCCATGATCGCTTCCTTGCCCTTGATCTCCGAGGTCACGACGCGATCGTCCTCGTCGAAGTGCTCGCCGAGGTCCTTGATGAACTGGCCCGAGCCGTAGGGCGACTCGACCTGGCCGTACGCGAACAGGTTCACCTTGGGCAGGATCTCGGTCTTGAGCAGCTCGACGCAGGTGTGGGTGTCGTCGACCGACCAGTTGTCACCGTCGGAGAAGTGGAACGGATAGATGTTCCACAGCTCGGGCGGGTACTCGTCCTCGATCATCTTCGCGCACAGCTTGTACGCGGAGCTGATCATCGTGCCGCCCGACTCGCGGGTCTTGAAGAACGTGTCGCGGTCGACCTCCTTCGCCATCGCGTCGTGGATGATGTAGCGGCTCTCGATGCCGTGGTACTGCGAGCGCAGCCAGGTATCGATCCAGAAGCTCTCGATGCGGACGATCTCCTTCTGCTCGTCGCCCATCGAGCCCGAGACGTCCATCATGTAGATGATGACGGCGTTCGACTGCGGCTCCGGCTCGCTCTTCCACGATCGGTAGCGCTTGTCGTCGCGGATCGGCACGATGATCGGGTTCGCCGGGTTGTACGTGCCCATCGAGATCTGGCGGCGCAGCGCCTGCTTGAACGTGCGGCGGAAGTGGCGCAGCGATTCCGGACCGGTCGTGCGGATGCCGGTGTAGCGATCCTTGAACGAGACGATCTTCGCCGTGCCCTTGGGCTGGATGCGCGGCAGCTCGAGCTCCTCGCCCATGATCTCGGCGAGCTCTTGCAGCGACACCTCGATGTCGAGCAGGTGCTCGCCCGGACGATCGCCGGCCTCGCCCTGCCCCGGCTTCTCCTGCCCCTGCCCGAGCGGATCGCCGGGCTGGCCGTCGCCCTGCCCGACGCCGCCCTGCTGCTTGTCGCCGTGCTTGAAGTGCGGGATGTCGACGGACGGCAACGGGATGCTCACCGCATCCTTGCCCTTCTTCGCGATCATCTCGCCCTGGGAGATGTACTTGCGGAGGTTCTGTTTGATTTTTCCTCTGATGATCTGCCGGAAACGACCGTGGTCTAGGTCAATGCGTTGAGACATGTTACCGACCCTCCTCGATCGTCGCCGCGATCGCGAAGCGCCGCAGCTCGAGCGAGCCCGCCGCGAGATTCAGAACCCTGAGACACAGATCTTGGGGGAACCGGAACAGTTCCCCCAAGACCCCCATCCGGGATCCGGGGCGAGCTGCCGAGTAGATCGCGTCAGAAGACGACATCGGCGGCCTCACCGCGTTCGTTCACGAACATGAGCCTTCCACCATGGCGTTTCGTTCGCTGCGCCATCTCGAACAGGCCCAGGGCTCGGGCGATCAGATCGTTGTAGTCCTCGGTCTCGAGCTCCACGCACAGGCGCGCGAGCAGCTCACCGAGCGTCCGGTTGAGCTCGATCGTGATCGGACCTAACCCTTGGGGGTCGCTCATCAGCTCTTCACGTCTCCACGCGCGAAGATCGACGCGACGTAGTTGAGCACGTCGGTCGCCGAGACTTCGTCGTAGCCGAAGTTCTTGATCAGGCGCTGCTTGACGACGTCGATCTTCGCCTGCGTCTCGCGATCGACCACGTTCGAGACGAGGCTCGTCAGCTTGATCGAGTCCTTCTGATCCTCGAACAGCTTCGACTCGAGCGCCTTGTGGAGCCGCTCGTTGGTCTTGTAGTCGAAGGTCCGGCCCTCGATCGCGAGCGCGCCGATGTAGTTCATGATCTCGCGGCGGAAGTCGTCCTTGCGCGACTCGGGGATGTCGATCTTCTCCTCGATCGATCGCATCAAGCGCTCGTCCGGCTCCTCGTCCTGGCCGGTGTACGGGTTCTTGACCTTCTCCTTCTGCGTGTACGCCTTGATGTTGTCGATGTAGTTGGCGCACAGCTTCTGGATCATGTCCTCGTCGGCGGAGATCGCGCGCTGGACCTCGTTCTTGACGATGTCCTCGTACTCCTGCTTCACGACCTGGAGCATCTCGCCGTAGCGCTTGCGCTGCTCCTCGCTGTTGATCAGCGAGTGCGAGCGCAGGCCGCTCTCGAGCTCGTTCAGGACCATGAACGGGTTGATGTGGCCCTCGCCCTTCTCGGACACGAGCGCGTTCGAGATCTTGTCCTGGATGTAGCGCGGCGAGATGCCGTCGAGGCCCTCGCGGTTCGACTCCTTGCGCAGCTCCTTGATGTTGTCCTGCGTGAAGCCGGGCAGCGTCTTGCCGTCGTAGAGCTTCGCCTTCTGGAGCAGCGACAGGTTGTGCTTCTTCGGCTCGTCGAGCCGGGTGAGCACCGCCCACAGCGCGGCGACGTACATCGTGTGCGGCGCGATGTGCTTGCCGACGCGCTCGCTGGTGAAGTCGCGCGAGTAGATCTTCACCTCTTCCGAGACGCGCGTGATGTACGGGATGTCGACCTTGATCGTGCGGTCGCGGAGCGCCTCCATGAACTCGTTGGAGAGCAGCTTCTTGTACTCGGCCTCGTTGGTGTGGCCGATGATGACCTCGTCGATGTCGGTCTGCGCGAACTTCTTCGGCTTGATCTTGTGCTCCTGCGTCGCGCCGAGCAGGTCGTAGAGGAACGCGACGTCGAGCTTCAGGATCTCGACGAACTCGATGATGCCGCGGTTGGCGATGTTGAACTCGCCGTCGAAGTTGAACGCGCGCGGATCCGAGTCCGATCCGAAGGTGGCGATCTTCCGGTAGTTGATGTCGCCGGTGAGCTCGGTCGAGTCCTGGTTCTTCTCGTCCTTCGGCTGGAACGTGCCGATGCCGATGCGATCCTGCTCGCTGAGCACGAGGCGCTTCACGCGCACGTGCGACATCACCTTCGCGAAGTCGCCGTTGTAGTGGCGCATCAGCTCCTTGAAGATGTGGCGGCACGCCGGATTGACGTCGCCTTCGATCTTGAGCTTGTAGTCGTCGTTCCCGAGCTTGAGCCGCTTGATGACGTCGTCGCGCCACTCGCGCGGGATCAGGCGGAGCGGCTCGTCGTGCATCGGGCAGCCGAACGTCTCGGTGCCGCCGGCGAGCTCGCTGAGCGGGCCCGGCAGGTTCCAGAAGTACGAGTAGACCGCGCCCTCGGGCGTGCGCGAGTACTCCTCGACGCCGCGCTTGAGCGAGCGCACGATCGTCGACTTCGCGGAGCCGACCGGACCGTGGAGGAGGATGATGCGTCGATCGGTGCCGTAGCCCTGCGCCGCGCTCTTCAGCACGTTCATCAGGCGCATGAGCGGCACGTCGAGCCCGAACACCGCGTCGCGTCCGCCGTGCGCCTCGTCGCGGAAGAACTTGTAGCGGACGAGCTTCTTCTTGTTGTCGATGTACTCCTCGACGCCATGCGCGAGCACCATGTCGTAGAGGCGCTGGTACGCGTTGCGCGTCACCAGCGGGTTCTTGCGGACGAGGTCGAGGTAGTCCTCGAACGACCCCTCCCAGGCCAGCTCTTTGTACGACGAGTAGTTCTGCAGCTCGGCGATCTGACCGACCAGGCTCATTGGTGAACGGTATCACGCGTACGCGCTTTGCGCAGCGCACGCGCATTGCGCACTGACTTGACCCATTCCCGACGAGGATGCGGTGTTCGACGATGGTCGTATGCGTCCATTGATCGTCTCCTCTTTACTCCTCGTTGCATGCAGCAGCTCGCCGCTCGATCCGGGCGCGGGCAACAGCCTCGGCTCCGGCACCCAGACGTTGTCCGTCGAGGGCAGCATCAGCGCCGACAGCGACGTCTCGAACGCGTCGAACGCGTCGGGCTTCACCACGCACTTCGACATCCAGCTGACCAAGGGCGGACAACCGGTGACGACCGGTACCGTCACGATCTCCTCGAACGGCGGCGACGTCGCGCTGACGTTCGACACCACCAACGGCGGCCGATGGATCGGATCGCAAGCCGGCTACTTCGAGGTCTACGGCCTCGACGTCACCTCCGGCTCCGACACGATCACGGGCGTGCGCATCGACGGCCCCGATCTGCACACGTTCACCGCGCCCGCGCTCGGCGCGACGCTCGACGCGACGGCGGCGAACACCGTCACCTGGTCGCGCGCCGACCACGCCGACGTCGCGACGATCCGCACCCAGCAGATCGATCGCATCACGATCGACGACACCGGCACCTACTCGCTCGCCGCCGGCGCGCTCAGGTCGTCCAAGGACAAGGCCGAGAACGAATCGATCGAGCTCCGCCGCTCGAACCAGGTGCAACCCGCGGGCGCGGTCGCGGGCTCGTCGGTCTCCGTCGGCGTGCGCAACCACGTCGACGTGCTCGTCGCGATCAACCCCGCGGCGTGATCAGCCGCCCTTGCCGAGATAGCGATCGACGTTCTTGCGGTGCTCTTCGTACGTCTTCGCGAAGGCGTGCTCCTTGGAGCCGCCCGGCTTGGCGACGAAGTAGAAGTAGTCGCTGCCGTCGGGATCGGCGGCGCCTTCCATCGCGGAGCGGCCCGGGTTCGAGATCGGACCGGGCGGGAGGCCTTCGTGCTCGTACGTGTTGTACGGGTTGTCGACGTCGTGGAGCTGGGCGTCGTGCAGGCGATCGCCGCGATCCCACGCGAGGCACGCGGCGGACTTCGTCAGCGGCACCTCGCAGCCGTACCGGATCGTCGGATCGGTCTGCAGGCGATGCTTGGGCTTGAAGCTGTCGTCGGTGAGGCGATTGACGAAGACCTGCGCGATGCGCTTCTTCTCGTCCGAGACGACCGCTTCCTTCTCGACGATCGACGCGAGCGTGAGCACGTCGAGATCGCTCCACTGCAGCCGGTCCTTGAGGCGCTTGAGGCCGCGCGCGTGGCGCGCGGCGACGTCGGCCCAGACCTCGCGGTGCTTGTCGATCATGCGCTCGAGCACCTGCTGCGGCTTCTCGGGCACGCGGAAGTTGTAGGTCGCGGGGAACAGGTAGCCCTCGACGCTGTCGCCGGCGATGCCGTGCTTCTCGAGGAAGTCGTGATCGCGCGCGAGCTTCTCGAGATCGGCGGCCTTCGCGACGCCGGCCTTCTCGACCAACGCGAACACCTCGAGCATGTTCAAGCCCTCGGGGATCGCGACGTCGATGGTGATGTCCTTGACGCCGGCGAGCAGCGCGTCGAGGACTTCTTTCGGCGTCATGTCGTCGCGCAGCGTGTAGTTGCCGCTCTTGACGCTCGACGTCGCGCCGCGCCACATCGCGTAGAGACGGAACCAGGTCGGCTTGTCGATCACGCCCTTGTCGGCGAGCGTGCGCGCGATCTGCGGGAAGCTCATGCCGCTCTTGATCTCGACCGCGATCGTCTTGCCGGTGCCCTCGTGGCGATCGCCGGGATAGTCGAGCGCCTTGTTGATGAGGATCGCGATGATGATCGCGAGCACCAGCAACGACGCGCCGACCGCGATCAGCGCGATACGGAAGGAGCGCTTCGACATGCGTGGTGCAACTTACTCGGAGCGCCGCCGCCGGTCGAGCCATCCCTGGAGGATCAGCGCCGCGGCTTGTTGATCGATGACGCGCTTGCGCTTCGCGCGCGAGACGTCGGCGTCGATCAAGACGCGTTGCGCCTCCGCGGTGGTGAAACGCTCGTCCTGCTCGTGCAATTCCACGTCGGGCGGTAACGCGGCGCGGAGCGCGTCGTAGAAGACGCGTACGCGCTTCGCGCGATGACCTTCACGTCCGCTCAGCTCGTACGGGATGCCGATCACGATCGCGCGCGCATCGTGCGCGCGCGCGATCGCGCACACGGCAGAGACATCTGTATCGGTGCCGTGACGTGCGAGCACATCGAGCGGATGCGCGGCGATTCCGATCTCATCGGAGATCGCCACGCCGATCGTCTTCTGTCCGACGTCGAGGCCGAGCGCGCGCATGATGAACATTACGTTGTGTGAAGCCCGTGGTGGCACGCGGTGGCAAGTCCACCTGCCGGCGAGGGCTCGGTACCACATTCACTGGCGAGTCTAGTGGCCACATCTTCACGTCTTGAACGTGTTTCGTTGACACATCGTCGCAGCGCGCCCCGCAACTGGTCGGATTTTCTCGACGGAGATCGCGGGGTTTTCTTGGCGCGCAGGTTGCTCATGATTTCAGTCGAGCGGCAGTCGTGCCGCTCGTTGCCAAGAGCGAAGCTCGAGCAACCTGACAACCGAACGCGATGTCTACTGCATCGGAATACGCGATCGAAAAGCTCCGGTTGACGAGACAGATTCCAAGACCCACTAGAGAGAACCAAGAGCATCGGCGAGTCAGGGCGGATTAGAGAGTGCAAGGAAGAGGGCGACGCCGACGCGAGCTTCTACAACGACGAATGCCGGAGTAAGCAACCTACGATTCATCACGCGCGACATGACAGGCGAACGTTTCGACTCGGTGGATTGGTCGGCAGTGTCTCCCCTCCCCCTCATCAACCTGCCGGCCTCCCTCCCCCACCTGAGGCAATAAGTAACCTGAAGTGATCAGCGCTCACGCGCCGCACGGTCCCCCCGGCGGCGCGTTTTTCTTTTCGGTCTCGCTTCCGCGCGCTGCGCGCGCGGAAGCGGACCGCCGCAGCCGCAGCCGCAGCCGTAACCGTAGCCGAAGCCGTAGCCGTAGCCGTAGCCGAAACCGAAACCGGAACCGAAGCCGAAGCCGAAGCCGAAGCCGGAACCGGAACCGAAGCCGTCAGCTCGAGAGGCGCCAGAGCATCGCGCGCACGCGATCGAGGATCTCGAGCACGGGGCGAGTGTCATCGACGTAGCCCCACGCCTGCGCCACGCGGATCTGGCTCGTGACTTCACGCGCGCTGCCGAGCGCCATGCGGAAGAAGTGCGCCTTCTGTTGCGGCTTGGCGCCTCGCCCTTCATCGATGTGCGAGACGATGCTGACCGACGCGCGCTGCAGCTGCTCGGCAAGCGATCGATTGCGTCGCTCGATCTTTTCGATGAGCGGCCCGATCACGACGAGCGCTTCGTGCGCGACTTCGAGGCAGTCGAACGACATGCGCTCGATATCGCGCGTTCGCCGCTGCGGTTGCGGCTTCGGCTTCGGCTTCGGCTTCGGCTTCGGCTTCGGCTTCGGCTTCGGTTTCGGTTGCGGCTACGGCTACGGCTTCGGTTGCGGCTACGGCTTCGGCTTCGACTTCGGCGGTGGTGTTCGGCTACTTGCCGA
>DATJIA010000334.1:0-11868 GCA_035493675.1 Kofleriaceae bacterium | reverse complement strand
CTCCCGCGCCGCCGCCGCAGCCGATGCATCCGGCGCCCGCGCCGTCGCCTGGACCGGTTCGTCGGCACTAATCCGTCGTCCGTCGTCCGTCTCCCGTCGTCCGTAAGAAACAGAGCGGCGCTCCTCACGGGGCGCCGTTCGGATTTTCGGCGCTGTGAAAGTTCACACCGCGGAGCGTGAACGAGCGGCGTTTCTGGATACGGACGACGGACGACGGACGACGCTCACTCTGCGGCGTCGCCGCCGCCCTTCAGGCCGTGACGCTTGAGCAGCTCGCGAAGGTGATAGCGGGTCAACCCGGCTTCTTGTGCGGAGCGCGTGATGTTGCCGTCGTTGCGCTGCATGAGCGCGGCGAGGTAGGCGGCTTCGAAGGCGTCGACGACGCTCTGCTTGGCTTGCTTGAAGCCGAGGCCGGCCTTGAGGAGCGCGGGATCGAACGTCGCGGGACCGCCGCCGTGCGCGAAGCCGGCGAGCGAGGCGGCGGCGCGCTGCGCGGCTTGCGCGCCGGCTTGCGCGAGATCGTGCGCGGCGAGCGGCGAGGGCCCCTCGCGCCCGAACACGAGGTCGCTGCGCGTGATCACGGGGCCGTCGGAGAGCGCGGCCGCGCGCTCGACGACGTTGCGCATCTCGCGCACGTTGCCCGGCCACGAATGCCCCATCATCGCGATCATCGCGTCCTGCGAGAACGACATCGTCAGGCCGCGGCGCGACGCGACGTCGCGCAGGAAGTGATTCGCGAGCGACGGCACGTCCTCGCGGCGCTCGCGCAACGGCGGCAGCTCGCAGTTCACGACCGAGAGGCGGAAGTAGAGATCCTCGCGGAACGTGCCCTTGTTGACCTCGTCGCGCAGATCGCGATTGGTCGCCGCGAGCACGCGCACGTCGACCTTGATCGTGCGATCGCCGCCGACGCGCTTGATCTCGCGCTGCTCGAGCACGCGCAAGAGCTTGGGCTGCAGGCCGATGTCGAGCTCGCCGATCTCGTCGAGGAAGATGGTGCCGCCCTGCGCCTGCTCGAAGCAGCCGATGTGCTGCCCGACCGCGCCGGTGAAGCTGCCCTTCTCGTGACCGAACAAGGTCGACTCGATCAGCTCGCGCGGGATCGATCCGCAGTCGAGCACGACGAACGGCTTCTTCTTGCGCGGCGACATGTTGTGCAGCGCGCGCGCGACCATCTCCTTGCCGGTGCCGGTCTCGCCGGTGATCAAGACCGTCAGATCGGACGGCGCGACCTTCTCGAGCGACGCGAAGATCTCGCGCATCGCCGGCGAGCCGCCGATCACCGCGTCGAAGCGATCCGCCTTCGACAGCTCGATGTCGACGACGTCGGTCAGCGGCTGGAACTGGATCTGCGACTGGCCGATCCGGAACGTCGTGCCCGGGCGCAGGTAGACCTCGCGCACGCGCAGGTCGCCGACGTAGACGCCGTTGCGCGAGTTCAGATCGCGCAGGCGATAGCCGTCGTCGCGCGCGCCGATCTCGAAGTGCGTGCCCGAGACCGCTTTGTCGCTCAGCACGAGATCGCTGATGATGCTGCGTCCGCCGGCGACGCGCGGCTTGACGATCTCGAGCTCCTTGCCCTGATCGGGCCCCGCCACGACGACGAGCTTGCCCTTGCGGAGGCGCCTGACGGTCGCCCATTCGCCCTCGAAGAGCGTGGTCAGTCCCGAGCCGTCGAACCCCGGTTGTGGCTCGGCTCCCTCGTCCTGTTCGGCCATCGCGGCGAGCGTACCAGCGCGCGCGCTAGTTGAGCCACTGCTCGGGCTTCTTCTTCGATGACTTCGACCCGCCGGGCTTGCCGCCGATCAACACCTGCAGGTGCGCGCGCTCGCGCTTCTTCTTCCAGCGCAGCCACGCGAGCCGCGGATTCCATCGCTGGTTCGTGAGCACGACCGCGAGGCCGATCGCCGCCGCGTAGCCGGCGCCTTGCTCCCACGCGCCCTGCAGCACGATGAAGAGCGTGACGAACGCGAGCGTGCCGTACATCAGCTGGCGCCCGGTGATCGGCATGACGCCGAAGAACTGCACCGGCTGACGCGCGTAGATGATCCCGAACGCGACGACCGACGCCCAGATGAACGCGTCGAGGCCGAGCATCGGGACGTCGCGTCCGAGCGCCAGGCCCGCGAGCGTGCCGACGATCGCGGACGTGATCGCGGTGTACGCGGCGAAGCGGAGGAAGCGCGGCGTGCCCCACCAGCGCTCGAGCGCGGGCACGAACAGCCACAACATCAAGCCCTGCAAGAGCAGCGACAAGAGATCGGGCTCGAGGAACGGACCGGTGATCACGGTCCAGAAGCGGAAGTGATCCCAGACCGTGCTCGCGCTCGGGACCACCCACGGCGCCCATCGCGCCTGGACGTCCTTGTCGACCATGTGGAAGACGAGCGTGAAACCGACTTCCAGGAACAACAGGATCGCCGCACCGCGCGTGATGCGGAGCTGCTCGCGATCGATCTGGAACCGCTGGCGTCGGCTCACGTCCGGACCTTAGCACCCGGGATCGTCGTTCACCCGATTTGTTGCGCCGGGTCCTCGCCCAGTTCACCGCGTTGTCACACGGACGCTTGAGTGTCGGCGCATCCGTATGAAGAAGCTCCTGATCGCCTGCCTCCTCGTCGGCGGTGCCGCGCACGCGCAGCCGACCCCCGAGCCCGCACCGACGCCCGCGCCTGCGCCTGCGCCGGTCGTGACGCCCGCCCCGGTCGTCGTGCCCGCGCCGGTCGTCATCACGGAGCCGGCGCCCGCGCCGCCGCCGCCCGCGCCGAAGCCCGAGGATCCGGTCCCCGTCGTCGGCAAGTGGTCGCCGCAGCTGTACGGCTTCATGCAGCTGCTCTCGATCTGGGACAGCACGCAGTCGTTCACCGAGCAGGCCGGCAACGGCGCGATCGCGAAGGACGGCACCTACGCCGGTGATCGTGGACGCTCGCAGATCAGCGCGCGTCACTCGCGCGTCGGCTTCAAGCTCAAGGCGCCCGAGTACGACGGCATCAAGACCAGCGCGCAGGTCGAGTTCGACTTCTTCGGCAACCAACCGCCGGGTACCTCGGAGGCGTCGTTCTACTCGAACGCGACGCCGCGCCTCCGCCACTACTTCATGAAGATGGAGTCGTCCACGATCGATCTGCTCTTCGGACAGACCTGGCAGCTGTTCGGCTGGCAGGGCTTCGCGCACCCGAGCACCGTCGAGATCCAGGGCGTGCCCGGTCAGCCGTACGGCCGCGTGCAGCAGATGCGCGCGTCGAAGACGATCAAGAGCGATGCGTGGGCGCTCGATCTCGCGGCCGCCGCGTCGCGCCCCGCGAATCGCAACTCGGTCGTGCCCGACTTCGAAGCGGGCGTGCGCTTCACCGCGCCGAAGTGGACCGCCTGGCGCACCGCCGGCGCGACCGGACAGTCGCTCGACGCCGGCGGCCTCGGCGTGTCCGGCATCGTGCGCCAGCTCCGTGTGGTCGACTTCGCGAACGCCGCGCAGAACGATCACGCGACCGGTTGGGGCGTGTCGATCGACGCGCTGGTGCCGGTGATCGGCGCGACCAAGGAGAAGCACGCCGGCGCGTTGACCTTGACCGGCTCGTTCGTCCTCGGTCAGGGCATCGCGGATCAGTTCAGCGGCCTCAGCGGCGGCGCGACGTTCCCCGCGCCGATGGCGCCGGCGACCTACACGCCCGACATCGACAACGGCCTCGTCACGTTCGACACGACCGGCGCGCTCACCGCGATCAAGTGGCAGTCGATCATCGCGGGCGCGCAGTGGTACGCGTCGTCGAAGGCGTGGCTGTCGGTGAACTACTCGCAGATGAGCTCGTCGAACATCGGCTCGCTCGGCCTGGCGCCGGGCAAGGTCTTCTCGTCGAGCCGCTGGGCCGACGCGAACGTCTTCTACGACGTGACGCCGGCGATGCGGGTCGGCGCGGAGTACGAGTACTTCATGCAGCACTACGAAGACGGCGCCGAGCCGGTCAACCACCGGCTGCAGCTCACGGCGCTGTACATCTTCTAGGGCAGCCGATCCTCGACGGGGATCTCGCGCCGCTCGACCTTCGCGCACACCTTCTCGATCGGCACGCCGAGCGAGACGCGCGCGGTGTCGAGCTCGTGATCGATCGTGAACGCGCGCAGGCTGGCGCCGTCGACGGTGACCGCGATCGTCCCCGGCGACGCGCTCGCCGCGTGCAAACGCGCGCGGCCCTCGGGCGTGAGCAGCGCGACCGCCGCGCCGCCCGAGTCCTCGATCGCGCTGATCTGCGCGGGCGCGAGCACGGGCTCGCCGTGCGACACCACCGCGAGCCCGCGGACGACGTTCGCGCCGTCGCAGCGCGGCGCGGTGTACTGCGCCGCGGTGCGCACGTGCAGGTCGCGGCAGTGCGCGTCGTCGACGAGCACGACGCAGCGCTCGGCCTCGTGCAGGACGTCGAGCGCCGCGCCGTCGCAGTTGTCGAGCGTGAACGCGAGCACGGCGTGCGCGCGGCCTTCGCGATCGAACCGCTGCGCGAGCTCGCGCGCGAACGCGACCGACTGCGCGCAGAACGGCGCGCCGTCGCCGCCGAGGTTCGTGACCTGCGGCCCGAGCAGCTCGAGCGCCTTCCCGACCTGGTACTGCACCTCGAAGTCATCGGGGTGACGCTTCGCGATCCCGATCATCGCGTCGGCGTACGTGTGCGCCGCGCGCGTCGCGTCGGCGGGCGACTGCGTCTGCATCGCGTCCTCGAGCGCCTTCATCGCGCGCCCCATCTCGGTGCGATCCTCGTCGGACAGGCTCGCCATCGCGCGCTGCGCGCGATCGGCCGCCGCGGCATCGCTCGGCGCCGCCGCAGGCGCGGGCGCGGGCGCCGGCGGCGCCGTCGACTCGCGCGAGCCGCACGCCGCCGCGATCACGATCACCGCCGCCGCTCGCATCGCGCGAGTCTACGCCGAAACGACCGGGACAAAAAAAGACAGCCGCCTCGCGGCGGCCGTCTCTCACACGAGAAGGCGACGATCAGAGACCGTCGACGGTCAGGACCAACGAGCCCTTGTTGACGAGCTGGTTGCCGAACTGCACGTCCGCCGCGCCCGCCACCGTCGCCGGGCCGATGCCCTGCGGCGGGTTCGAGCTGTCGATCGCTTGCGCCGCGAACTGGTAGTTCGCGATCGGAAGCGGATAGGTCGTGCCCGAGCCGTCGGTGCAGTTGAACTGATCGCTGATCGGGACGTTCGAGCCGACCATGTTGTCGAACTCGACGCCGCCGGCGCCCGCGGTCGCGCAGCTGAGCGGGCTGCCCGAGGTGCCGCCTTTGAGCGTCCACGCCGCCGTGACGTATCCGCGGTTGACCTGGAATTGGTAGTCCGCGGTCGAGACGTTGCCGCCGGTGAGCGTCACCGGCTTCGAGTTCGACTGCGCGTAGAGCACCGCACCGCTGTGGTCGGTGATCTCGACCCACACCGTGTACGCGCCCTGCGTGATCGGCGCGGTCGTGCCGCCGAAGTCGGAGCAGTTGAAGAGATCCTTCACCGCGTTGCCCGGGTTGGTGTCGCCGCCGGCGAGCGTATAGACGATCGCGGTGTCGGCGCCGGCCGGGCAGTTTGCCTGCGTGGGCGTCTTCGCGGTGTCGTTCCAGTCCTGGAGATCCCAGGTGGCCGCGACCGCGCCCTGGTTGGGAGGCGGGTTGTGGTTGTTGTTGGTTTCGATGATGCAGCCGCCAGCCATCGCGGCCGCACCAACGACGAGAGAGAGCGTGATGAAGTTCTTCATAGGGTGACTCACTTGCCGTCGATGGTTAGGACGAACGACCCTTTGTTGACCGTCTGATTGCCGAACTGGACGTTGGCGGGCCCGACGACCGTCGCCGGGCCGATGCCGAGCGGCGGGTTCGAGCTGTCGATCGCCTGCGCCGCGAACTGGTAGTTCGCGATCGGAAGCGGATACGTCGTGCCCATGCCGTCCGTGCAGTTGAACTGATCGCTGATCGGCGTGTTGGAGCCGACCATGTTGTCGAACTCGACGCCGCCGGCGCCCGCCGACGTGCAGTCGAGCGGCGTGCCGCTCTGACCCTTCAGGGACCACGAGCCCGTCACGTAGCCGCGGTTCACCTGGAACGTGAACGCCGCGGTCGAGTTCGCGCCGCTCGCGACGCCGATCTGCTGCGAGTTCGATTGCGCGTAGAGCACCGCGCCGCTGTGATCGGTGATCTCGACCCACGTCGTGTACGTGTCCGCGAGGAGCGGCGCGGTGAGGCCGACGTTGTCGGTGCAGTTGAAGAGATCCTTCGTCGCGCTCGCCGGATCGGTGAGGCCGCTCGGCAGGGTGTAGACGATCGCGGTGTCGCCGCCGGCGGGGCACTGCGCGGTCGTGGCCGTCTTGGTGGTGTCGTTCCAGTCCTGGAGCGTCCACGACGCGGAGATCGCGCCATTGGACGTGCAGGCGCCGGCCAGCGAGGCCAGACCGAGTACGGCAGCGGACAAAGCTAGATTCTTCATCGTGGTTTCCCCTCCTGAGGGACGAGTATCTCGTGGCATCAGAGGCACTGCAAGCGACGTGACAGCAGCGCGCGCGTGATCACTTGCACGCGTTGTTGCGATCGATCTCGATGACGACCGCGTGCAATTCCACGACGTCGCCCACCGCGATCGTGCGCTCGATCGGCGCGGGCGCGATGAACGCGGACGCATTCACAGGTGTGCCGCCCGGGCACGTCGGCTCGACCCACAACAGCGCCGATGGAGGCGGGATGTCGAAGCTCGTCACGCCGTGGAACTTCGTGCACGGGAAGTCGATCGACGCGCGATCGGTGTCCGACTGCCACCACACGCGGATCGAATCGATCGCCCTCTCGACGCCGGCGTCGTTCCGGAACGTGCAATCGAGGTTCGGGCTGTCGAACGCTTGGAGATGCCAAGACAGCTCTACCGCTCCGCCGGTGACGTTGGTACACGCGTGAAGAAGACATAGAGTCGCCAGCGCCACACCCAGGCGATGGATGATCGGTTCGACCTCGTGAAACGCTCGCGTATTCACGACGGGAGGCCGATCACATTGACCCTCGTCGACGCTGCGTGTTATCTCCGAAGCACGTAACATGCCAGGACTTTCGTCGCTCAATGCCGTCGGTGTAGGCGATCCGAACAGCGGCTTCGACTTGATGGGGCTGTTCATGTCGGCTCATCCCGTCGTGAAGGGCGTGATGGTGCTGCTGATCGGGATGCTGCTCGTCGGCATCTACATCATCTTCTACAAAGCGCTCTACGTCAGGCGCGCGTCGCGCGAAACGGCGCAGTTCAACGAATCGTTCTGGCGCTCGCGCGACATCGAGCAGATCTACAAGCACGCGCAGATGCTGCGGTGGAGCCCGGTCTCGCAGATGTTCCTCGCCGGCTACACGGAGCTCGCGAAGATCGCCTCGGACGAGCGGCTCAAGAGCTCCGACGACAAGATGGACAACATCGAGCGCGCGCTGCGCAAGGCGCAGGCGGTCGAGGGCACCAAGCTCGAGTCGATGGTGCCGTTCCTCGCGTCGACGGGCAGCGCGGCGCCGTTCATCGGCCTGTTCGGCACCGTCATCGGCATCATGATCACGTTCAACACGATGGGGCACGGCGCGAAGCTGACCGACATCGTGCCGCACATCGCCGAGGCGCTGTTCGCGACCGCGATCGGCCTGGTCGCGGCGATCCCGTCGGTGCTCGCGTACAACTACTTCACGCGGCGCATCCGCGTCTTGCGCTCCGAGATGGAGACGTTCGAGCAGGACTACCTCAACATCATCAAGCGTCACTTCCTGCACTGATTGCAACGAGGCCCTCATGGGGATGAAAGCCGGCGGCTCGCAGGACGAGCTCAACAGCGAGATCAACGTGACGCCGATGGTCGACGTCATGCTGGTGCTGCTCGTGATCTTCATGATCACGGCGCCGCTCCTCAACGCGGGCGTCGACGTGCAGCTGCCCGAGGTGCGCTCGCCCGCGGTCGACGATCCGAACGAGCCGCTCGTGCTCACGATCGATGCGCAGCGCCATCTGACGCTCGGCACCACGCCGGTCAAGTGGGCGAACCTCGAGAAGCTGCTCGAGTCCAACGAGAAGGTGAAGCAGCAGGGCATGTTGTTCGTCCAAGCCGACAAGACGCTCACCTACGACGTCGTCGTGACCGCCATGGCGATCGCAAAAGAAGCGCACGTCGCGAAGGTGATGGCACTCACGGCGCCGAGTGACACGATCAAGGTCGAGGACCTCGACAGATGATCCTGCCCCGCTATCACGCGACCGCGGCCGGCGCGACGGTGTTCACCGCGCTCGCGATGGCCGGCGCGATCGTCCTCGCGCATCACGCGCAGGGCGGCAACGACAACGGTCCGGACCTCTCGCAGCTCGAGGCGATGGAGGTCTCGGTCGCGCGCCCCGCGAAGCCGAACAAGCAGCCGCAGAAGCAGCATCGCGATCCGGTCCACAAGCAGGACATCGGCGTCTCGCACGACGACAAGCAGCCGCCTCCGCCGAAGGACAAGGACAAGCCGAAAGATCAGCCGGCGGCGAAGCCCGACGACAACTCGCCGGGGCCGACCACCGCGATCCCCGACGACGAACCGGTCGGCAAGCCGACCGTCGAGGCGGGGCAGTTCAACAACAACAAGTTCGGCAACGCCGACGTCGACAGCGGCGATCCGTACTTGCAGGACGCGGTGAAGGACGTCCTCGCGGGCTGGGAGTATCCCAAGATCCTCGACGCCGAAGGCACCGCGCCGCTCGGCTGCATCCAGTTCGACCTCGACGGGAAGATCCTCGATCTCCACATGAAGGAGAAGAGCGGCAACGGCGACATGGACGACTCGGTCGAGCGCGCGCTCAAGCAGTTCGAGGACGCGCGCAACAAGGATCCGAAGCCGGTGCCCGATCGCAACGGGCTGCGCGAGAAGATCGCCGCCTGGAATGGATGGATATGCTTTCGCTTCAAAGTCTGACCAAGCCTCTCTTGATCGTGGCGTGCGTCGTGCTCGTCGCGCCCTCCGCGCTCGGCGACGACAAGGCCGGCGTGATCGACGTCAGCGGCGCGAAGCGCGGTGACTATCCGATCGCGATCCCGCTCGCCGTCGACAGCGACGGCGCCGCCGCCAAGGAAGCGCAAGACGTCGCGTCGTTCGACATGAGCATCGCCGGCTTCTTCAAGGTGCTCGATCCGCAGTCGTTCCTCGCCGACCTGAAGGCCGAGGGGATGGGGATCGATCCGCCGAAGTGGAAGGACGTCGGCGCGTACGGCGTGATGAAGTTCAAGGTCGCGGTCTCGGGCGACGACGTCACGCTCGACGCGAAGCTGTACGAGGTCTCGAAGGGCGCGAACGCCGTGCTCGACAAGAAGTACAACGGCAAGCGCGGCGATCTGCGCCGGCTCGTGCACGCGTGGTGCAACGAGGTCGTCTTCTACTACACGAAGGAGCAAGGCTTCTTCGGCTCGCAGATCGTGTTCGTCGCGAAGGGCAAGGGCAAGAGCTCGATCCAGGCGATGGACTTCGACGGGCACGGCGTCTACGCGCTCACCCACAACGACTCGATCAACATGCTGCCGTCGTTCTCGCACGACGGCGGGCGCGTCGCGTTCACCTCGTACATGCGCAACAACCCGGACATGTACATCGTCAACGCGGGCGGCGGCCGGCCCAAGAAGATCAGCGCGCAGCGCGGGATGAACACCGGCGCGTCGTGGTCGCCCGACGGATCGCAGCTCGCGATCACGCTCTCGAAAGACGGCAACCCGGACATCTACATCATCAGCGCGAGCGACGGATCGATCGTGAAGCGGTTGACCAACGACAAGGCGATCGACACGTCGCCGTCGTGGTCGCCCGACGGATCGCAGATCGCGTTCGTCTCGGATCGCGAGGGCGGGCCGCAGATCTTCGTGATGTCGGCGTCGGGCGGCTCGGCGACGCGCGTGTCGAAGAACGGCGACTACAACACGACGCCGGCGTGGTCGCCGAAGAAGGGCGCGCACGTGCTCGCGTACACGACCCGCGACGGCGGCGTCTACGACATCGTGACGCTCGACCTCGACACCAAGAAGATGACGCGCATCACCCAGGGCGAGGGCTCGAACGAGGAGCCGGCGTTCTCGCCGAACGGACGCGCGATCGCGTTCGCGTCGACGCGCAGCGGCGGCTCGGGCATCTACATCGCGAACGCCGACGGCACCGGCACGGCCAAGAAGGTGTGGGGCGGCTCGGCGACCGGCGTCGACTGGGGGCCGACGCCGTGAACCGCACCGCGGTGATCGACATCGGGACCAACACGCTCCTCTTGTTGGTCGTCGATCCCGACGGCCGCGCGGTGAAGGATCTGTGCCGGTTCGGTCGGCTCGGCCAAGGGCTCGACGCGAGCGGGCGCCTGCACGACGACGCGATCGCGCGATCGATCGAGATCTGTCGCGAGTACGCGCGCGAGATGAAGGAGCTCGGCGTCGCGCGGCGGGTCGTGATCGGCACGCAGGCGCTGCGCGAGGCGGCGAACGCCAGCTCGTTCGTCGGGCCTGCCGAGGAGATCTTGGGCGCGAAGATCGAGATCATCGGCGGCGCGCGCGAGGCCGACCTCGCGTTCAAGGCGGTCGCGGCGACGTTCCCCGAGCTGAGAGGGACGCCGTACGTGGTCGTCGATGTCGGCGGCGGCTCGACGGAGATCATCGGCACCGACGGCACGCGGGTCGTGTCCGCGACCAGCGTGAAGATCGGCGCGGTGCGCTTGAAGGAGCGGCACTTGCGTTCGGATCCGCCGACGCCGGATGAGGTGCGCGCGCTGACCGCGGACATCGATCAGCAGATCGCGCCGCTCGAGCTGCCGCACGGCGCGATCGTGATCGGCACCGCCGGCACCGCGACGACGATGGCGTCGGTGCAGCTCGGCTTGCACGCGTACGATCCGGATCGCGTCACCGGGCTCCGCTTGGAAGCGCCGGTCGTCGACGCGCAGCTCGTGAAGCTGCTCTCGATGACGACGGCGCAGCGACGCGCGCTGCCCGGCATGGTCGTCGAGCGCGCGGATGTCTTGCCCGCGGGCATCGCGATCTTCTCGCGCGTGATCGCGAAGCTCGGCGCGCCCGCGTTGATCGTCTGCGATCGCGGCATCCGGTGGGGCATCGCCCACGAGCTGCTCGCATGAGCGCCGCGTTCGGCCAGCGCTCGCGGGGCATCGCGTTCGCGGCGCTCGTGGTCGGGCTGGTCTCCGCGATCACGGCGATCGCGGGCGGCGGCGTGCTGGGCGGCGTCGTCGAGATCGTCTGGATCGCCTACGCCGCCAAGCTCGTGATCGGCGGTCGGCGCCGCGCGCTCGTCGTCATGTTCTTCGGCGCGCTGCTCTTGTTCGTCGTCGGGTGCGTCGGCGGCTTCCTCGATCTCATCGGCAGCTTCGACTTCCCCGACTGCAACGCCGACTGCCACGAGTCTGACGTGCGGGTCACGCACGTGTGGGTGCCGTTCGTGCTCGCGACGGTCGCGATCGGCGTGGGCGCGATGATCGCGATGGTGACGGGCGTCGCCGAGCGCGAGCCGATCGATCCGCAGGTCCCGCCCGCGCGCGTCACTTCTCCTTGATCGCGGCGAGCGCGCGCTCGAGCACCTCGTCCTTGCCCGCGCGGATCCCGGCGATCGTCGGCGACGCCGGGATGGTCGGCGCGACGCCGACGAGATGGTGCGTCGATCCGTCGTGCTTGGTCACGCGCATGCCGGTGAAGGTCGTCGTGCAACCGGTCGGCTCGGCGATCTGCGCGATGTTGCCGTTGGTGCCCGCGCTGGTCGCGCCCACGATCGCGACGTGCTCGGCTTCGGCGTAGCCCATCATCGATTCGGCGTAGCTGATCGCGCCCGGCCCGGTGAGGAAGACGATCTTCCCGTTGATGTGCGGCGGCGC
>DATJIA010000333.1:0-18391 GCA_035493675.1 Kofleriaceae bacterium | reverse complement strand
AACAGCATGTCGCCCGAGCCGAGCAGCGCCTCGGCGCCGGTCTGATCGAGGATCGTGCGCGAGTCGATCTTCGACGTGACGTGGAACGCGATGCGCGACGGGAAGTTCGCCTTGATGAGGCCGGTGATCACGTCGACCGACGGACGCTGCGTCGCGAGGATCAGGTGGATGCCGGCGGCGCGCGCCTTCTGCGCGATGCGGGCCACGCTCGTCTCCACTTCCTTCGGCGCGCACATCATGAGGTCCGCGAACTCGTCGATCACGACGACGATGTACGGCAGGCGCTGCGGCGGCTCCGACGCGTCGGGGCCGCGCTCGGTCGTCACCTCGACCTGCTCGTCGCCGAGCGCGAGCTGCGCGGCGTCCGCGGCGGCGCGCAGCTTGTCGGCCTCGTGCTTCGACTTCAGCTTGCCGACCTTCTCGTTGTAGGTCGCGATGTCGCGCACGCCCATCTGCGCGAGCAGATCGTAGCGGCGGTCCATCTCCTCGCACGCCCAGCGCAGCGCGAGGTTCGCCTTCTTCGGATCGGTGACGACCGGCAAGAGGAGGTGCGGGATGCCCTCGTAGATCGAGAGCTCGAGCATCTTCGGATCGACCATGATCATGCGGACGTCGTCGGGCGTCGCGTTGTAGAGCAACGACGTGATCATCGCGTTGACCGCGACCGACTTGCCGGAGCCGGTGGTGCCGGCGACCAGCAGGTGCGGCATGCGCGCGAGATCGACGACCGACGGGCCGCCCTCGATGTCCTTGCCGAGCGCCATCGGCAGCTTCGCCTTCGACTTGCGGAACATGTCGTCGGCGAGGATCTCCTTGATGAAGACCTTCTCGCGCGTGCGGTTCGGCACCTCGATGCCGACCGCGGCCTTGCCGGGGATCGGCGCGACGATGCGCACGCGGAGCGCCTCGAGCGCCATCGCGAGATCGTCGGTGAGGTTGACGATCTTGTTGACGCGCGTGCCCGGCGCGGGCGCGAACTCGTACATCGTGACGACCGGACCCGGGCGGATCGCGACGACGTCGCCCTTCACGCCGTAGTTCTCGAGCGTCTGGGTGAGGCGCGCCGACAGCTCGAGCATCGCCTGCTTGTCGATCGCGTTCGATTGGCCCGCGTCGTAGGCGAGCAGGTTGATCGGCGGCATCGTGTACGCGCCGTCGCCGATCTTGATGAAGCCCTGACGCTCGGCCTCGACCGCCTTCTCCTTCGCGGCCATCGTCGCCTTGTCGGCGTGCTTGAAGCGCGACTCGACGATCACCGGCTCCGCCCCCGCGGGGGGAGGGGTCGGTGTCACGGCAGCCGGAGCCGGTGCCGTCGTCTCCGGCGGGATCGTCGTGACCATCTCGGTCGGCGCGAGCGCCTGCGCTTCGATCTCCGCCGAGACCGCCTTCTTCGTGCGCTTCTTCTTCGGCTCCTTGAGCTCGATGATCGTGTCGTCGGTCGGCGCGGCCGTCGGCGCGCGCGTGATGATCGGCGGCTCGGCCTCCTGCTCCGAAGGCTCGATCGCCATCGCGTCTTCTTCGGCCGGCTCCTCGGGCTCGTACTCGTCGCGATCGCGCTCGGGCAGGATCGCGCGGAAGACGTCGCCGACGAAGCGCGCCGCCGCGGTCGCGCCGGCGGCGATCGCGCCGCCGACCGCGCGCAGGCCGCTGCCGATCCAACCGAGCACCTGGCGCATGCGGAGCGGCGTCGCGATCACGATCGCGACGATCAGCGCGATCGACGCGAGCAGCGCGGTGCCCGCGGTGCTGATCACCGCGCGCAGCACTTCGGCGAGGTGCTCGCCGATCGCGCCGCCGGGCGCGTGACCGTTCACGCGATACGCGCTGCCCGCGAGGTGCAGCAAGACCGCGGTCGCGATCACGCCGAGCGTGACGCCGCAGCCGATCTCGAGCGGCAGCACGGGGCGTCGATCCAACAGCGTGCGCACCGCGGCGACCGCGCCGATCGCGACCAGCGCGTACGCCGGAATCCCCGCGAAGCCGTAGACGAGGTTCGCGATCGCGCGACCGAACGGCCCCATGAGCATGCCGTGCGCCTGGAAGGACACGAGCGATGCGACCAGGAAGACCGACGCGCCGAGCGCGATGATCCCCACGACCTCGCCGCCCGGCCCCTCTCCCGAGCCCGCGCGCGCCATCGTGGAACTGCTCTTGATCTTTCGATTTTTCGACATGGATCGCGGAGGGGTGACTCCGAGTACCTTATCCTACACTGCCCCCTATATGCGACCAAGTTTCTCTCCTGCGCGGTCAAACCCTTGCAGGCCCTCGGCTTTTCGATACCGTCCGCGACATGCGTATCGCCCTCCTTAGTCTCGCGCTGGCCGGCTGCTTGGCCAAGCAATCGACCCTCGATGCCGAGCGAAAGCACTCGGCCGATCTCCAGGCGCAGCTCGACGCCGCGAACAAGAAGCAAGCCGACACCGAGCAGTCGCTCGGCGACAAGATCAAGGAGCTCGAGAGTCAGCTCGGCACGCTCGACGCGACGACCAAGAGCAAAGAGGCCGAGCTCGGCAAGGTCCGCGGCGAGAAGGAGGCGACCGAGCAAGAGCTGACCGAGCTGCGCCGCCAGAAGGAGGCCGCGGAGAAGCGCATCGCCGCGTACAAGGCGCTGCAGGACAAGTTCCGCGCGCTGGTCGACACCGGCAAGCTCCAGGTCGCGTTCCGCAACGGACAGATGACGCTCAAGCTGCCGTCCGGGATCTTGTTCCCGAGCGGATCGTCGGAGCTGTCGAAGGGCGGGCAGACCGCGCTCGCCGACGTGATCAACATCTTGATGCAGTTCAAGGATCGCCGCTTCGTCGTCGCGGGCCACACCGACAACCAACCGATCAAGACGCGCGAGTTCCCGAACAACTGGTACCTCTCGACGGCGCGCGCGAACTCGGTCGTGCAGTTCATGATCGCGCAGGGCTTCCCCGCGAAGAACCTCGCGGCGGCGGGCTACGGCGAGTTCGATCCGGTCGCCCCCAACGACACCGATCAGGGCCGCGAGCAAAACCGTCGCATCGAGATCATCCTGGTGCCGAACCTCGAGGAGCTGCCGAGCCTCACGGGCGATCAACCGTGAAACGACTCGCGCTGCTGCTCTTGATCGGGTGCGGGCACAACGCCGCGCCGCCGCACCTGGAAGACGATCTCGATCGTCCGGGCTCGGCGACGCCGACCGGGCCGTCGAACACCGCGGTCGACACCGGGCCGAAGGCGCCCGCGCCGGGGCCGATCGTCGCGGCGCTCGCGGGCGACGGCCCGCGCGCCTTCATCGCCGACGATCGCGGCCTCGTCGAGGTCGCGCCGTCGGGCAAGGCGCAGGCGATCGTCGCGCAGAAGCCGGGATGGTGCAGCGTCGACGCGCGCGCGCAGGTCGTGTGGTTCACCGGCGATCACGCGCTGTACGCGTTCGATCTCGTCGACCGGCGCACGCACACGATCGTCACCGGCGACGTGCAGGCGGACACCTACATGATCGACTGGGGCGATCAGCAGCTCGGCGGCAGCGACAAGGTCGATTACCAGGTCGCGCTCGCGCTGCGCCTGAAGGGCACGCCGAAAGTCTCGTCGGAGATCGGCTGCGACGGCGATCAAGCGTACTACTGCTACGGCGACAGCGTCACGACGCCGACCCCCGAGCTCGTCGCGAAGCAGCGCACGATCGACGCGCTCGAGCTCGCGGATCCGGCGTACGTCGCGACCGTGCAGGAGCGCGGCGCGACGGGATCGATCTGGACGCCGCCGCCGGTGCCGCCGAATCCGCCGGCCGCGAAGCCGCGCGTCGACAAGCGGCAGTGCGAGGAGGCGAGCGACTGCGGCGCGCTGATCGCGATCCCCGCGTCGCCGCTGTGGCTGGTCGTGACCGCGTCGTCGCGCGGCGACTTCTATCACCAGACGCGCGAGCTCTGGGATCCGAAGACCGGCGAGTTCGTCTCGATCGCGAACGGCGCGATGACGCGCTCGAAGAAGCCGCCCACCGGCGGCGACAACGAGTACGACGATCTGCGCATCGCGCCCGACGGCACGATGTCGATCGGCGGCGTCGTGTTCGATCCCGCGCACATCGTCTTCGAGCCGAAGGGCGATCTCGCGATGACGTGCGGGTGGTCGAACGGCGGCTGGCGGATCGGGAGCCCGCGCGAATAATGATCCCGGCCGCTCCGGCGCGGGTGCTACCCCGCGTCCTCGGACCCGCGCTGCGCGCGGTGTCCTCGGCTCGTCGCTTCGCTCCTCGGCGCTGCCCCGCGCCTCCGCGGCTCATCACGCGTTCGCGCTGATGCACCACGACGCCTGCGGCGCGATCACGCCGCCGGCTTCTTTCCACGGCTCGAGCGCGGCGGCGAGATCGCGCAGGATCAGCGGCAGCTTCTCCTGACCGAGCGGGCCGGCCTCGCGCACGATCTCGCCGGCGGGGCCGAGCATCGTCGCGATGTCGAGCGCCTCTTCGATCGTCACGCCGACGATCGCGCGCACGTCGATCGGCTCGATCTCGACGTCCTTGAACCCCGCGGCGGTGAACTGCGCGCGCGTCGTCTCGGGATCCGCCATCGAGAACGGACCCGGCCCGCACTTCGCGCCGTCGTCGGGCGGCGCGGGCAGGTGCGTGCGCGCGGTCTTCTTCGCGACCGCGAACGGCGGGTTCTCCTCGAGCGTGCGCCACACGACGAACAAGGCGCGCCCGCCCGGCTTCAGCTGCGCGCGCAGGTTGCGCAGCGCGATCACCGGCTGCGCGAAGAACATGATGCCGAACCGGCCGAAGATCAGATCGAACTTCTGATCGAACGTGTGCGTCTGCGCGTCGGCGTTCACGAAGCTGACGTTCGAGAGGCCCGCGGCGCGCGCGTCGGCGCGGCCGGTCTCGAGGAACGCCTCGCACGGATCGAGCCCGACCGCGGCGCCGGTCGCCCCGACCAGCTGCGCGATCTGGATCGTCGTCTCGCCGAAGCCACAGCCGACGTCGAGCACGCGCTCGCCGGCGCGCGGCGGATGGCGCGCGAGCGCGACGTCCGAGTGCTCCTGCGCCTGCCGCACGAACACGTCGCGGAAGCGCGTGAACTTCGGCACCAGGATCTTGTTCCAGACGTCGATGAACTCTTGGTTCGGCGAGTCCCCGCTGCTCATACGACGAGCATACGCTCACGGCGCGGCATCGGTTACGCCGGCGTCGGGGTACGAGGCGTCGGGGTACTGCGGGAAGCACGAGCCTTCGGGCGCACCGGAGCAACGGTGGCTCGCCCCACAATGCACCTCGACGATCGGCGCGCAGTCGAAGACTTGGCCGACATTCGTGTTCCCACACTCCTCGAAGAACGCGGTCGCCGCGGTGAGCGCATCTCGGTAACCCGGCGCGTTCCTCTCGATCGGATTCCCTTCGCAACGGCCGATCGTGGCGGAGCCGTTGCACGACGCGGACGCCATCCCGCCCAGGAGCGCGCAATCGAAGTCGCCCTCGCACGTGCCCGGGCCGCGCGCGACCGCCTCGTCGAAGCGCTCGCTCAGCGCTCGGCAGGTCGTCTGGATCGACGCGTCGGGTCCGTTCGACCCGTAGACCGAGCAGCCGGCGAGGAGGAGCAACAGCGCGCGCATGCGCGATCGATTCGCAACGCGCGTGCCGCGGTGACGCGTGCGAGTCCGCACGGTTGGCGTGCGCGCGGCGAGGCTCGGCGCACCCGCGCGCGACAACGATGTCGCGGTAGGCTGCATCCCACGCGCATGAGCGACGAGAAACGCAAGCGCGCACGTGAGCTCGCGAAGCGCGCGATCGGCGACGGCCGGCCGCTCGCGTGGTTCGACGAGCTGTATCGCGAGGCCGCGCGCGGCGACGCGATCGTGCCGTGGGACGACGCGCGCCCGAACCCGCTGCTCGTGCGATGGCTCGATGCCCATCCCATGCGGGGCCGCGCGCTCGACGTCGGGTGCGGCACCGGCGACAACGCGATCGAGCTCGCGCGGCGCGGGATGGACGTCACCGCGTTCGACGTGTCGCCCGCGGCGATCGAGGTCGCGCGCGTGCGCTATCCCGATCCGCGGATCACGTGGGAGATCGCGAGCGCGACCGATCCACCGGCGGCGTGGCGGCGCTCCTTCGATCTCGTCGTCGAGATCTTCACGCTGCAGGTGCTGCCGCCCGCGCTGCGGAGCGAGGCGGCGCGTGCGCTCGCGTCGCTGGTGGCGCCCGGCGGCACGCTGCTCGTGATCGCGCGCGCGCGCGAGCCGGACGATCCGGAAGGCGCGATGCCGTGGCCGCTGACGCGCGCCGAGCTCGAGGCGATCCCGCTGCCGCTCGTCGCGATCGAGGACACGTTCGACGACGAGACGCCGCCGGTTCGCCGCTGGGTCGCGACCTATCGCGCGTAGGATGAGCGCATGCACGCGCTCGTCCTGATCTACGCGATCGGCTTCAGCGTCCTGGTCGGCGTGCCGCTCGTCGTCGCGCCGATCGCGTGGGCGCGCGCGCTCGGCTGGCGCGCGCCCGATCAGCCCGAGCTCGCGATCTACTTCGCGCGCTGCCTGGGCGGCGTGGTCGTCGCGATCGCGATCGTCGCCGGCGCGACCGCGTCCGATCCGCGCGGGCAGGAGATCATGCTCGACGTGATCTGCGCGGCGCTCGCCGCGATGACGGTCGTCCACGCGCTCGGGTGGATCCGGAAGCAACAACCGCGCAGCGAAGATCTCGAGACCTTCGGCTACGCGGCGTTGTTCGCGCTGACGATGTACGTCCGGTTCGCTTAGTTCGACGGCACGTCCTTGATGACGTCGTCGGTCTCGACCGACGAGCCCGACGGCGTGTACTCGCCGTGGTTCGAGTCGCCGCTGCGCAGGTACTCGGTCACCGGCGCGGTGTCGTCGACGGTCTTGGTGCCGGGCTCGTCGCTGACCGACGCGCAGTCGCAGCCGGAGTCCTCGTCGGCGAACGCGGCGGTCGCGGTGAAGGTCGTGAGGGCGAACAGGGTGGCGGTGATGATCTGCTTGATGGTCATGGTCGGTTCCTTTCGAGCGCGAACAGGAAGGCGTCGCGCCGTGGCGGTGGAGTGAGGAGCAAGATGGCTTCGCGACAGGAGGAGCATCCGGCGGCGTGCTCGACGAGCTCGCGGGTCGAGGCCGGATCGATCGCGCCGGTCGCACAGCGCGCGATCGTGGTGTCGAGCTCGCGGCAGGTCACATCGCGGTCCGATGCACGAGCGAGATGTCGTCGACGATGTCGCCCGGCTCGGGCAGGTTGCGCGGGCACGCGTCCGGATCGCAGCGCGGCTCGGGCTCCACGTCGGGGCAGTGCTCGACGCCGTCGTCGTCGATCGTGCACTCGAACGGCTGTTCGGTGCGATCCGGGACGCGCGGCATGTCGGCGCGCGCGCGGCCGGTGAAGGTGGAGAGCGTGATGGCGACGAGAAGTCCGATGGTCTTCATTTCCGTTCCTCCTGACGAGTTAGGAAAACGGGGGCGCGCGGCAGGACGTCACGAGGCCGATCGCTTTTCGGTTACGATCGTCGGATGTCGACGGAATCCCTCGACGAATCCAAGGCCTTGGCGCTGATCGACGAGCTGGTCGGCGGCCGGACCGAGGCGTGGAAGGCGCTCGTGGAGCTGTTGCACCCACAGATCGAGCGCATCGTGCGCGGCTCGCGCAGCCTCGGCCCGCTGCGCGACTCCGACGATCATCGACGCAACGTCGTGACCGACGCGCTCGAGAAGCTCGCGCGCAACGATCACCGCGCGCTCGCGATCCTTCGCCACTGGCTCGCCGACAACCGCGACAAGACGCTCATGGACTGGCTGCGCATCGTCGTCACCAACGTCGCGCGCGACTACGTCGAGAAGCAGCTCGGCGCCGGCAAGCCGGGCGCCGGCATGGACGAGGCGTCCGCGAAGAAGCGCTTGCTGCACACGCTCGCGTCGGCGCTGCCCGCGGATGATCTCAGCCCCGCGCTGCGCCCGCCCGTCACCGATCAACAGACCGCGCGCCAGATCCTCGAGTACGCCGCCGAGCATCTCCCCGACGATCAGCTGCGCGCGCTCGAGGCGTGGCTGCGCCAGGCCGACTTCGCCGAGGTCGGCGCCGCCGCGGGGCTCGCGCGCGATCACGCGAAGGGCGGCGAGAAGCTCGTGCGCGCCGCGCTAGCGCGGCTGCGCCGGCAGTTCGTCGTCGACACGTCCGCTGCCGACTGACGGCACGTCGATCCGATCGCCCTCGGCGCGACGCGCACGCACGAGCTCCGCGATCTGCGCGTCGAGCTCGGCCTGCGGCGGCGGCGCCGGGAAGTCGAAGCGGCGCACGGCGCCGTCGTCGGCGAGGACGTAGAGCGCGCCGCCGTCGGGCGCGAACGCGATCCGATCGATCGCCTCCGCGCTCGCTTGGATGGCGAAGAGCTCCTGGCCCGTGTCGACGTCGAAGATCGTCACGACGCCGCGCGCGTTCGCGACCGCGAACGCCGAGCCGTCGGGATAGACCGCGAACGATTGGAGCTTCTCGTTGCCGGGCAACGACGACATCGTCTTCGTCGAGCCGCTCGCGAGATCGAGCACCGCGAACTGATTGTTGTCGCCGAGCACGACGCGATCGCCGGGCAGGCCGATGTACCAGGCCGCGCGCTCGCACGCGTCGCGGCATGGCCAGCGCAGGTCGCGATCGAGGTCGACGACGACTTGACCCGACGGTGTGCCGAGCACCGCGCGCGCGCCGTTCGACAGGTTGACGTAGAGGCCCGTACATCCGGGACACCAGCCGTGCACGGGCTCGTGGCATCCCCGTTGCCAGCCGCGCTCGCCGTAGATGATCGCGGTGCCGCCGTCGGCGCGGAGGCCCCGCACCGGCCCGACCGACGCATCGATCGAGCAGGCGTCGCGTTCGACCGGCGCGCCGCCGCACACCGCGACCACGTGCACGCCGTCGTGATCGATCGCGGCGAGCGTGCATCCGTCGGCGCCGAGCGCGACCGACGACGTCTTCGCGAGCGGAACGCGCACGGGTGCGCGAGCGCCGGCGAGATCCATCACCGTCACGCCGCGCTCGTCCGCGGTCGCGGCGGCGGGACCTCCGGCGGCGATCGCCGCCGACGGGAAATCGCGCGCCTCGACGGCGCCGACGACCACGCCGTCGGGCGACGGTCGCCAGACGCGCAGGACGCCGTCGTCATCGGCGGTGATGATCCGATCCGCGCCGTCGAACGCGACCGAGGCCGGCTCGCCTTCTTGTCCGTCGAGCGTGCCGAGCAACATGCCGTCGCGTGCGCGCCAGAGCTGCAGCGTTCGCTCGCTGGCGGCCGCGATGATCGCGTCGTCGGGCGAGAACGCGGCGTCGTACACCCGATCGCCGCCGAGGTAGTAGAGATCCGAGCGTCGCTCGCCGGTCCTGGCGTCCCAGACCTCGGTGCCGTCGGGCGCGCCGGTGACGAGACGCGCGCGCAGATGATCGAGGCGCACCGACGCGGGGATCGACGTGTGGCCGTCGAGGCGGCGCACGAGCTTGCCGTCGTCGATCGACCACACGCCGGGCGACTTCTGATCATCGGTGACGACCGCGAGCTCGCGCTCCGACGCGAACGCGAGCGCGGTGATCCCTTCTTGGTCGGCGACCACCAGCGTGTGCTCGAGGTGACCGGTGCGCGCGGACCAGACGAAGACGCGTCCGTGCTCGTCACCGGCGGCGGCGAGCTGGCCGCCGGGAGACAGCTCGATCGAGAGGAAGTCGGCGTCGGCCGGCGCGCCGGCGAGCACGACGCGATCGTCGAGCTGCGGCGACAGGATCACGGCGACGCCGCCGTTCGCGCCGACCGCGATGCGCGCCGCGGCGGGGTCGACGGCGAAGACCGGCTCGTCGAACGTCCGCTGCGCGCGCGTCGCGCCCTTGCGATCGATGACGAGGACCGCGTGCGGCGTCGCGGTCACCACGTCGTCGCCGAGGGGATACGCGCCTTGCAACTCCTCGCGGCTGATCCGGATCGCGCGCGGCTCGTTGCGCGCGCGATCGAGCGCGCGACCGAGCGCGAGGCGCATCGCGCCGCGGTGATCGCCGCTGCGCCAGACCTTCGCGAAGAACGTCGCCGCGGTGAGCGGGCGCGCCTTGCCGAGCGCCTCGGCGCCGAGCGCGCGGGCGAGCGCGCTGTTCGCGTGGGCGGCCTCGTCTTCCGCGGTGGCGCGCGCGGCGATCGCGTCGCGGCGCGAGGCGAGCACGCGCGAGATGCTGTACGCGCTGACCGCCGCGATCGCGACGAGCGCGAGCGCCGCGGCGACGAGCGCGGTGCGATGCCGGCGCATCCAGCGGCGCACGAGCTCGCCGGTGGTGTGCGCGTGCGATTCGACGAGCTGGCCGGCTTGGAAGCGCGCGAGCTCGCGCGCGACCTCCTTCGCGTTCGCGAAGCGCGCGTCGGGATCGCGCGCCATCGCCTTGCCGACGATCGAGATCAGCTCGCGCGGCGCGCGGGGCTCGAGCTCCTCGAGCGGTCTCGGCGCGCCGGTGAGCAGGCGGAGGCGCACCTCGGGACCGTCGTACGGCGGCACGCCCGCGAGCAGGTGATAGATCGTCGCGCCGAGCGCGTAGACGTCGAGGCGCGGATCGACCGCGGCGCCGGTCGCCTGCTCGGGCGGCATGTAGTTCGCGGTGCCCGCGCCCGCGCGCGTGAGCAGGCCCGCGTCGTCGCCGGCACCGTCGAGCGGCGAGCCGCCGGCATCGATCTCCTTCGCGATGCCCCAATCGATCAGCACCGCCTCGCCGAACGATCCGATCAAGACGTTCGCCGGCTTGATGTCGCGATGCACGACGCCGCGCTCGTGCGCGTACGCGACCGCGTTCGCGATCGTCGTGAGGTGCGGCAACAGCTCGAGCCGCGCCTCGAGCGTCGCGCGCTTCTCGATCTCGACCTGGAGCGGGACGCCGTCGACCGGCTCCATCGTGTAGTAGAGGTGCTCGCCGTCGGCGTCGCGGCGATAGCCGGCCTCGTAGACGGTGACGATCGACGGATGTTGCAGGTGCGCCGTGAGGCGCGCCTCCTGCGCGAAGCGCGCGAGGAGCTCGCGCCGGCGATCGGGATCGTCGGGGAGCCGCGGCTCCTTGATCGCGACCATGCGCTCGAGCCGCAGATCCCAGGCGAGGTAGGTCGTGCCCATCCCGCCTTCGCCGAGCACGCGCTCCTTGATGTAGACGCCGGCGTCGACGCGCGGCAGCTCCGCCGACGAGGACGCCGGCGCCGCGCCGAACAGCTCGGCGGTCTCGCGGCAGTCGGGGCAGGTCGCGAGGTGATCGTCGAGCGCGCGGCGATCGGGCTCGGGGAGCGTGGCCCGTCGCGCGATCAGCGGATCGAACTCGCGGCAGGACACCGGAACAGGTTCGCAGACCGCGGGTTACGCCACAAGCGCACGCCTGCGTGACGGATCGCCGGCGAGCCCCGTCTTCTGATCGCGAAGGAGATCGACATGCGCAAGATGCTCACCCTCGCGATCACGCTCTTCATGGCCTCTGCGGCGCCGCGCCTCGCGGCCGCCGACGACGAGACGTACTCGGCCATCGAGCCCGGGACGGATCCGGATCCCGCGCCCGACCCGGCGCCGACGCCGTCGCCGTCGCCCGATCCCGAGCCGAATCAGATCGACACGGATCACTTCCACGTCTACCAGACCGGCGACGACCAGCATGGCTCGGAGGTCCACTGGAACGATTGATCGCTACTTGCCGCCGAGCGCCGCGATCGCGGCGTCGGCGTCGGCGCGCAGGCACGAGTTCGTGTTGCGCTCGCCGAGCCCGAGCACGCCGCCGCGTCCGCGGTAGCGCGCCTTCTTGAGCGCGGGGATCGCGCGCGCGTCGCCGAGATCGCGCAGCGCGGCGACCGCCTTCTTGCGATCGGCGCAGGTCGCGCCGTTGTCGAGATCGTGGAGCGCGGCCTTGAGCCGCGTGTCGGCGTCGGCGCCCGACGCGACGGTGACCGGCAGCGGTAGCGTCAAGAGCCCGCCCGGCGGCGCGCTCGCGGTCGAGCTCGTCGAGCCGCCGCTGCCCGCGACGATCGCCGCGACCACGCCGATCGTGAGGATCGCGGCGACGATCCACCCGAACGTGATCCGGCGCTTCGGCACCGCGATCGCGGCGGTCGGCACCACCGGCATCGGCGTGTGCGTGTAGCGCGCGACCGGCGCGCTGCCCTCGCCGAGCGGCAGGGTGACCCCCGGCGGCAGCGTGGTCGGGCGCACGAACCCGGGCACCAGCTCCGCGCGCAGGCGATCGATCTCGGCGACGTACTCGTCGGCGCTCGCGAACCGCTCGTCGGTCGTCTTGGCGAGGCCGCGGCGCACGAGCTCCTCGACCGCGGGCGGCACCTGCGCGTCGGGCGCGAGCTCGCCGAAGCGCGGCACCGGCCGCGTCGCGTGCGCCGAGAGCAGCTGCAGCGGCTCTTCGTCGTCGAACGGCGGCCGCCCCGCGATCATCTCGAACAGCACGATCGACAGCGAGTAGAGATCCGACGCCGGCCCGAGCTTCCCGCCGAACGCCTGCTCGGGCGAGAGATAGGTCGGCGTGCCGACGGTCATGCCCGCCTGCGTGACGGTCGATTGCTCCGCCGCGCTCGCGCCGATCAACTTCGCGATCCCGAAGTCGAGGATCTTCGCGTACTCGGGATCGTCGTCGTGACGGCAGAGGAAGATGTTCTCGGGCTTGATGTCGCGGTGCACGACGCCCTGCGCGTGTGCGTACGCGAGCCCGCGCAAGACGTGGCGCGCGATGCCGAGCGCGCGCATCCACGGGATCTTCTGCTCGCGATCCATCACGTCGCGCAGCGGATCGCCGACCAGGAGCTCCATCACGAGGTAGAAGCTGCCGTCCTCGCGCTCGCCGAAATCGGAGACCGCGACGCAGTTCGGGTGATCGATCTTGCCGCCGGCGTACGCCTCGCGGCGGAACCGCGAGCCCGCGTCGCGACGCGTGCTCACGTGCGCGTGGAGCAGCTTCACCGCGACCTGCTTGCCCATGCCGAGGTGCTCGGCGCGATAGACCGCGCCCATCCCGCCGACGCCGAGCGGCGCGACGATGCGATAACGCTCGTCGATCACGCGCCCGATCTCCGGATCGGGCTCCTCGTGCGCCTCGTGCGATTGCGGTTCCGGTGTACCGGCCATGACGACCCGACGGTGCGCGGTAACGATAGCGCGGATCCGTGTAGGCTGATCGGCGTCAGATGTCGTCAGCTCGGCGGATCGCGTGGGTGCTGCTCGGCGCGCAGATCTGCTTCGGTTCGCTGCCGGTCGCGGGCCGCATCGCGCTCGCCCATCTCCCGGCCGACGCGATCGTGATCACGCGGATGACCGCGGGCACGATCGGCTTCTACGTCTGGGCGCGCGCGAGCGGGCCGATCCGGATCGCGCCGCGCGACTGGCCGATGATCGTCTTCTGCGCGCTGCTCGGCGTCGTCGGCAACCAGCTCTTGTTCATGCACGGGCTCGTGCGATCGACCGCGACCAACGCCGCCGTGCTCGGCTCGACGATTCCGGTCTTCACCGCGATCTTCGCGCTCGCGTTCGGACGCGAGACGCTGCGCGGCGCGCGCGTCGCCGGCATCGGCGTCGCGATGTGCGGCGCGGTCGTGCTCGCGCTCGCGCGTGGCGACGGGCCGTCGCTCGGCAGCGAGCACCTGATCGGGAATCTGATGATCCTCGGCAACTCGGCCTGCTACGGCCTGTACCTGGTCGTCGTGCGCCCGCTCGCGCTGCGCTACTCGCCGATCGTCTTGATCGCCGCCTTGTTCCTGGTCGGCACGATCTTGGTCGCGCCGATGGGCGTGATCGCGTGGCACGACGCGCCGCCGCTCGGCACCGACGACTACGAGTCGCTCGCCTTCCTGATCCTGGTGCCGACCTGGGGCGCGTACTCGCTCACGCAGCTCGCGCTGCGCCACGCGGAGTCTTCGCTCGTGGCGTCTTGGATCTATCTGCAGCCGGTCGTCACCGCGACCGGCGCGATGATCTTTCTCGGCGAGCGGCCCGGCGTCGCGACCGCGATCGCCGCCGCGTTCATCTTCAGCGGCGTGTGGCTGTCGACGCGGACCAAGCCGTCCCGAGACGGCGCGCGAGACGTCTCCGAGACAGCCGCGCGCACGTGACGATCCGCGAAACCGCTCGCGCGCACGCGGGCACGCGACGTGCTCATCCGGCGCGCATGAAGAAATCGATCACGACGAAGTCGCTCTCGTTCTCTCGCCAGACGATCCGCACGCTCGCCAGCAACGAGCTGAGCTACACGGGCGGTATGCAGGCCGCGCTCAAGGACAGCGGGTTCAACCAGTGCAAGTCCACCCAGGACTGGAACTGGTGCACGCGCTTCGCGTTCAGCGAGTGCGCCTGCTGAGCTACGCGGCCTTCGCCTGCGCCGTGACCCACTCCTCGCTGCGGCGCCACAGCTCCGCGGCGAGCGCCGTGTCGTCGGACAGCTTCGAGGGCCGCTTCTCCTTGCTGTCCTCGTAGAACTTGCCCGACTCCTTCGCGAGCTCGGGCGCGGTCGCGCAGTAGAGCGTGGTCTTCGCGCCGTCGGCGGGTGACTTCATGAACACCTTCGCGACCGAGCGGAACGGCCACGGCACGCGACGCCACACGTCGGTCGCGACCACGCCCGGGTGCAGCGCGTAGGTCGTCACGCCGGTGCCTTCGAGGCGCCGCGCGAGCTCCTTCGTGAAGAGCACGTTCGCGAGCTTCGACACCGCGTACTCGTCGAGGCCGGTGATCGACTTGGTCGGCTTGCGCTGCAGCTCCCAGTCGATCCCCTTCGCGCTGTAGTGCGCCTCGCTCGCGACATTGACGATGCGCGACGGCGCGCTCGCCTTGAGCGTGTCGAGGAGCATCGTCGTGAACAGGAAGTGGCCGAGGTGGTTGGTGCCGAACGTCAGCTCGAAGCCGTCCTTGGTGAGGCCGCGCGAGCCGGCGAGGCCCGCGTTGTTGATCAGGCCGTGCAGCGGCAGCTTCTTGTCGAGGAAGGCCTGCGCCGACGCGCGCACCGACGCGAGGTCGGCGAGATCGAGCGCGAGGAACTCGACCTGCGCGCCGGGCACCTCCTTCACGATCTCGTCGATCACGGGCTGCGTCTTGTCCTTCGAGCGGCACGCGAGGAAGACGCGGCCGCCCCGGCGCGCGAGCTCGGTCGCGGTGACCTTGCCGATGCCGGTGTTCGCGCCCGTGACGATGTAGATCTTTCCGGAGAGCTCCATGGCGAAGGAAGCTAGGCACGTGCACGCGCAGGCGCAAGCCGCGCGCCTGCTCGCATTCGCGCGGCGCTGATCCGCTGGCGCGACGCGGGGGTACACGAGGCGCACGCCTCGCGCGCTCGTCTTCCGGCGTGTGCTCGCCCAACATCGGTGCAACCCGAGAAGGGGATGAAGCCATCGGCGGAGATGTCCGTTGACGTCGAGCGATCATCCGCAGTACGCAGCCGAGCGATGAGTGGCAATCGGGGGCTTGGTCTGTGCATCGCGCTGTTCTTGGCGTGGTTCGGCGGGCGGGCGCATGCGCAGTCGGATCAGCCCGCCGAAGCCTCCGGCAGCGCCGAAGAAGAGCACGCGCAGCCCGCGCCGGCCGCGCACGAAAGCGTCGTCGAAGGCGAAGGCGAAGGCGAAGGCGAAGAAGACGGCACCTACAAGGAAGCGCCGATCGATCAAGGCGGCGAGGTCGGCGTCGACGGCGACGGCGAGCCGTACATGGAGTACGACGAAGACGGCGACGGCGTCATGGAGCCGGACGAGATCAAGGACGCGCAAGAGTTCGTCGCGGGCTTCGAGGAAGCGGGCATCCCCGACAAGATCGACGACGACGAGCTCGACGCGCGCGCGCAGGACAAGCAGCTCGTCCCGTCGCTCACGCCGGAGATGTTCCGCAAGCTGGTCCAGCTCGCGAAGCGCAAGGTGCTCGCGAAGATGGAGCTGAAGATGGCGGCGAAGACCGCCAAGAAGATGGAGCAGTTCACCTGGATCGTCGTCGGGTGCTCGCTGCTCGGCTTCCTGCTCCTGTTCGCGCCGCTGTTCCTGCGCAAGAAGTACCCGGGGCAGGACGGCACGCTCGTGAAGTACAGCGCGCTCGCCGCGTTCACGTTCTTCGTCACGGTGCTGCTGTTCGGCGGCGTCCTCTACGGCATGAAGACCGCGCAGGGCAAGGTCGGCGCGACCGCGCCCAACATCGCGATCGCGTCGGGCTTCTTCGACACCCTCGACGACAACGCCGAGCAGTACATCGTGATGGGCAAGGAGCTGTTCGCGCCGACGCTCGAGCAGCTGACCTCGAAGTCCGACGAGCAACCGGCGGTCGCGCTGATCGCGAACGGTCAGAAGATCGTCAAGGACGCGATGGTCTTCGTGCGCGTCGCGAAGCTGTTCAAGAAGGTCGACTTCGTCTTCTCGATGCTGCCGATCATCCTCTTGCTCGTCACGATCGTGCTGTTCCTGTTGTCGATCAAACCGACGCTGATGGAGATCATCGAGCTGCCCGGGCTCGCCGCCAGCGGCCACGCGGGCGCCGGCGGCGACGTCGTGAAGAAGGCGATGGGCCGCGTGAAGGGCGAGCTGCTCGCGTCGTCGTGCGCGCTCGGCGTCTTGTTCGTGCTCGCGTTGGTGTCGAGCTCCATCCTCGGCCGCGTCGCGAAGCCCGCGCTCACCGCGATCATCGACTACTTCAGCCTCGGCGTGAGCTACCTGCAGTTCGTGCCGGACGGCAGCTCGACGATGGTCTTCCTCATGCTCTTCAGCGTGATCTTCTTCCTGGTCCTGAACCTGCTCACGCTGATCCTCTCGATGTCGTTCTTCCTCGGCAAGACGCAGAAGATCTTCCAGGCGCGCTTCAACGACGGCGTGCCGCTCGCCGCGCACGCGCGGTTCTGGAAGTGGGGCACGGCGTCGGTGCTGATCGTGCAGCTGATCCCGCTCGTGTTCGTGTTCATCGCGCAGCTCGGGCTCGAGAAGATCAACACGAGCTTGATGTCGGGCGTCACCGACGCGAGCGAGGTCAACTGGACGATGCTGATGCTCGCCGGCCCGCTCTTCCTCGTGGTCGGCTACGTCGCGGTGTTCTGGGCGGCGCGCGGCCTCGAGGGGATCGTCTTCCTGCAGAGGTACGAGGTGAAGCCGCGGGCGGCCGCGGCCGCGCCCGCGCGCGCCGCTGCGTGATACAAGGTGATCCGCCGGGCGGGGGCGCTCGTACGATCGAGCGCTGGAATTCCGGCAGGAGGACCTGATGAGACTCGCATCGAAGCTCGTGGTGATCGCGGTGTTGTCCCTCGCGGCGTGCGGACACAAGAAGCCCGAGGGCGGCGGCGGTGAAGGCACCGCGGCGCCGAAGTCGCTCTACGATCGCCTCGGCGGCAAGGACGCGATCACGGTCGTCGTCGATGACTTCGTGACGAACGTCGCGGGCGACGCGCGCATCAACAAGTTCTTCACCGCGGCGGCCGGCGACCCGAACGAGATGAATCACTTCAAGGAAATGCTGGTCGATCAGATCTGCAACGCGACCGGCGGTCCGTGCGAGTACAAGGGCAAGTCGATGCCCGAGGCGCACAAGGGCATGGGCATCACGCACGAGGACTTCACCGCGCTCGTCGAGGATCTGAAGAAGTCGCTCGACGCGCACGACGTGCCCGCGCAGGAGCAGAGCGAGCTGCTCGGCGCGCTCGGCCCGCTGGAGCCTGATATCGTCGGCAAATGAAGAAGAGCTTGGTCGTCGCGCTGGTGGTGGTCGCGACCGGCGTCCGTGCGTACGCGGGCGCCGGTCTCAAGATCCCGTACGTCGCGCCGACCCAGGGCTTGGTCAAGACCGAGACCGCCGAAGAGAAGCTCGACGGCACGCTCACGATCGAGGGCGCCGGCAAGGCGCCGCTCGTGCAGATCTTGAAGGAGACCTTCACCGAAGAGGTCGTCACCGTCGACGGTGACAAGGTCACGAAGGAGAAGGTCTCGGTCGCCTCGGCGCACTCGACCGTCGAGGCGATGGGCCAGAAGAAGGACGGCGATCTCCCGATCGCCGGCAAGAGCTACGTCGTCACCGCCGACATCGGCAGCGTGTCGGTCGCCGCCGCCGACGGCAAGTCGCCCGTCGATCCCGGCGAGCAGAAGCTGATCATCCAGCTCTCGAACGGCGTCGGGAAGAGCGACACGTTCGGCAAGATGATGTCGACCAAGACCTTCGTGAAGGGCAAGAAGGTCACGCTCACGCCCGAAGAGCTCGCCTCCGCGATGGGCACGCAAGAAGGCATGACCGCGAGCGACGTGTCGTTCACGCTCACGAGTCAGGACGGCAAGACCGCGACGTTCGCGCTGGTCGGCACGCTCAAGGGCTCGCAGAACGGCATGGACGTCACGATCAAGCTCAAGGGCACGGCGAAGATCGACATCGCGACGTCGCGCCCGCTCGACATGAACATGACGGGCACCGTGAAGGGCTCGGGCAC
>DATJIA010000332.1:0-7882 GCA_035493675.1 Kofleriaceae bacterium | reverse complement strand
GATCGCGACGTGAAGCTCGAGGCGTTCGAGGCGGCGCTGCGCATCGGCGCGCGTGCAGCCGCGATCCGCTGGCTCGCCGCGGCGCGCGGCCCGCTCGCCGAGCTCGCCCAGGCCCGCCTCGCCGCGTTCGACCGGGAGCAGGCGTGACGCTCACCTGGGCGATCTCGTCCCTCGTCGGGTTCGCGCTGATCGCGGGCGGCGCGCTGCACTTCGCGCGCCGCGGGCTCGACGAGCGCGACCGGCTGATCGCGCGGGAGGCGACGGGCGCCGGCGCCTTGATCGTGGTCGGCCTCGTGCTCTTCTTCGTCGGGCTTTACAAGGCCTGAGCCCGGTGCCACCTTTCCCGGCGCAATGGGGAAGAACCTCGGGTCCGCCGTCATCGATCTGCTCGAGCACGACCGCGCGGACCTGCGCGCGGCCGCCGCGACCGTCCTCGCCGCCGTCGGGCGCGGCGACGACGCGGTCGCGAAGGCGCTGACCGAGCGTCTCGAGGACACCGACGCGGGCGTCAGGCGCATCGCGCTCGAAGGCCTCGCCGATCTCGGCACGACCGGGATCTCGGCGCGCCTCATCCCCTTGTTGAGAGGAGGCGACGAGACGCTCGCCGAGCGCGCCGCGCAGATCCTCGTCACGCAGGGCGCGGCCGCCGAGGGCCCGCTGCGCAAGGAGCTCGGGCACGGCCCGATCCAGGCCCGCCGCACGATCGCGCAGCTGCTCCTGCGCCGCGGCTCGTCGGCCGCGGTGGACGCGATCCTCGATCAGCTCGCCGATCACGAGTTCGGCGAGCAGGCGCTGCAGCTCTTGCGCGCCGAGCTCGATCGCGAAGGTAGCGAGAAGGTCCGCGATCTCGTCGAGAAGGCGGCGTCGTCGCGCACCAGCGAGGTCGGCAAGCGCGTGCAGAAGGAATGGGCGCGCGCGAAGAAGGAGAGCGAGAAGGCGCTCGCCGAGCAGAAGGCGAAGGAGAAGAAGGGCAAGAAGACGAACGGCGCCAACGGATCGAACGGGCACGCCGTCACCGGTCCCGATCCGATGCGCGATCCGCAGGTCGCGCTCGCGATCGCCGAGCACGGCGCGCTCCTGCGCTTGCTCGGCTACCTCGCCGATCCGTCGACGCAGAAGCTCCTGCTCGCGCACGCGACCGACGAGCACCCGCGCCCGATCCGGCTCGCCGCGATCGCCGCGCTCCGCCGCATCGTCGCTTCCTCCGAGGCCAAGGGCACCGAGCACGCGATCGAGGCGCTGATCGAATACGCCGACAGCGACGACCTCGCGGTCGCCCAGTCCGCGATCGACACGCTGCGCGGCGCGCGCATCCCCGAGAAGCTCGCCAAGCCGTTCGCCGCGCTCGCGAAGTCGAAGAACCCGTCGGCGCAGAAGCTCGCGATGGAGCGCCTGCCCGCCGGCGGCGGCGCCTCGGCGGTGAAGGCGCTGATCGACGCGCTCGGCGGCGACGATCCGACCGCGCGCGACGCCGCGGCGCGCGGCCTCGCCAAGGCGCCCGAGGCGGTCTTGCCGCTCGCCAAGGCGCTCGCCGCCGCCACCGACGAGAACATCGCGCGCCGCTACGCGACCGCGATCCGCGCGCATCGCGGTCACGTCTCCGACGCCGCGGTCGCCGAGCTGGTCGAGGCCGCGAAGGGCCACCTCGATCTCCACCACAAGGGCAAGGCCACGGCCGAGACGATCCTGCTCGAGCGCGCGCTGATGGACGTCCTCGGCGACGTCGCGCCGACCGAGCACGTCGAGCTCCTGTTCGAGCGCGCGCGCCGCCTGCGCTCGAAGGGCAAGAGCGTCGAGGCGTTCGGCTCGCTGAAGGCGCTCCTGCGCACGCGCGCGGATCTCGACGCCGCGATCAGCGACGACAACCGCTTCCTGCTCGCGGTGCTCGGGCTCGAGGTCGCGGGCGAGGCGATCATGCGCGCGACCCACGCCGACGATCCGCTGCTCACGCAGTTCGCGACGCTCGCCGGCCGCGGCTTCGCGGTCGCCAAGAAGCTCAACCGCGAGAAAGACGTCAGCGACGAGGCGATCTACGGCCTCGGCTTCCGCCTGCTCGAGTCGCACGACGACGGCCACAAGGATCTCGGCGCCGAGCTGCTCGAGGGCATCCTCGAGGAGCGCCCGCGGTCAAAGCTCGGCAAGAGCGCGAAGAACAAGCTCAAGCTCAGCGGTTACCTGGACGAGTGATCCGCGCACGCGAGGTGTGCCGGCGCCGGCCGCTTCGTTCCCTCACGCTCGCCGCGGGCGCGACGCGATGCTGCGCGCATGAAGCAAACCAAGAAGCGCCTCGCCCTCCGCTCCGAGACGATCAAGACGCTCACCGGCCTCCGCGAAGTGACCGGCGGGTTCACCAACTGGACCGTGACGCTCGACCTCTCGTGCCTCTCGGTCTGCCCGAGCGACGAGTGCACGTTGCTCCCGCCGTGCCTAGGCACCGGCGGCGGCGGACCGACCCTCTCGGGCATCCGCTGCCCGAAGTAACGCACGCTCCCGACTCACTCCGGCGCGGGTCGTCCCCTCCCGGCACACTCCCGCAGCCCACAGGCTGAAGGCCGAGCCCGCGCGGTCTTTCACACGATATCCACAGCGCCGGAGATGAGGTTGCTTCCTCACGAAACCGAGCCGTTTCCAATACTTCCTACATGTAAGCGCGCGTGCGGCAACCTCGGTGCGCCTAGTACAGGTCGCCGCCGCGCTTGGCCCGCTCGATCATCGTCTCGAGCTTCGCGCGATTCGCGTCGTCGCAGTCGATGATGCGCACGCCGAAGCCGGTCGGATAGCGATCGCTCTCGGCGCTGCCGTGCTGCACGACGCGCGCGACGACGCACTTGAGCGAGACCGACTCGTCGTAGTCGTAGAGATCGAGCACGAGCGTCGATCCGATCTTGAACGGATAGATGTGCGCGACGCGTGTGTAGAGGAAGAGGCCGTTGGCCGAGAGGTCGCGCGTGCGGAAGACGTACTCTTGATGGCCATCGTCTCCGGAGACTTTGACGAACGCCTCGACCTTCACGCGCTCGGCGGCGCGCGCGTTCTCGCCCGACATCGACGGCAGCATAACACCACCCCGGTGACAGGGGGGTGGGCCCGTGCTACCACCGCGTACTAGATCGATGGACGTCCGCTGCGAGAAGTGCGGCACCGAGTACGAGCTCGAAGAAGCTCGCCTCAAGCCGGGAGGCGTCACGGTCAAGTGCACCAACTGCGGGCACATGTTCAAGATCCGCAAGCGCGCGCCGACCAACGTCGGCGCGACGCCGCCGCCGGAGATCACGCGACCGCGCGCGAGCTCGACCGGCGTGCCGCTGCGTGCGCCGACCGCGGACTCGACGCGCCAACGCGCCGACTCGGGGCGCGTGTTGTCGTCGGACGGCGGCGATCGGCTCTGGATCATCCGCTTCGACAACGGCGAGCAGAAGACCTGCAAGGAGCTCGCGACGCTCCAGCAATGGATCGTGTCGGGGCAGGTGTCGCGCGAGTCGATGATCTCGCGCACGGGAAAGACGTGGAAGCGGCTCGGCGACATCGCCGAGCTGTCGTCGTTCTTCATCGTCGCGGATGAAGCGCGCCAGCAGCGCATGGGTCGCGACACCGGCCGCGTCACCGCGCCGGTCGTGACGCCGCCGACGTCGAGCGGCGCGCCCGAGCCGCTGCGCACGACGCAGGTCGGGCTGGCGTCGGGACCGAAATCGACGAAGCCGAAGCCGGTCGACGAAGTGACGCAAGCGGCGGTGCCGCGGTCGTTGGCCGAGAAGACCGAGAAGACGCCGCTGCCGTCGACGACCGCGACGGGCCTGCCGCCGATGCCGGGCGCGCGGCCGCCGACGGGCGCGCCGCCGTCGAAGCTCGGCGCGCTGCCGGCGACGCCGCCGGGCGCGAAGGCGACCGTTCCTGCCACGCCGGCCGCGCGCGCGCCGTCGCCGATCTCGGCGGCGCCGCCGGTGCCGAAGCAATCGACGCCTCCGCCGCTCAAGAGCAACATGCCGGTCCCGCCTTCCGAGCGATCGACCGGCGCGTGGGCGAACGCCGACGTCAAGCCGATGGTCGACGATCGATCGAGCGGCGAGTGGGTCGCGCCCGACGACGTCAAGCTCGACGACGACAGCGCGGGGCCGCGCGGGCCGATCGCCGGCAAGATCGCCGCGATCCCCGAGGAGCCGATGTTCACCGCGTCGTCGTTCGCGAACGCGTCGCGCGAGGCGCGCGCGAGCGACGCGCCGTTCGCGCGGGGCCCGCAGGACGCGGCGCCGCGCATCGTCTTCGACGACGACGACTCCGAGCCGATCCACGTCCCGCGCGGCGGCGGCGCCGGCAAGTGGATCGCGCTCGCGTCGATCGTGGTGATCGGCGTCGCGAGCGCCGCGATCTATTTCGGTGTGATCCGCGGCGGTGGCGGCGGATCGGGATCGGCCTCGGGTAGCGCGTCGGGCACGGGCACCGGCACGGGATCCGTCGCCGTCGTGCCGGTGGACGCCAAGCCCGCGCAGCCGCCTCCGCCCGTCACGCCCGACGCCGCGCCGGCTCCGACCGCCGACGATCCGATCGCGACCGCGCGCGACGCGCTGCTCGCCGACGTCGGCGCGAAGATGGACGACGCGCAGAAGGCGCTCGCCGCCGACGAGAGCAAGCCGGGCGCGCTCGCCCTCGAGGCGCGCCTGATCGCGGCGCGCGCACAGCAGCTCGAAGATCAATCGGCGCTCGAGACCGACAAGAAGATCGCCGCCGATCTGCACAAGCAGTCGCAGCAGAAGCTGCTCGACGCGGTTCGCTTCGCGCAGCGCGCGATCAAGGCGGCGCCCGCGGACGTCACCGCCGCGGTGTCGATGGCGGACATCCTGCGCCTGCAAGGCAAGGCGGCGAAGGACGTCAATCGTTACCTCGCGCCCGGGCTCGCCGCGAAGGATCGCGACGCGCGGCTGGTGTCCGCGCTGCTCCAGCTCCGCGACGGCAAGCGCGAGCCCGCGCGCGGCGAGCTCACGCGCCTCGACGACGGCGACGGCGCGATGGAGAAGACCGGCGACGTCCGGCCGCGCTTCCGGCGCGCGATGATCGCGTTCGCGTCCGGAGACGGAGACACGGCGAAGCAGCTCGCGAACGACGTGCTCGGCGTGCAGCCGGCGCATGCGGGCGCGAAGGCGTTGCTCGCGCGCGTGACGGAGAAGGTGGCGAGCGGGGATCCGCTGCCGCCGGAAGATCATGTCGACGCGGGCGTGCCGGGGCCGGGCACGGGCGCGGGCACGGGCACGGGCACGGGCACGGGATCGGCGGGGAATGCCGGCGACATGGGCTACGACGCCGCGCTCGCGAAGGCGAACAAGCTCGCCGAGGACGGCGACTGCGCGCACGCGATGGACTACTACGATCGCGCGCTGCTCGTGCGCGCCACCAGCGTCGAGGCGCAGACCGGCAAGGGCTACTGCCACCTCGATCTCAAGCAGTTCTCGAGCGCGTTCTCGGCGTTCCGCAGCGCGCTGTCGATCTCGCCCAAGTACGAGCGCGCGTTGTGGGGCATCGCGGAGGGCTATCAGCAGCAGGGCCTGACCGTGAAGGCGATCGAGGCGTACCAGACGTACCTCGAGGCGTATCCCGACAGCGCCGCGGCGAAGAAGCAGCTCGAGCGGCTCGGCGCGCCGGCGGGCGGCGGCGGTGGTAGCGGCAGCGCGAGCGGCGGTGGCAGCGCGAGCGGCTCGTCGGATTCCGGATCCGGATCGAGCGCACCGCCTCCGCCTCCACCGCCCGGATCCGATTCCGGATCGGGATCGGGCTCGGCATCCGGTAATGATCCGTTCGGCAGCGGCAGCGGTAGCTGATCACAGTGGGGAGTGAGTCATGAAGACGACGAGCACGCGTTTGCTCGCCGCCGCGCTCTTGATCGCGGCGTGCGGCATCAACAAGAAAGACAAGAACGATGATCCCTGGGCACCTGGCAGTGGATCAGACGAAGACTCACCGAAAAAGAAGAAGCACGGCGGCGGCCTCCCCGGCTTCGACAATCCCGACGCGATCCAGAACGCGCTCAAGAACATCGTCGAGAACATCGAGAAGCCCGGCCCGTACGAGGCGCAGGACTCCTCGCCCGGCTTCGACGAAGCGAAGCCGCACTGGGGCATCGTCTCGCTCTCGGGATCGATCACGGAGACCGAGAGCTACTCGTGGACCGGCGGCCGCGGCACCGAGCTGCGCGACCTCGGCGAGCGGCTGCGCGAGCTCGCGAAGGATCCCAACCTCGACGGCCTGGTCGTGCGCGTCGAGGAGCTCGGCATCTCGTTGCCCGATGCGTCGGAGCTGCGCGAGGCGATGGACGCCTTCAAGGCGACCGGCAAGCAGCTCTTCTGCCACACCGAGGCGGCGTCGAACGACACGTACCTCGTGATGGCCGACTGCAACCAGATCGGCCTCGCGCCGCTCGGCGAGGTCGTGATCACCGGGCCCGCGGCGATGCCCGTGCACCTGAAGGGCCTGCTCGATCGGTTCGGCGTGCAAGCCGACTTCGTGCACGTCGGCGCGTACAAGGGCGCCGCCGAGCCGCTCACGCGCGACGCGCCGTCGCCGGAGATGATCGAGACGCTCAACGCGATCCTCGATCGTCGCTATCAGACGACGGTCGACTGGCTCGTCGCGTCGCGGAAGATCACCGCCGATCAGGCGAAGGCGGCGATCGATCAAGCGCTGTTCCCCGCGGAAGAAGCGAAGGCCGCGAAGCTCGTCGACGCGGTCGAGACGTTCGAGGTCTTCCGCGATCGCGTGACCGCGGGCGCGTGGACGAAGATCCCGCTGCACAAGAAGGACGATCCGCTGACCGCGATGAAGAAGGTCGGCGAGTTCCTCGGCATGTTCCCGGTGACGCGGCCGACCTCGCCGCACGTCGCGGTCGTCTACGCGGTCGGCGACGTCGTCGACGGCTCGGGCGACGGCCTCTTGGGCGCGCGCGAGCACATCGCGTCGCACACGCTGACCGCGGCGCTGCACACGCTCGCCGGCGACGACAACGTCAAGGCCGTCGTCCTGCGCATCGACTCCGGCGGCGGCAGCGCGCTCGCGTCGGAGCTGATCTGGAACGCGGTGCACGAGCTCAAGGCGAAGAAGCCGGTGATCGTATCGATGTCGGACGTCGCGGCGTCGGGCGGTTACTACATCGCGTCGGGCGCGACCAAGATCTTCGCGCTCGACGACACGCTGACCGGATCGATCGGCGTGATCGGCGGCCGGCTCGAGCTCGGCCCCGCGCTCGCCAAGGTCGGCGTGACCGCGTTCCCGATGGGCCGCGGCAAGCGCGCGACGATGTTCGCCTCGCTCGCGAGCTGGAACGCCGACGAGAAGGACGCGATCTCGAGATCGATGGAGTCGGTCTATCAGGTCTTCAAGAAGCGCGTCGCCGAGGGTCGCGGCAAGACGCCCGATCAGATCGAGCCGATCGCGCAGGGCCGCGTGTGGACCGGCGCGAAGGCGAAGGAGCTCGGCCTGGTCGACGAGATCGGCGGCCTCGGCGCCGCGCTCGCCGAGGCGCGCAAGCTCGGCAAGGTCGCCGACGACGAGCCGCTCGAGATCTACCCGCCGCGCCCGACCCTGCGCGACATCGTCGTCACCATCGGCGCGGTCCACCTGCCGCTCGGCATGGACTCCGCGGTCGGTGACATCGCCCGATCGATCTCGCCGCAAGCCGCCGACGTCGTGCAGCACACGATCGTGCAACTGCTCTCGTTCCAGCAGTCGCCGATCCAGTGCGTCACGATCCTACCGGTCGTCTTCAACTAGCGAATCTCCGCTCGCCCTGAGCGGAGCGCTGCTATCCCCGTTCGCCCTGAGCGGAGCGCTCGCTCGCAGAGCGAGCGCGAAGTCGAAGGGGCCGCCGCCTGCAACCGCTCGCGGGCGGCCGGTGTCG
>DATJIA010000331.1:0-12787 GCA_035493675.1 Kofleriaceae bacterium | reverse complement strand
CCCACACGCCGCGCGCGGCCTTGAGCTCCTGATCGACGACGACGCCGCGATCGAGCGCGAGCCCGGCGGCCGCGGCGAGCGCGAGCCGGGGCTTCACGCCCACGCCCATCACGACCACCTCGGCGGGGACGAGCGCGCCGTCGTCGAGGGTCACCGCCTCCGCCGAGATCGACACCGGCTTGCGCCCGAGCCGGAACGCGACGCCCTGCGCCTCGTGCACGCGGCGCACGAACGCGCCGACGTCGTCGCCGAGCACGCGCGCGAGCGGCACCGGCTCGGGCGCGACCACCGTCACGTCGGCGCCGCGCGCGCGCAACGACGCCGCGACCTCGAGCCCGATGAAGCTCGCGCCGATCACGACGACGCGCTTGCCGGCGCCGGCCGCCGCGATCGCGCGGCTGTGCTCGAGCGTGCGCAGCACGTGGACGTGCGGGAGATCCGCGCCCGCGATCGGCAAGCGGATCGGATCGGCGCCGGTCGCGAGCACGAGCGCGCCGTAGCCCACGACGCGCCCGCCCGCGACCTTCACGGTGCGCGCGTCGCGATCGATCGACGCCGCCTCGCCGCGCACGAGCTCGACGCCGATCGCCGAGAGCTGCTCCTTCGTGCGCAAGTAGACCCACTCCTCGGGCGCGTTGCCGGCGAGGTAGTCCTTCGACAGGTTCGGGCGATCGACCGGATCCGATCCTTCGCCGTTCACGATCGCGACCGTGCCGGCGTAGCCGTCCTGGCGGAGCGTCTCCGCGCACGCGACGCCGGCGGCGCCGCCGCCGATGATCACGACCGACGCGGGCGCCATCGCGGGCGCGGTCAAGCGCGCCTGCTCCTGCTTCTCGCCGACGCGGATCTTGCCGTTCTCGATCGTCACGTCCCAGCACGCGATCGGCGCGAGCGCCGGACCGTGCGGCGCGCCGGTGACGAGATCGAAGCACGCGTGGTGCCACGGGCAGTGGATCGCGCCGCCGAAGATGCGCCCCTCGGCGAGCGGTCCGCCGTAGTGCGTGCAGGTCGCGCCGAACGCGCGCACCATGCCGCGGTCGCGCACGAGCACGACCGCTTCGCCGGCGGCGTGCCCGAGGAGGATCTCAGCCTCGTGCAGGTCGGCGTCGTCGACGCCTTGGGAGAAGTCGGGACCGGAGAGCGGAGCGTCGCTGCCCATCCCCGAACGTTACCTCACGACGGGTCGCGAAGCGGCACCGAGCCGAGGAAGTCTTGCTTGCCGAGGTCGACGCCGATGTTGCGGAGGATGTCGTACGCCGTCACGACGTGGAAGTAGAAGTTCGGCAGCGCGACCTGCGTGAGGTACTCGTCGCCCTTGAACCACTTCGGCGCGGCCCAGCGCGGTTGGATCTTGCGATCGGCGGCGCCCTCGAAGTCCTCGCGCTTGAACGTCTCGAGGTACTGGATGACCACGCGGATGCGCGCGCGCGCCTCGGCGATCGTCTTCTCCTCGTCGGGGTGCGACGGCGCCTGCTTGCCGGCGAGGTACGCGCACGTGAACTTCGCGCCGTCGGCGATCGCCTGCACCTGCTTGATCAGCGAGTACATGTCGGGCGCGAGGCGGAACTCGAGGAGGCGATCGGCGTCGAACTTCTTCTTCTCGGCGAAGGCGACGCCGAGGTCGAGCCACTTCTCCAGGTTCACGAGCATCTTGGTGAGCTGCGGAACGGTCGCGTCGTACAGATTCATGCGCGCAGCCTAGCATCAAGGCCGAGCTTCGCGCGCCACGCGCGGGTGCGCGGCGTCGTCGACGCCGGGCGCGTCCATGAAGATCGCGCGCAGGCCGGCGCGATCGCGCGGGAGCGCGTTGCGGATCGTCGCGCGCCAGCGCGGATCGCCGGCGAGGATCGCGTCGCCGGCGGCGACCAGCGCGCCCGGCCGGCCGATCGGGACGTGGCGCGTGAAGCCGGAGGCGAGATCGACGATCACGAGGTCGTCGCCGCCGGCGGCGAGCGCGCGGCCGCCGTCGAAGAACGCGAGCGAGCGCACGCGGTCGACCGGCGCGAGCGCGCGCACGCGACCGCTCGCGACGTCGATCGTGGCGAGCGGACCGCCGCCGACCGCGAGCGTCGCGCCGTCGGGCGAGCTCGCGATCGCGAACGGCATGTTGTCCGCGTAGCGGAGATCGTCGACCGCGACGATCGTGCGATGCGATCCATCGCGCGGGTTCCACGCGAGCAACCCGCCCTCCGGTCGGCCGGTGACGAGCGATCCGTCGGGCAGGAACGCGACGCCGATGCCGGCGGATCCGGCGAGCGGGTGGTGATCGAGCGTGTGCAGATCGACGAGCTCGACCGGCACGCCGGGGCGGCCGATCGCGGCCCAGCGCCCGTCGGCGGCGCGCGCGATCGCGACCCGCGGCGCGTACTGGAGCGCGGCCTGATCCAGGACCGGCTCGTCGGTGCGACGGCTCTCGATCACCGGCGCGCCGCCGCGCGGCCACGTCCACCACGCGCGCTCGCCGACGATCAGCACGCGCCCGTCGTCGGCGACCAGCGGCTCGCCGTCGTGCTCGCGCCGCGACAGGTGCTCGTTCTCGCGCGTGAAGCTGGTGTCGTCGGTGGTCACGCGCCAGCGGCCGTCGGGCGAGCGGGCGTCTTCGATCGGCGCGGTCGTGCGCGGGATGCGCGCGCCGTCGAAGCTCCACACGCGCAGGCTCGAATCGACGTCCCACGCGAGCAGCCCGCGCGGCGTCCACCACGTGCGCAGCGCGCGGTGCCCGATCAGGCGGTACGTGGTGCCGACGTCGTTGGTGTCGTACGCGATCAGGTCGTCGCCGCGCCGCGCGAGCACCCACGCCTCGTCGGGCGAGAACGAGACGTCGTCGAGCTCGCCGAGGTCGGCGCCGAAACCGCGCAGGCCCAGGCCGGTCGCGGTGTCGACGACGTCGACGCCGCTCGCCGAGCCCATCACGACGCGCGCGCCGTCGGGCGACAAGCGCACCGGGCCGCGGCCGGGGAAGAGCGCGACGCGCGCGCCGGTGTCGAGATGGACCGCGAGCTTGTGATCGCCGGGGCCCGCGATCACGACGCGCCCGTCGGCGGTCAGATCGTAGACCTCGGCGCCCTCGCCGACCGGCACGCGGCGCGCCTCGCCGGCGCGCGTCCACTGCACGAGCTCGTCACCTTCGATCGCGACGAGCGACGCGCCGTCCGACGACGCCGACGGCAGATCGGCGCGCGTGTGCGCGACCGCGTGGAACGCGCCGTCGTGCTCGTCCCAGAAGCGGACCTCGCCGCCGTCGACCAGCGCGCGGTGCGCCGCCGCGCATCGCGCATACGCGACGCGCGCGTCGGCGTCGGGTGACGCGGTCATCGCGCCGGCGTCGGCGTCGATCACGAACGCGCGCCCGCGCGCGTCGACCGCGGCGATCCGGCGATCGTCGTCGCAGAAGATCGGCGCGCGGTCGACGACGATCGGGTAGCGACGCATCGTCGCGTGATCGACGTCGAGCACGTACAGCGCGTCCTCGTTCGCGATCACGAGGTGGCGGCCGGCGCGGTCGTGGACCGGCATCGACACCCTCCCGCGCGGCGGCAGCTGATCGATCGCCGCGATCTCGCGCGGGCGCGACAGCACGTCGGCGGTGATCAGGCGCGCCGCCGACCAGCCGGCGTCGACGCGCGGATCGAGCTGGCGCAGGTACACGAGCGCCTCGGTCGGGTTGCGCGACAACGCGTCGTGCGCCTGCGCGACCAGCGCGCGATTGGCGGCGGCGATCGCCTGATCGCGCTGCTCGATCGCGTCGTCGCGGGCGCGATCGGCGCGCGCGGTCTCGCCGACGATGCGGCGCACGCTCCACGTGCCGTACGCGAGCAAGACGAGCAGCGCCGTCGCGGCGACGATCGCGACCGCGCGATGGCGGCGGATCCAGCGCACCACGCGATCGATCCGCGAATACGTGTGCGCGCCGACCAGCTTGCCGGTCTGGAAGCGGCGCAGATCCTCGGCGAGCGACTTCGCGTTCGCGTAGCGCCGCGAAGGATCGAGCGCCATCGCCTTCGCGATGATCGTGCCGAGATCGGCGGGCACGCGCGGCTCGCGCGCGCTGATCGGCACGATCTCGCCGGCGAGGATCCGATCGATGATGTCGGGCAGCGTCTTGCCCTCGTGCGGGATCACGCCGGTGACGGTGTGATAGAGCATCGCGCCGAGCGAGTAGACGTCGGAGCGCTCGTCGGCGTCCTTGCCGTCGGCTTGCTCGGGCGCCATGTAGCCGGGCGTGCCGAGCACCGCGCCGGCGACGGTCTCGACGCCGTCCGCCGCGCGCAGCGGCGTGGGCGCGATCGCGTCCGGATCGTCGCGCGAGAGATCTTTTGCGAGGCCCCAGTCGATCACGACGGTCTCGCCGAACGCGCCGACCAACACGTTGCCGGGCTTGAGATCGCGATGGATGATCCGATGCGCGTGCGCGAACGCGATCGCGTCGGCGACCGCGAGCACGTGCGGCAGGAGCGCGAGCCGCTCGTCGAGGTTCGTGCAGTGCGCGATCGCCGAGGTCAGCGTGCGGCCGGTGACGAGCTTCATCGCGTAGAACGGCGCGCCGTCGCTCCATCGGCCCGCCTCGTAGACGCTGACGATCGACGGGTGCTGCAGCCGCGCGGTGATCAGCGCCTCGCGCACGAAGCGCCGGCGCGCGCCGTCGTCGGCGCCGAGCAGCTCCTTCACCGCGACCTCGCGATCGAGCACGCGATCGTGCGCGCGCAGGACCCGCCCGAGCCCGCCGCGCCCGACCTCGCTGCCCATCTCGTAGCGCGACGCCGCGATCTGCGGCAGCTCCATCGACTCCGACGGCGTCGCGATCGAGCCCCGCGCTTCGGTCGCGGTCACGTCGGCGGCGGGGAGCGTCTCGAGATCTCCGCTGCGCGGATCACGCACGGTCAATGTCCGATCACCGTGCGCTTGGGCCCGGCCGCGCGCCAGGCGGCCGCGATCGCCTTCAGCGCGGTCAGCGCGGTCGCCTTGATCTTGATGTCGACCAGATCCGACAGATCCGTCTTCGCCGGGTTGATCTCGATCGTCGGGATGCCTTCGCTCTTCGCGACCAGCACGGGACGCGCGATGTACGGGAACAGCGCGGAGGTGCCGATCGAGAACACGACGTCGAAGCCGCGCGCGAGCTCCTCCTCGAAGCGATTGAACGGATCGTGCGGCAACGGCTCGCCGAACAGGACGACCTCGGGACGGATCGTGGCGCGACACGACGGGCACCGCGGCGGCATCGCGATCGCCGAGAAGTCGCGCACGCGATCGCGCCAGTCGCAGCGCGTGCAGCGGAGGTCGTGCAGGTTGCCGTGGATCTCGATCACGTGCGTCGAGCCGGCGGCGCGATGGAAGCCGTCGACGTTCTGCGTGAAGATCACGACGTGCGGGATCCGCCGCTCCCACTCGGCGAGGAGCTCGTGGCCGCGGTTCGGCACGGCGCCGCGGCACGCGCGCTCGATCTGCAGCAGGTACTTCCAGGTCAGCTCGGGGCGATCGCGCAGCATCGTCCCCGACAAGAGCGTCTCGATCGTCATGCCGTCGGGCATCACGCCGTCGTTGTAGAGCCCGCCGACGCCGCGATAGGTCGGCAGCCCCGAGTCGGCGGAGATGCCGGCGCCGGTGATGAACAGCGCGCGCTTCGCCTTCGCGAGCACCGCCGCGACCGCGTCGGCTTGCTCCTTCTTGACCGTCGTGCGGCGTTTCGGCGGCGCAGCCACGCCGCGATTCTACTCGCTCGCCATCGCTTGCGCGCGCGGAAGCTCGACGGGCGGCGCGACCTCGACGACCTTCACGGTCGGCTTCTGCGGGCGCGCGTTCCACAAGAGGATCGCGAGCACGAGCCCGATCACGACCGCGGGGAGCATCGCCTCGGGCCACGCGTACCAGTTGTCGATCGACTTCGCGGCCTCGGTGCCCTTCTCCGGCAGCGTCGCGCCGTAGACGAAGTCCTGGACCGCGGTGCCGAGGTAGACGAAGCCGTCGATGAGCCCGACCGCGATGCCCGCGTTCTTGAGCCCGCCGAAATCCGCGCTCGCGGTGCCCGACAGCATGCCGTGCACGCCGATGATCGCCATGCCCATGAACGCGATGACCCAGCCGATCGTCATCGGCGCGCCGAGCAGCGGGATGATGAGCACCGCGCCGGCGAGCATGATGCCGTAGAGCACCGCCGAGACCGGCGCGCGCCGCGACTGGAAGAGGTGATCGCTGATCACGCCGGCGAACATGCCGCCGGTGATCCCCGCGATGCAGAGGACCATGCCCCAGTGGTTGCGGATCACCGTATCACCGGCGCCGACGGCCTTCGCGAAGTCCGGGTACCACTTCGTGATCGCCTGGCGCAGGAACCCGGAGCAGAACTCGATGCACGCGATCATGATGATCACGGGGTTGGTCAAGAGCCGCTTGATCACGGCGACCGCGGATTCGCCGTGCGGGTGCGAGGCGTCGCCGAGCTCGAAGTCCTTGAAGCCCGCCGCGCTCGGCCGATCGCGGACGATCGTGCCCGACAAGACGAAGAACACGACGAGGATCATCGCGGGCACGTAGAAGAGCCACTCGAACGCGCCGCCCGAGACGCCGGCGATCCGCGTGCCCCAGTCGAACGCGAAGTACACGCCGAGCGAGATCAGGATGCCGAAGATGCCGCCGAAGGTGCCGCGCTCGCGCACGTGGAACCACGCGGCGTTGACCTTCACGATCGACACCGCGCCGAACGACTGGAAGTACATGTTGACGCCGAAGACGATCGCGTACGCGGTCGTCGACTCGACGTGGTTCGCGTACATGAGCCCGAGCGCGACGTTCGCGATCGCGCTGCCCGCGGCGGCGATCAGGATCGTCACGCGGCCGCCCCAGCGATCGGTGAGCGGGCCGTTGAGCAGGAACGCGAGGCCGTAGGTGAGCGCGCCGATGCCGTCGATCGTGCCGAACGCGCCCTGCGTGATGCCGCCGACGTTCTTGAGGACCGTCAGGTTGTAGCGGCCCATGTAGAGGAACGCGTACGTGAGCCCGAGCGGCAGCCAGTTGAGCGCGCGGCGCATGCGATATTCGCGCGTGTGGCCGAGCTGCACTTTCGGCAGGCGCGACACGACGAACGCGACGACCGCGACGAGGATCAAGATCGGCAGGATCTCGTCGGTGAGCGGCGGCGGCGGCTTGACGGCGGCGGGTGAAGCCAAAGCGGCCGGACCATACTCGCGGTCGCGCCGCGTTTGTGTGACAAATCGGTGCCAATGAAGGCCTGGTGGATCGCGCTCGTGCTGATCGCCTGCGGCGCTCCCGCGCGCGGGCGGATCGGCTATGTGGTGACCGCGACCGATGACACGCCGTCGGGGCGGGCCGCCGTCGGGCGCGCGATCGGCGCCGGCGACGACGTCGCGGGCGACGGCTTCGTGATGCGGCTCGACGACGCCGGGCGCGCGCGGGTCGCGGCGACCGCCGGCGTCGCGGCGGTGCGGCCGATCGTCGCGGACGAGAAGCTCGGGAAGCTGCCCGACACGTCGCCGGTGAGCGTGCGGATCGATCTCTACGACGACGCGACCCCGGCGGAGCTCGACGCGGTCGCCGCGTGGATCGCGGCGCACGGCGGTTCGGTCGGTGCGAAAGCTGCGCGATCGATCGACGCGACGATCGCTACATCCATGTTGCACGCGCTCGCCGAGACCGCGGAGGTGCGTTGGATCGAGGCGCTCGAGGCGCGATGATGTACGCTCGCGGCATGCGTCGTTGTCTGGTCGTCGTCACGCTCGCGCTCTCGCTCCTCGGTTGTGGCAAGAAGCACGGAGGAGGGAAGGGCACCGGCGGCGGCGGCGGCGGCGATCGCGAGGCGCCCGCGCTGCCGGGCCAGGTCCAGCTGCTCGTCGACGGCAAGCCGGTCGCGAACGCGGATCGGGCGGCGGCGGCGGCGTGGACGCCGCTGACTTCGCTCCTGCCCGCGAACGCGAGGGATCCGAAGACGTGGGCGATCGTCGAGGTGCACACGCACGCCGGCCGCATCACGACGATGCCGGAGCCGGCGTCGACGCAGCCGGGCTTGGTCGCCGCCGTCTTCCCCGGGCGCGACGGCGGCATCGACTTCGGCATGTTCACCGCCGACGAGCTCGCGAAGCACGGCACGCCGAAGCTGGTCGAGATGGACGTCAGCGATCTGCGCGTGAAGCTCGCGCAACCGGTCGCGTCCGGCACCGATGGCTCGGGCTCCGCCTCCGACGGCGGCTCGGGCGGCGGCAACGGCGAGGGCAACGGCTCGAACCGCGCCGCGAGCCCCGACGGCCCGGACCTCACCAACATCAAGCTCACGATCAAGCAGAAGAGCGGCGACCTCGAGCTGACCGGCGCCGACCTCGGCGCGATCGCGAAGGTCAACGCGCCGATCGGCGACACGTCGACGCCCGGCTGGGACGTCGCGTCGATCCTCGCCGCCAAGAAGATCACGCCGACCGCGAAGCTGATCATCACCGACGACAGCGGCGCGTCGGTCACGATGACCTCGAAGCAGCTCGACCCCAAGACCGACCTCGCCTTCATGAAGGTGAACAAGCAAGGCCAGCTCCGCTTCCGCCTGTTCGAGAAGAACAGCGGCGGCGCGTGGGACGTCGCGGGCGATCTGCGCGGCGTGACGATGATCGAGTTGGTCCCCTGACGTTCATGGACGTCTGGATCGGCGATCCGCTCCGCAACGCGAAGCTCGGCGACGCGCTGCGGCCGCTCGTGGAGCAATGGCGAGGCGCGCCGGACAGGCTCGACGCGTTCGCGAAGCGGTGTGCGATGAACGACCTCGCCTTCGAACGGCGCGGCGACCACGGTTGGTGGCGAACCGCGGCGTGGGACGGCGCGCCGCCGTCGGCGCGCGTGCTCCTCGTCGGCCATCACGACGGCGACGCGGGGCCGCCCGGCATGGCGTCGATCTGGACCGCGCTCGTCTCGTCGTCGCGCGATCGCCATCCGATCGGCGCCGTCGTCGTCGGCGACGAGCTTGCCGCCAACGAAGCTTCGCGCCCGTGGCTCGAAGCGATCGGGCGCGGTGCCGGCGCGGCGCTCGTGCTGTCGCCCGGTCTGGCGAGCGAGACGATCATCACCGAGCGGAAAGGGTTGATCCGCGCGAAGTCGGCGCTCGAGGCGGTCGCGGCGCGTGCGCGCGCGCTCGCGGATGCCTCACGCGCGATCACGGCCCACGTCACCGAGGACGCGATCGATCTCCGCTTCGCATGGCCCACGGACGAGACCGCGCTCGTCGACGCGCTCGCCGGAGACGACGACGCGCTGACGATCGTGCGCCGGTCGCCCATGACCAAGGCGCCCGGCGCGGGCGCGCTCGCCGTGCGCTACGGGCGCTGCGCCGGCGTCGACGGGCCGCGCCCCGACGAGGCGCCGCTCCAGGAGGACAGCTCGTCCGCAAACGTGATCGCGGCGATCGGCGTCCCGACGCTCGACGGCCTCGGTCCGCTCGCAGGCGCGAGCGACTCGCTCGAGGTCGCGTCGCTGGGCCGGCGCACACGCGCGCTCGTGCGGTTCCTGGTGCGCCGCGTGACCTGGTAGGCTCGCGCGCGGGGGAATGCGATGAAGACTTCGCGATCGATCGTGATGTTGCTGGCGCTGTTCGCGCTGCTGCTGTGGGCGCGCTCGGCGCAGGCGGGGAGCTGCGGCTCCGACTCCGACTGCGCGGGCTACGGCAAGTGCTCGAGCGGGCACTGCGGCGCGTGCGGGTCGGACTCCGACTGCAACGGCCACGGCAAGTGCTCGAGCGGTCACTGCGGATCGTGCGGCTCCGACTCCGACTGCAGCGAGGGCAAGTGCTCGGGCGGTCGCTGCGGATCGTGCGGCTCCGACTCCGACTGCAACGGCAACGGCAAGTGCTCGAACGGGAAGTGCGGCTCGTGCGGCTCCGATTCGGACTGCAAGGTCGGCAAGTGCTCGAGCGGTCGTTGCGGCTCGTGCGGGTCCGACAGCGACTGCCACGGCGGCCGCTGCTCGAGCGGGCGCTGTAGCAACGCGCTGTCGACCGGCGTCGGCTTCACGTGCCGCCCGTACGGCGATCTGCTCGCGCGCCTCGCCGCGTATCGAGGCTAGCGGCGCCAGCGCGGCGCGAGCAGGCGGCGCTTGCCGTCGGAGGCGAGGCGCACGTCGGGCTCGTCGAGCTGCTCGCGATCCCAGAGCTTGCACGTGACCTGCTTGTGCTGCTGGTCGAGCGCTTCGCAGTAGTTCGTGAACTCGCACCGGCGCACGTCGGATCCACGGCCGGTGCGCATCTTCATCCACCAGTCCGGATCGGCGAGCGACTGGCGCGCGGCCGCGACCAGATCCGCCTCGCCGCGCGCGAGCACGTCCTCGGCCTGCGCGAACTCGCAGATGCCGCCCGCGGCGACGACCGGCGTCGCGAGCCCGGCGGCGTGCACCGCCGCGCGCACCGCGCCCGCGAGCGGGACGTTGCGGCCGAACGGGCCCGCGCCGTCGGAGTAGATCGTCGGCATGCACTCGTAGCCCGACGGGCCGGTGTACGGATACGCGGTCGCGCCCACCTTCGGCTGCTTCGCGTCCTCGAACTTGCCGCCCTTCGAGATCGAGAGGTAGTCGAGGCCCGCGCGCGCGAGCTCGACGCCGAACCAGACCGCGTCGTCGAGCTGGTTGCCGCCTTCGATCACGTCGTCGCCGAGGTAACGACAGCCGACGACCGCGCGGCCGTCGACACGCGCGCGCGCCGCGGCGGCGACCTCGAGCGGCAGGCGCACGCGGTGCTCTCGCGATCCGCCGTAGCCGTCTTCGCGCGTGTTCCGCGCCGAGAGGAACGACGCCATCGTGTACGCGTGCGCGTAGTGGAGCTCGACGCCGTCGAAGCCGGCGTCGGCGGCGCGCGCGGCGGCGTCGGCGAACAGGCCCGGCAGGACCTGCGGCAGCTCGCGGATGTGCGGCAGGTGCATGTCGGTGACGCGCTCGCGGTAGCCGTAGTCGAGATCTTCCGCTTCGCGGTGCGAGAGGATCTCGCGCAGATCCTCGTCGGGCATCTCGGCGAGCGTCTCGCGGATCGTCTCCTCCGGAACCGACGCCCACGACGCGTCGTTCGTGCGCTCGGCGAGCATCCGCCGGTGGCGCGCGGTGATCTCGAGGAAGCGCGAGAGGAACTTGTCCTTCGGCGGCCGCCGCTTGATCGCGAGGAAGTCGATGATCTGGATGAAGAGCAGCGTCTCGCCGCCCGACGCCTCGCGCACCGCGCTCACCAGATCGCGCAGCCCGGGCACGAACCGATCGGCGCCGATGCGCAGGAGCGGCCCCGACGGGATGTCGCGGATGCCGGTCGCCTCGACGACCAGCACGCCCGGCCGTCCCTCGGCGAAGCGCCGGTACCAATCGATCACGTCGCGGGTGACGAAGCCGTCTTCGGTCGCGCGCCACGGCACCATCGCCGGCACCCACGTGCGCTGCGCCGCGGTGCGCGGGCCGATCGCGATCGGCGAGAACAGCCGCGACGCCGCGGCTTCATCCGCCGACGGCCAACTCGCGTCGGGGAGCGCGTGCTTGATGCGCTCGGGGGGCTGCCACATCGATTGCGCTTCTTACCACGCGCGGGCGGCTCCGTTGAATCGCGCTTTGCCGACCCGTGCAGACAACGTGCGTGGCTCGAACCGGATCCACGACGCACGGTGTGGCGCATGAAGCTCCTCATGAGTGTCCTCGCCGGTTCGTTGCTCGTCCCCGCGCTCGCGCACGCCCAGGATGCGTCGATCGCGCAGAGCTCGGAGTCGAACGTCTCGCTCGGCGCCAGCCTCCAGCTCCTCCCGATCGGTACGCTCGCCGGCGACTCGCCGCTCGGCGGCAAGGTCTCGACCGACACCGCGTCCGCGTTCGCGATCGGCGCGCTCGGCGAGATCAAGCTCGACCCGACGTTCTCGATCGGCTTCGCGCCGCGCTACATCTTCAACGTCAAGAGCAGCGACGCGAACGACTCGGCCGCGCAGGTCGATCTCGCGATCCGCGTCACCGCCGGCGGCGAGGTCGCGCCCAACGTGCGCCTCTACGGCTTCGCGGCGCCCGGCTACTCGTTCATCCTGCCGCCGTCGAACGGCAACGGCGACACCCAGCACCCGAACGGCGCGATCCTCGGCTTCGGCGGCGGCGTCGCGTACACCGTCGCGCCCAAGATCGCGCTGACCGGCGAGCTCGGCTACCAGCTCGGCTTCCAGAGCTTCGACGCGGGCGGCACCAACGTCGAGCTCAAGGACAACTACCTGCAGATCGGCTTCGGCCTGCTCGCCGCGATCGACTGACGCTACCCGCGCGCGTAGCAGCTGGCGGCGGCGAGGTCGTAGGCGACGTCCTCGCGCAGCCGGCGCGCGCGCTCGAACACGAAGTCGCGGATGCGGCGCAGATCGCGCGCGGCCGCCGACACCACGCGGATGCCGGTCGACTGCACGCGATGCACGCGGCGATCGAAGCAGATCTCGCCGCCGATCCAGGCGACCTCGTCGATCTCGGGCAGCTCCAGCTCGATCTGGATCCGCTCGCTCATGATCGGCCGGACGTGCGGGCGCTCGATGCGCAGGCCGTCCGCCGAGAGATCGACGACGAGCGCCTCGCGGCCCGCCTCGTCCCACGCGACCGCGTCGACGCCGACCCGCGGCCCGCTCCGCCGCACATCTCGATACGCATAGACCTCGCGCATGGCGAAAATTTTCCCGCGGCCGCGCGCAGCCGGGCAAGTTTCACGCGACCATCGACGAATGACGAAGGGGACCAAGGGCCTCGTCCTGCTCGCCGGCGTGGCGATCGTCGCGGTCGTGACGATCAAGCTCACCGCGGTCGACAA
>DATJIA010000330.1:0-27096 GCA_035493675.1 Kofleriaceae bacterium | reverse complement strand
GCCGCCGCGCCGTCGCGCCGCCGCGTCGGAGGCGCCGCCCCCGGCGCTCGCGCCGCGCGCCGGGAGGTCGCTGCGCGTGCTCGTCGCCGACGACACGTCGCTGGTGCGCGACGTGGTCGCGCGCTTGATCGCCGAGCAAGGCCACGCGCCGGTCGTCGTCGGCGACGGCGACGCCGCGATCGCCGCGGCGGGCCGCGATCGCTTCGATCTGATCCTGATGGATCTCTCGATGCCGGGCACCGACGGCCTCGCCGCGACGAAGCGCATCCGCAGCGAGGCGCGCGCGCGCAACCTGCCGCGCGTGCCGATCGTCGCGCTCACCGCGTGGCCCGACGACGAAGCGCGCGCGCTCGACGCCGGCATGGACGACTACCTCGTGAAGCCCGTCGATCACGACCGGCTCGCGCAGCTGTGCGACGCGGTCGCCTCGGGCGACGTGCGCGCGCCGATCGATCGCGACGCGCTCGTCGATCGCGTCGGCGGCAACCCGCAGCTCGCCGCCGACGTCGCCGCGCTGTTCGTCGCCAAGCGCGCCGAGCTCACCGCCGGCGTCCGCGACGCCTGCGCGCGCGGCGACGCCGACTCGATCGCGCGCGCGGCGCACGGCGTGCGCGGCGCCCTCGCGATGGTCGCCGCCTCACCCGCGAGCCACGCGGCCGGCGAGCTCGAAGCGCACGCCGGCGACGCGGCCGCGCGCGGCGCGCTGTGCGCGAAGCTCGTCCGAGAGATCGCGCGCGCCGCCGCCGACCTCGCGCTCTACTGATGGAAGCCGAGACCGATCAACGCGAAGAAGACGTGCTGCTTGTACGTGCCGGCCATGTCGGGGTTCCGGCTGGGCGGCTCGGGATCGACCGCGCGCGGCGCCGTCGTGCGATCGCCGTACTCGACGTCGGCGAGCGACAGATCGACGACGAACTTGCCCTTGGTGTAGCGGGCGCCGACCATCGAGATCAGCTTGTTCGCGTCCATGAGCGCGGGCTCGAGCGTCGAGTCGGGCACCGCGTTGGTGTCGAGGCGGAGGTTGAGGCTGAGCTCGAGGGCCGAGCTCGGCCACCACGAGCCGCCGCCCTGCAGGCCCCACGAGTCCTTCCAGTTGCGCTGGATGTCGAGCAGCGGCGACGCGCCGCCGGCGGTCGGATCGAACGCGCCCGAGTCGAGCAGCGTGCAGTTCGCCTGCGAGCCGAGATCGACGATGCACTGATCCTTGAAGAGCGCCCAGTGCGTCCAGTCGGCGCCGGCGCGCAGCGCGTGACGGCCGCCCTGCCACTCGACGCCGACGCGCACGCTGTCCGGTAGGCGCTGGCGCAGGCCCGCCTTCGACTCCGACACGCCGGTGTCGCCGAACTTGTTGGTCAGCGTGCCTTCCATCTTCTGCTCGCCGCCGAGCGGCTGCGTCTGGTACGACGCGCCGATCTTGGTGTGCTCGTCGAGCTGCGCGATGAAGCCGAAGCCGAGCGACACGTCGATCGAGGTGACGTCGAGCAGGCTGCGACCCTCGGTGACCGCGCCGTTCGCCGTCTCGGTGTCGGTGCCGTCGACGTTGCGCGCGCGGGTCAGCTGCAGCGCCGACTGGATCACGTTGAACGCCACGCCGAACGACAGGCGGTTGTCGGCGGTGCGATACGCGGCCGCGCCCGTATAGAAGATGGACTGCTGCTTGCCGGTGGTCACCGACCAGCGCTGCGGGCCGTCGGCCGCGCCCGGGTACATCTGGTTGCCCTTCCACTTGTCGACCTGATCCCACGACGCCTGGCCGCCGAACGGCACGTGGACGCCGACCGCGACCGCGAGGCCGCGCTGTCCGAGATCGCTCGCGATCGCGATGAACGGGCTCGCGATCACGTTGCCGGCCTTGTTGGTTCCGGAGTTCGCGTCGATCGCGTCCTGCGAGCTGGTGTCGTCGACCGCGTTCGGGTCACGCGTGAATTCGAGCGACCGATACGCGGCGAGCGCCTCCACATACGCGCGGGTCCCGTGATCGAGGGCGAGGCCCGCCGGGTTGTAGAAGATGGACGTCAGGCTGTCAGAGGCAGCATTTCCGTGAGCTCCCCCGAACTGCGCTGAGGCAAATCCGCCCGCCCGAGAATTCCCGGTAATGGCCGCGACTGTCATTACCGCCATACATGTCGGAAACGTGATTGATTTCATGGAGTCGCGCTCCTTATAGCATTGACTAACCGTGAGTTGTGAGTGAAATATTGCAGCGATGCTGAAAGCGCTGTCAACGGTCCTCGCGGTTACTGCACTCGTCGGTTGTATCGACGCGAAGAAGTCGTTCGACGACTACGAGTCGCGCGTCGTCGACGGCAACACGAGCCTCCCCGATCATCCCATGGTCGACAAGGTTCCGGACGCCACCGGTCACTTCCTGTTCGGAGTCCACGTGAAGGCGGCGGGCCCGACCTCGAAGCCGATCCAGCTGGTCGGCGACTACGTCGTCGTCGACAACGGCGACGGCACCGCGAAGCTGTCGTACAACGCGTCGGCGCTGCGCACCGCGGATCGCCAGATCTCGACGGAGAACACCGCGCCGCAGTTCATGGCGGCGGACATGCCGGTCGCGAAGGACGGCACGTTCGAGACCGCGCTCAAGGGCCAGCTGCCCGGCGACGCGAACCCGGTCTCGCCGGGCACGCCGATCGACGCCGACGCCACGCTCCACGGCGTCGTGATGAGCAAGGATCTCATCTGCGGCACGCTGACCGGCACCGCGCTCGTCGATCTGACCGGCTCGACCTGGGCCGCGATCCGGATCAAGGACACGGACATCGGCGACACGCTGCCGGATCCCGTCGTCGCCTGCCCGTGATCGTCTCGTTCATTTGAAGAGCTTCGCGACCGCGTCGGCGTTGCGGGCGCGGAGCGCGATGCAGCGATCGACCTGCGCGAGCGATTGATCGAGCAGCCGCGGCCCCTCGGGCAGCTTGGTCATGCGGGGGCGCAGGAAGTCCTCGGCGTCCTTGCGATGCGCGTCGTCGCAGAAGGCGGCGGCGGTGAGCGCGAGGTAGCCGCCGAACATGCGCGGGATGCGCGCGAGCACGGCGTCGAAGCGATCGTGCAGGACCTGCCACGCGCGATCGCGCGTCTCGGCGTGCGTGAACACGCCCTGCAAGAGCAGGCCGCTCGCGCGGAGCTCGAAGCCGCCGTCGACGTACGCGTCGAACACGCGATCGACGAGCGCGGGATCGCGGATCGCGCCGACCGCGCCGAGCAGCGCGCCGAGCTCGTCGGAGTCCTTGCTCTTGTGCGCGGCGTCGAGGAGCTTGTCGACGAACGCGCCGTCGGCGCCGGCGGCGGCGATCGCGAGCACGAGATCGAGATCGTCGGGATCGATCGTCCGCTTTCCGGACAGCCAGGCGTCGGCCTGCTTGCGCGCGATCGCGACGACCGCGGGATCCTGCGCGTCGCCGCCGTCGAGCTCGAAGAGGCGCTCGCGCGCGCGCCGGGCGACCTCGCCCGCGCCCATCATCGGCGCGAAGCCGAGCTTCTTGGCGCGCGCGCCGATCTGCGCGATCACCCATCGCTTCCACGCGGGACGGTGCGCGTCGTCGACGAGCTCGCCGCTCTTCGCGATCAGATCGAGCGCGGCGAGCTGCGCGTGCGCGTCCTTGTGCGCGAACAGCGCGCGCGCGAGCGCGAGCGCGTCGCCGAGATCGGCGTCGCCGAGGTCGACCAGCGCGGCGGTGTCGCCGGCGAGCGCGAGCCGCTCGGCCGGCTCGAGCTGATCGAGGTGCGCGAGGATCGCGGCGCGGGTCGCGCCGTCGTACGCGACGCGGTAGTAGCCGGCGGCGCCCGCGTTGGCGTCGATCGCGGTCGGACACTCGGGCGTGTCGAGCTCGAGCTCGGCCGACGCGCCGACCAGCGCGCACTGCTCGCCCTTCGCCTTGCCCGCGCCCGCCCAGCGCGCGCACACCGGCACCTTCCAGCTCGCGGGCGCGTGCGGATCGCCGAGCCGCTCCTGCGCGAGCGCGAGCACCGGCTTCCTGCCCTTGTCGCAGCGCAGGGACGCGCGCACGAGCGGCACGCCCGCCTGATCGAGGAAGCCGCGGAACGACTCGCTGACCTCCGGCGTCGACATGCTCGCGATCGCGGCGACGAAGTCGTCGGCGGTCGCGTTGCCCTTCGCGTGCTTCGCGAGGTACGCGCGCACGCCGCTCCTGAACGCGTCGGCGCCGACCCAGCGCTCGAACATCGACAGCACCGCGCCGCCCTTCTCGTACGAGATCGCGTCGAACGCGCCCTCGATCTCCGACGTCGCGTGGATCTCGCGATGGAGCGGGCGCGCGCCGGGCAGCGCGTCGGCCTGCATCGCCTTCTCGTTCTCGTCGGCGTTGCGGATCGCGGCGTCCCAGCGCGGATCGATCGACGCGCCGACCTTGTCGGCCATCCACGTCGCGAACGACTCGTTGAGCCACAGATCGTCCCACCACGCGAGCGTGACGAGATCGCCGAACCACTGGTGCGCGAGCTCGTGCCCGCTGATCCAGATGAACTGGTGCTTGAAGTCGTCGCCGCCGCCGCCTTTCGGCGCCAGCAAGATGCCCGACTGATAGGTGACGAGCCCGGGGTTCTCCATCGCCCCGAAGAACTGCGGCACCGCGACCTCGTCGAGCTTCGCGAGCGGCAGCGGCATGTCGAAGTAGTCCTCGAGCGCGGCGACGACGGCGGCGGTCGTGTGCGCGGCGTAGGTCGCCTCGGCGGCGTGGCCGGCGGGCACGATGATGCGCGCGGGCACCTGGTTCTTGCCGACCTTGCCGGCGTCGATCGATTCGAACGGACCGACCGCGATCGCGATCAGGTAGCTCGGATACGGCGGCGTCTGCTCGAACTCGAGCTCGCTGGTGCCGTCCGCGTGCGGGCGCACCTCGTGGATCGGCGTGTTCGAGAACGCCTGCTGCCCGACGGGCACGACCAGCGTGACGGTCCACGGCACCTTCCAGCGCGGCTCGTCGAAGCTCGGCACCGCGCGGCGCGCGAAGCTCGACTCGAACTGCGAGTACAGGTACCAGCGCCCGGTGTCCTGCTCGTGGAAGAAGCCGGCGAACTCGTTCGTGAGGCCGCCGGTGAAATCGAAGTGCAGGGTCGCCTGGCCGCCGGCGCCGAGCGTGTCGTGGAAGCGGAAGCCGACGACGTCGGCGGTGCGCGCGGCGATCGCGTCGAGCGCGTGATCCTGATCGCCGTGCGTGTAGGTCGGCGCGGTGATCGCGAGGCCGACCGCGTTCAGCCACACGTGATCGGTGGCGCGGCGGATCGCGACGTCGATGTCGACGTGGCCGCTGAAGTCGGTCTTGTTGGCGTCGACGTTCCAGCGCACGCGATACGCGAGCGGCTCGACGTCGTCGGGCAGCCGCAGCGCGGGCGGCGTCGGGTCCGGCGGCGGCACGACCGCGCGCTTGGCGGGCGCCTGCGATTCGCCGATCGGCTTCGCGGTCGGATGCGATGCGACCGTGCCGCACGCGACGAGGACCAACAACGGCGCAGCGCGCATCGGGAGGAATCTACGTGATGCGCGCGCGCGCCGCCAACGCTAGGGGTAATAGCGCGCCAGCGTGCGGCCGCCCGCGCAGTCGAACAAGAACGTCGCGGCGCCGTCGCTGGCGATCAGGTCCGCGCCGACATCGAGCGGCGTCAGCGTGTCGGAGACCGCGTCGTAGCGGCTGATCGTGCGCCCCGCCAGGAGGTAGAGCGGTCCGCCGTTGCCGCCGGTGACCGCGCCGTACTGCGCGGGCGGCAGATCGTGCAGGTGGTACCGCTCCGTGCCCCACGTCTCCAGCGTCGACACGCCGTCGCTTCCGCGAGCGACCGCATACAAGGTCGTTCGGTCCGCGTACGTGGTCCAGAACGTCGGCGCCGCGAACGCTCCCTGCGAGCCGTCGACGACGCTCAGGTAGTGCATCTGGCCGTCCCACCAGTACAAGCGATGCGGGCCGTCGATGAACCAGCTCGGTTCCTGCACGGTCGTGGCGAACGGCGTCACCACCTCGCCCCGGATCTCGTCGACGTGGTTGACGCCCGACTCGCGATACCACGCGAAGATGCGGCCATCGGCCACGCCGATCTGCGCGTCCTTCTCGATCAGCGGCCGCGCCTGGCGCGTCGAGAGATCGAGGCGCACCGGCCACGCGGTCGGCGTCTCCCACACCAGCGCGCCGGGCGCGGGCTGCAGGCCGTTGACGTACCCGCGATCGCGATAGATCTCCTCGGGCGCGTACGCGTCGATCGGGGTGCGCGCGATCGTCCGCTCGTCGAGGTTCGTGAACCAATAGAGATATCCGTCGGCGACGAACATCTGATCGGGACAATGATCGAGCGTGCCGAGCTCGACGCGGCCGTGTGGCGCAGCGTCGGGCGGCCGCGGCCCGTCGACCGACGGCGCGGCGTCGGGGTTCGCGGTTGGATCGGAGCCGCACGCGGCGGCGGCGAGGAAGAGGACGACGGCTCGGCTCATCTGTACGAACGAGTCACCCCGCGCGCGCGATCGGGTGAGGCAACGCGCGGCAATCGGCTGTGAAGAGCGATCGCGTCAGCCGCCCGCTGGCGTAACGACCGCCAGGAGCTGATCGACCTGCACTTGATCGCCGGCCGCGACCGCCAGCTTGGTCACCGTGCCGCCCTCGGGCGCCTTGACCGCGTGCTCCATCTTCATCGCCTCGAGGACGAGCAGCGTGGCGCCGGTCGCGACGTCGTCGCCCTCTTTCACGAGGACCTTGGTGACGCGCGCGGGCATCGGCGCGACCAGGCCGCCGGCGAGCGCCTCGCGCGACGCATCCGGGAAGCGCGGCTCGAGCGCGAGCACGAGGCCGTCGACGTAGCTCTTGTCGCCCGCGGTGACGACGCGGCGCGAGATGCGCAGGCCGTCGTCTTCGAAGACGATCGTGTCACCGCCGCTGATCAACCGGATCGTCCGATCGCCGATCGCGAAGCGTCCGCCGCCGAGGTGTCGATACGCGATCGTGATCGTCTCGCCTTCACAGGCGTACGTCGCGGTTTGATCGGCGAACGGCACGTTGCGCCAGCCGGGCTCGACGTGCGGGAGGATCGTGCGCGCGATCTTCCGCGCGTGCCACGCGGCGAGGGTCGCCGCGATCGCGGCGGTGCGGAGATCACGCGCGGGCGCGGCGAGCTCGCTCGCGTGGCGATCCAAGAAGTGGGTGTCGAGCGCGCCCTCGACGAACGCGGGGTGGCGCAGGACGCGCGCGAGGAACGCGCGGTTGGTCGTGAGGCCCGCGACCGTCGCGGTCTCGAGCGCGCGCGCGAGCAGCGCCGCCGCCTCGCCGCGCGTCGGCGCGTGCGCGATCACCTTCGCGAGCATCGGATCGTAGTGGATGCCGACCTCGCTGCCGCGCTCGACGCCGCTGTCGACGCGGACCTCGTCGCTGATGCGGAAGTCGAGCACCGGCCCGGTCGCCGGCACGTAGCCGCGATCGGCGTCTTCCGCGTACAGGCGCACCTCGATCGCGTGCCCGCGTTGCGGCGGCGGCTCCTTGATCGCGAGCGGCTCGCCGCGCGCGACGCGGATCTGCTCGCGCACGAGATCGATCCCGGTGACGAGCTCGGTGACCGGATGCTCGACCTGGAGGCGCGTGTTCACCTCCAGGAAGTAGAAGTCGCGGCCGGTCGTGTCGGTGATGAGCTCGACGGTGCCGGCGTTCGTGTAGCCGACCGCGCGGCCGATCGCGACCGCCGCATTGCCCATCGCGATCCGCCGCGCGAGATCGAGCACCGGTGACGGCGACTCCTCGATCACCTTCTGGTGACGCCGCTGGATCGAGCACTCGCGCTCCCACAGGTGCACGAGCGCGCCGTGCTGATCGCCCAGGATCTGGATCTCGATGTGGCGCGGCCGCTCGACGTAGCGCTCGAGGAGGAGCGTGTCGTCGCCGAACGCGCTCGCGGCCTCGCCCTTCGCGCGATCGATCGCCTCGGCGAGCTCGCCGGCCTCGCGCACGATGCGCATGCCCTTGCCGCCGCCGCCCGCCGACGCCTTGACGAGCAGCGGGAAGCCGATCTCCTTCGCCCTTTCCACCAGCGTAGAGGTCGATTGATCGTCGCCGCGATATCCGGGCACGACCGGCACGCCGGCCGCCTCCGCGATCGCCTTGGCTTCCTTCTTCGAGCCGAGCCGATGGATCACGTCGGCGCTCGGGCCCACGAAGACGAGCCCGGCCTCGGCCACCGCCCGCGCGAACGCCGCGTTCTCCGACAGGAAGCCGTAGCCCGGATGGATCGCATCGGCCTCGACGCGCTTGGCCGCGGCGATGATCTTCTCGATCGAGAGGTACGACTCGCGCGCCGGCGGTGGGCCGAGCCGCACCGCTTCGTCCGCGAACCGGACGAACGGCATGGCTTCGTCCGCGTCGGAGAAGACCGCCACCGTCGCGATGCCCATCGACTTCGCCGTGCGCATCACGCGCAGCGCGATCTCGCCGCGATTCGCGATCAACAGCTTCTTCAATGCCTGAAGACTCCCCACGACGTGGTGCCTTCCACCGGCGCCGTGTAGCTCGCGCTGAGCGCGATCGCGATCACCGTGCGGGTGTCGCGCGGATCGATGATGCCGTCGTCCCACAGGCGCGCGGTCGCGAAGTACGGATCCGACTCCTTGTCGATCTGCTGCTCGATCATCGCCTTGCCGAACGCGAGCTTCTGCTCGTCGACGGTCTCGCCGCGCTTGGCCGCGGCCTCGCGCTGGATGATGTCGAGCACGCCGGCGAGCTGCTTGCCGCCCATCACCGCGATGCGGTGATTCGGCCAGGTGAACAGGAAGCGCGGCGCGTACGCGCGCCCGCTCATGCCGTAGTTCCCCGCGCCGTAGGAGGCGCCGATCATGATCGTGATCGCCGGGACCTTCGAGTTCGACACCGCGTTGATGAGCTTCGCGCCGTGCTTGATGATCCCTTCCTGCTCCCACTTCTTGCCGACCATGAAGCCGGTGATGTTCTGCAGGAACAGGAGCGGCACGTCGATCTGGTTGCACAGCTCGATGAACTGCGCGCCCTTCTGCGACGACTCGCTGAACAAGATGCCGTTGTTGGCGAGGATGCCGACCGGGAAGCCGTGTACGTGCGCCCAGCCGCACACGAGCGTCGAGCCGTAGAGCGGCTTGAACTCGGAGAAGCGCGAGCCGTCGACGACCCGCGCGATGACCTCGCGCGCATCGAACGGATACTTGATGTCGGGCGACGCGATGCCGAGCAGCTCGTCGGGATCGTGGCGCGGCGGCTCGACGGCGCGCGGCAGCGGCGCCGCCGCCTTGCGCCAGTTGAGGTGCGCGACGATCTCGCGGCCAAGGCGGATCGCGTCCCGCTCGTCTTGCGCGAGGTAGTCGCTCACGCCCGAGATGCGCGAGTGCATCTCGGCGCCGCCGAGCTCCTCGTGCGAGACCTCCTCGCCGATCGCCATCTTCACGAGCGGCGGGCCGGCGAGATAGACCTGCGCCTGCTGCTTCACCATGACGACGTAGTCGCTCATGCCCGGCAGGTACGCGCCGCCGGCGGTCGAGCTGCCGAACACGAGGCAGATCTGCGGGATGCGGTGCTCGCTGCGCCGCGTGAGATCGCGGAAGCCGCGCCCGCCCGGCACGAAGATCTTCGACTGGTTGGGCAGATCGGCGCCGCCCGACTCGACCATCGAGATGTACGGCAGGCGGTTCTGCTCGCTGACCTCGGCGAACCGGCCCATCTTGAGCGCGGTCATCTCGCTGATCGATCCGCCCTTGACCGTCGAGTCGTTCGCCCACACGACGCACTCGACGCCGCTGACCACGCCGATGCCGCCGATCGCGCCCGCGCCCGGCGTGTGCCCCGGCACGCCGTAGCCGGCGAGCGGCGCCAGCTCGAGGAACGGCGAGTCGCGATCCAAGATCAGCTCGACGCGCTCGCGCGGCAAGAGCTTGCCCGCCGCCTTGTGGCGGCTCGTGTACTTCTCGCCGCCGCCGACGGTCGCCTCGCGCAGCGCGCCGCGCAGCTTCTCGATCGCGGCGGCGTTCACGCCGTAGTTGGCGCGATAGGTCTCGTCCTTGCGATCGACCGCGCTGGGCAGGATCGGGTACGGCTGCTCTTCGCGCGCTTCCGCCACGACGCGCATCCTATGCTGTCTCCACTGGAGACATCAACCCCGGGCCGGATGTCGTACGCTTGGGGATGGCAAACCCCGCGCTCGCGAAGCTCGCCGGTCTCGTCGGTGAATGGACCACGGAAGGCACCCATCCGATGGTGCCCGGCAAGACCTTCCACGGGAGGGTGACCTTCGAGTGGATCGAGGACGGCGCGTTCCTGCGGATGCGCTCGCGCACCGACGAGCCCGAGATCCCCGACGGCGTCGCGGTCTTCGGCAGCGACGACGAGCACGGCACGCACTCGATGCTGTACTTCGACGAGCGGAAGGTGTCGCGGCGCTACGAGGTCGAGGTCCGCGACGACGGCCTGCGCTGGTCGCGCGACTCGTCGAAGCTCGCGCAGCGCTACGACCTCAGGATCGTCGACGGCGGCGCGCGCATGATCGGCAAGGGCGAGCTGTCCCGCGACGGCGCGTCGTGGGAAGGCGATCTGTCACTGACGTACGAGCGACGCTAGGGCGCGGGTCGCGCCGGCGAGGTCGTCGCCGTCGATCTCCCAGCCCTTGCGCGAGTAGTACTTCGCGACGCCGTGCGAGGCGCCCGAGACCTCGAGGCAGTAGTCCATGCCGCGCTCGTCGCAGCGGGTCGCGCGCGCGCGGATGGTCTCCTTCTCGCCGGTCTGCGGATAGACGACGCGCAGCTGATCGCCGCGACCCTCCCAGCGGAAGATCTCGAAGGCGCCGCGCCACACGGACGACTGCTGGAAGATGCCGACCGGCTCCTCGGTCAGCACGATGAACGCGTTGACCGCGTCGCGATCGCTCGACGGGATGTGATCGATCCAGATCCGATCGGCGACGCCGACCCGATCGCGATCGCGATCCGATCCGCGCAGCTGCCGCCACGCGAAGAACGACGACACCACCACGAGGGCCACGATCCATCCGCGCTTCGTCATGCGCGAAGTCTACGGCCTCTACGGCTTGCTCACCACGAGATCCACGTCGCCGTCGTTGCGCAGGACGTCGACGCGGTCGCCCGAGATGCGCAGGTCGATCCGGCCGTCGCCGACCCGCAGATCGCGCACGTCGAGCCAGCCGAGCCACGGCGGGAGCGACGGCGACGCGACCCGCACGCGGCGCGCCGGCGCGTCGATGTCGAGGCCGATCACCGCGTCGATCAGCGCGAACACCGCCGCCGACGACCACGCCTGCGGCGAGCACGCGACCGGATACAAGGTCGGGCCCTGCCCGGTCTTGCGCGAGAAGCCGCAGATGAGCTCCGGCAATCGGTTGAGCTCCATGAACACCGACGTGTCGAACAGCGCGGTGAAGATGCGCTGCGCCTCGCGCACGAAGCCGTAGCGCGCGAGCCCGGCCGCGCAGATCGCGCTGTCGTGCGGCCACACCGAGCCGTTGTGATAGCTCATCGGGTTGTAACGCATCTCGAGCCGACCGACGGTGCGCACGCCCCAGCCGCTGAACATCTCGTCGGAGACCAGCGAGTCGGCGACGCGGCGCGCGTGCTCCGGCGAGGCGATGCCGCTCCACAGGCAGTGGCCCGGGTTCGAGGTGACCACGCAGCAGCGGCGCTTCTCGCCGTCGAGCGCGAGCGCGTAGGTGCCGATGTGGTCGCACCAGAACGCCTCCTCGAACTTCACGTGCAAGACGTCGGCGGCGAGGTCGAGCTGATCGGCGCGCGCGTCGAAGCCGAGCGCGCGCGCGATCGCCGCGCCCGCGCGCCGCGCCGCGTACGCGTAGCCCTGCGCCTCGCAGAGCGCGATCGGTCCCGGCGCGAGCGTGCCGTCGCTGTGGAAGATCGAGTCCTGCGAGTCCTTCCAGCCCTGCTGCGCGAGCCCAGTCGCGTTGCGCCGCCCGTACTCGACGAAGCCGTCGCCGTCGCGATCGCCGTCCGCTTCGATCCACGCGAGCGCGCGATCGATCGCGGGCCACAGCGCCTCGATCGTCTTGCGATCGCCGCTGCGCCGCCAGTACGCGCCCGCGAGCGCGACGAACAGCGGCGTCGCGTCGACGGTGCCGTAGTAGCGCTGGAACGGGTGCTCGCCGAGCGCCGCCATCTCGCCCGGCCGCAGCTCGTGCACGATCTTGCCCGGCTCCGCGTCGTTGGCGTCGTCGCGGCGATCCGCCTGGGTCGCCGCGAGGTACGAGAGCACGCCGCGCGCGACCTCGGGATCGAGCCAGTGCGTGAACAGCGCGGTCCAGATCCCGTCGCGGCCGAAGACGGTGTTGTACCAAGGGATGCCCGCGTACGGATACGGACCGTACGGCGTCGCGGTCACCATCATGTAGAAGTCGGCGACGCTGCGATCGATCCACCGATTGAAGAGCGGGTTGTCGCTGAACAGCGTCGCGCCCCGCGCGCGCTCGGTCGCGCGCTCGGTCGTCGCGTCGCGATACGCCGCGTCCCAGCGCGCGGGATGGATCACCGCCGCGCGCTCGCCGACGCACACGACGTCGACCTCGAGCGTGGTCTCCTCCTTCGGCTCGAGCTTCACGTCGAAGCGGATCGAGTCGGCGCCCAGCTTCGCCGGCGTCGGCCGCGCCCGGACGATCGTGCGGCGGGTGACGCCGTCGAGGCCGCGATAGGCGTGCGCGACGTGATCCGCGGCGATCTCCGCCGGCAGGATCGTGCCGCGGCGCGCGCGGTGCGCGCCGCGGATCTCGAACAGATCGACGAAGTCGGCGCCGAACCGCCACACCACCGACAGGCGCACCGGCGCGAGCCCGTGGTTGGTCAGGCGCAGCACCTCGTGCATCACGCCGTCGCGCAGGAGCTTGCCGCGGAACGCGTGCACCGTGTCGGCCTCGGGGCCGCCGACCTCGCACAGATCCGGGTTGGTCAGATCGATCGCGAGGACCAGGTTGTCGTGCGTGATCGTCGACTTCAGCAAGAGCGGCCGATCGCCGGCGATCTGCAGCGTGAAGAGCGACAGGTGGCGCATGCCGTCGTGGTAGAGCCCCGACGACGATCGGCCGTGCGGCGTCGCGTCGCCGTGCTTGTCGAACACCGCGAACGTCTCGCCGTGACGGAGGACGCGGGCGCTGTCGTCGAGCGCGTCGCGGCCCGGGTGCACCGTGTGCGGCGCGGGATGCGACTCATCCGGCGAGGTGGCGGACGAGGTCTCGGCCATGTTGGCTCCCTAGTTGGTCGTAGAGCGCGAGGTAGTCGTCGGCCATGCGCGCCGCCGAGAAGCGCGCCTCGAAGGTCGCGCGCACGGTCGCGCGATCGAGGTGCGCGCAGCGATCGACCGCGCGCACGGCCTCGTCGATCGAATCGACGACGAAGCCGGTCACGCCGTGATCGATCACCTCCGGCACCGAGCCGCGGCGATACGCGATCACCGGCGTGCCGCACGCCATCGCCTCGATCATCACGAGCCCGAACGGCTCGGGCCAGTCGATCGGGAACAGCAGCGCGCGCGCGCCGCCGAGGAAGTCGTCCTTGGCGCGGCCGCCGATCTCGCCGATGAACTCGACGCCGGGCCCCGCGATCAGCGGATCGAGGCGCTCGCGGCAGTAGTCGAGGTCGTGGCGATCGCGCTTGCCCGCGATCGCGAGCGGCAAGCCGGCGCGCGCCGCGATCGCGATCGCGTCCTCGCAGCCCTTCTCGGGTGAGAGGCGCCCGAGGAACGCGAGGTAGCCGCCGCCGGATCCCGCCGGATGGAGATCGATCGGCAGGCCGTGGTGCACGGTGCCGATCCAGTCGAGCCACGACATCGGCGCGCGCTGCGCGTCGGAGATCGACGCGAAGCGCAGGTGGGCGAAGCGCCGGAACAGGGGCGCGTGGTCGCCGAGATCGAGGCGGCCGTGCGTCGTGGTCAGCGCCGGATACGGCTCGCGATCGAGCAGCGGGAAGTGGAGATAGTCGGTGTGGAAGTGGATCACGTCGAAGTCGCCGCGCTCGGCGCGGCGGAAGACCTCGTCGATCATCGCGACGTGCGCCGCGATCGGATCCTCGTTGCCGCCGAGGCGCAAGGACCGCTCGCAGCCCGGCACCAGCTCGGCGCGCGTGATCGAGTCGCCGCTCGCGAACAGCGTGACCTCGTGGCCGCGCTCGACCAGCTCGTCGGTGAGATACGCGACGACGCGCTCCGTCCCGCCGTAGGCGATCGGGGGCACGCGCTCGTACAGCGGCGAGACCTGCGCGATTCGCATGGCGTTTCACCCGTGCATCGCGGTCAGTTGCGAGAGCGCGGACTCTTCGTCGTCGAGGGTGTCGAGGCGGTGCTCGATCGGCTCCTCGTCGATCAACGTCTCGGGGCAGATCGCCTTCTGCGCGAGCAGGCGGATCATGTCGGCGAGGACCGCGAGCTCTTCGTCGCAGCGATCCGACTGCGCCTTGCACTGATCCCAGTAGCGGATGCGGCGCTCGAACATCGCGGCGCGGCGCCGGCTGCCGCCCGGCCGCGACAGGTGCTCGCAGCGGGCGCGCGCGAGCTGGTCGCGATCGCACATGCGCATCGCGCGCAGGCAGCGCTCGTGCGCGAGCGTCAGCTCGACGTGCCGATCGAGCATGTCGTCGACGTCGTAGCGCCTCGCGAGCTGCGGATCGCGGCGCTCGATCTCGTCGCCGAGGATCGTCAGCTCGGCGAGCGCGTCGCGCGACACGCCGGCCTCCTCGAGGCGGCGCTCGCGCGTGCGGCGGCGATCGAGCTTCCGCTTGCGCGCGAAGTGCGCGTCGAGGCCGTGCCGCATCGCGCGGCGCGCGCCGCGGAACGACGCGACCGCGAGGATCAACAGGATCAACCCGACGGAGATCAAGAGCGTCCCCGCATACAGGCCGGCGCCGATGCTCACCATGATGGCGAGCGCGACGCCGGGGTGCGCCGCGGGCGCGGGCGCCTCGACGGCCGTCGTGGGGGCGGCGGCGATCGCCGTCGAGGTCGGGATCGGAATCACTTCTGCGCCCATGTCACGGGTCGATTACAAGTGCCGTGCCATGCGTCGGGACGCGGAAAGGAGCTAACCCGGTCGCAATCCGAGGCTTGCTCGTGCGCGACCGACACGGCTGTGGCGCGCCGGCACAGCGCGGGCTCGCGAGCTACGAGCGATCGCGCGCGACCGCCGTCGGCAGGCTCGGCATCCCGCCGAGGGCGTTCGCAACGTCGCGCGTCATCCGCACGATCGCGAGCGCCGCGGCGATCGTCACGATCGCGGACGCGAGCGCGAGGAAGATGAACAACTTCTCGTCGGGGTTCCGCGCGGTGACCATCTCGTGCTGCAGCGCGAGCGATCCGGCGACGGCGAGCGCGAGCGAGACGGCGACCGTGACGATCCGCTCGCTCGCGATCGCGGCGCGCACGCGTACCGCGATGCTCGCGATCGCGGAGAGGAACGCGAGCGTGCCGGCGAGCCCGACCGCGGGCAGCAGGTAGGCGGTGATCAGCAGATCGTCGGGGCGGAAGATCGACTCGTGGCCCTGCGACCAGAACTGCATCATCACGCTGACCAGCCCGAGCACGTCGAAGATCGCGCCGGTCGCCAGCGCGAACGCGGCGAGCGCGAGGCGCACCCGCGGCGCGCCGTCGGTGTCGGCGGCGCTCGCCTGCAGCATCGAGCCGATCGCGACGATCGCGGCGAGCACGCCGGCGGCCGGGAAGCCGATCGCGACGAATTTCGCGAGCCCCTCCGATCGCGCGAGGAACGCGATCAGGAGCAGCGGGATGATCGAGACCGCGAGCACGACGCGCCACGCGAGCGCGGTCGCCGCACGCGACAAGCCGCGCGCCGCCGGCGCCCACGCGACCCCGGCGTCGCCGCAGCCCGGCGTGCCACCGACGATCACGCCGCCGGCGACGACGATCGCGAGCGTCAGGTTGACGAACAGCCACAGATCGCCGCGGTGATCGAACAGCGTGTACAGCGGCGGGATCGGCCAGCGGATGAACGCGGCGATCGTCGCGGCGACCGCGGCCGCGATCGCGATCGGTCGATCGCGACGCGCGCCGAGCGAGGCGACCGAGGCGATCATCGCCCAGTACGCGAAGGGCCCGATCCAACCGGCGACGTCGAAGAGCCGCTGGACCGATCGCGGATCGCGCGCGACGTGGATCCAGATCGGCGTGACGATCACGAAGACCAGCTCGAGCGCCGCGACGATCATCGACGACGCGATCGCGATCCACGCGAGCGGCCGCCGCGCGCTGCTCCCGACCAGCGACGGCAGCGCGAGCGCACCGGCGGCGAACAGCACCGCCTCGGCCGCGCGGAGGTAGCCGCCGAGCTCGAAGATCCCTTCGACGTAGCGGCTCTCCGCGAGCCAGAAGCGGACCACGAGCTGCACGACGATCGACAGGCCGGTGCCCGCGACGAGCGCGACGACGATCGGCGCGGGGAGCCGGCGCTTCATCAGTAGCCTTCGGCCTTCGAGATGATCTCGTTCATGATCTCGCGCGTGCCGCCGCCGATCGGATAGAGGCGCGCGTCGCGGTAGAGGCGCTCGACGAGGGTCTCGCGCATGTAGCCGTAGCCGCCGAAGATCTGCACCGCTTGATCCGCGACGAACGAGAGCATGTCGGTCGCGGCGTTCTTCGCCATCGCCGCCTGCGCCGCGACCATCTCGCCGCGCGCCGCGCGCACCGCGACCTCGCCGGTGAGCGCGCGCGCCGCCGCCAGGCGTGTCGCCATGTCGGCGAGCTTGTGGCGGGTGACCTGGAAGCCGGTGAGCGTCTTGCCGAACGCGCGGCGATCGCGCGCGTACGCGACGGCCTCCGCGTAGCACAGCTGCGCGATCGCGACGCACTGCCCCGCCAGCGCGAGCCGCTCGCCGCCGAAGTTCACCATGATCATCGGGAACGCGGCGTTCTCGGGACCGATGCGGTTCGCGATCGGCACGCGCGCGCCGTCGAAGGTGAGCTCGGCGGTGTCGCTGGCCCACCAGCCGGTCTTCTTCAGCTTCTTCGAGACCTCGAAGCCGGGCGTGCCCTTCTCGATCACGAGGATCGAGACGCCCGCGTGGCCGCTGCCGCCGGTGCGCACCGCGGCGACGACGACGTCGGCGCGCGTGCCCGACGTGATGAACGTCTTCGCGCCGGTGACGACGTAGTGATCGCCGTCGCGCTCGGCGCGGGTCGCGAGGTTCGCGATGTCGGAGCCGCCGCCGGGCTCGGTGATCGCGAGCGCGGCGATTTTTTCTCCGCGCAGCGTGGGCTCGACGAAGCGCTGCTTCTGGTCGTCGGTGCCGAAGCGGACGATCATCGGCAGCGCGATCCCGTGACTCGAGAGGCCCACGGCGGTTCCGACCGATCGCCCCGCGAGGATCAGCTCCTCGGCGGCGACCAGCGTGTGGGTCAGATCGCCGCCGCTGCCGCCGACGAGGTCCGGATATCCGATCCCGAGCACGCCCGCCGCGCCGGCCGCGCGATACAGCTCGACGGGGAACTCCTCGTTCTCCTCCCACTCGGCGCCGCGCGGCGCGATCTCCGCGTCGGCGAAGCGACGGACCTGCGCGCGCAACGCGGCGTGCTCTTCGGCTTCGAACAAGTAGGTCATGGCGGCGGCGCGAATGTAGCGCGTATGCTCGTCGCGTGATCCCGCCTTCGTGGCTCGACGAGCTCGACGTTCGGAACGAGGACAACGTCTCGCGCACGGCGGCGTACCTCGAGCTGTACACGCACCTGCGCGCGCAGGATCTCGATCTGCCGTGGGTGCTGATGGCGCACCTGGTCTCGCGCAACGCCGGCTACTTGATGAGCGACCTCGCGCGCCAGGTCGAGCGCATGCCGCTCATGAAGAGCGCGATCGAGAATTTGTTCGCGCTGCTCGAGCGCGCGAACTGGCTCATCTTCCACGACGCGTGGTGGCACCTCGGCTGTCACCTGCTCGGGCGTCCGCTCGAGCGCCCGCGCGTCCCGGAGTTCATGATCGAGGCGTGGGCGCGCCGCTCGTCCGAGAGGGAGCTCGTCCTGGATCTCGTCCACAACGAGCAGCACCTGATCGAGCACCGCGCCGTGCACCATCCGGACCTCGCCGAGGGCGCGCGCCTGCTCGCGATGATCGAGCAGAGCGGGCGCGAGAAGCCGCTCGTCTTCCCGATCCCCGACGCGCCGTCGATCTCCGTCGGAGGCTTCGCGGACCTGTCGAAGCGGATCGACACCGGGCGCCGCATCTACGATCAGGTCCTCGCCGATCGCGATCGCCGCGACGCGCTGTGGGCGTGGGCGCGCGCGCATCCGCACACCGGATCGCGCGAGGTATATGGCGGCAAACCCGGGCCGACGATCCGGGCGGCCTGGCCGCCGGCGCGCGCGCGGTCGATCTGGGCGGGCGTGCACGAGCCGATGGAGCCCGACCCGGCATATCCTTAGCCGATGGCCGACGCCCAGCTCCGACGCTCCCTCTACCTCTCGTACTTCGGGCACATGGGCGCGGTGTACCTCTATCACGACCTCTACGGGTACTTGATGGAGATGAGCCCCGACATCGTCGATCTGATCGAGGCGTTCGCGGGCGGCGCCGACGTCCTCGCGGTCAGCGAGAAGTTCGCGAACGCGTTCGAGGGCGCGTCGCCGGCGCAGTTCATCGACGTCTTGTCGGCGCACGCGGTGTTGGTCCCGCTCGACGAGCCGGAGCGCGACGGCATGTGGCCGATGTGCGTCGTGAAGGCGAAGTGGAACGTGTGGCGGCGCGCCGACGGCAAGATCACGCTGTGGACCGCGTGGGGCGACGCCGCCGTGAAGCAGGTCGAGCTCGACGAGCTCGAGACGCAGATGTGGGACTCGTTCGACGGCGAGAAGCGCCTCGCCGAGCTGCGCATGAAGTTCGACGCGGAGAAGCTGATCGCGCTCGTGCAGAAGCTCGTGCACTCCGACGTGCAGGCGCTGCGGCTCTCGGTGATGCCGATGTCGACGTGGGCGAAGCGGCCGACCGCGATCCCCAACTACCTGACCTCGACGATGCCGTACAAGCGCTGGCGTCGCGGCGAGCAGGTGCCCGACGCGATCGGAGCTTCGGTGTCCACCACGGGTTATTACCAGCACGACATCGACGACGCGCAGGATCAATTCGATCACCAAGAGACGACGCTCTCGCACCTCTTGCGCATCGATCATCCCGCGCTCGCGGGCCGGTCGTACGGGCGCGCGTTGATCGACGCGCTCGCCGCGCGCGATCGTCTGCCCGTCGCGGGGCGGGTGCGCGTGCTGGAGATCGGCGGCGGGCTCGGCTTCGTCGCCGCGGCGGTGACGCGCGCGTTGCAAGCGCGCGGGCTCGAGGTCGAGTACCGCATCCTCGAGATCGCGCCGACGCTCGCGGCCGCGCAGCGCGAGCGGTGCAGCGGGCTGCCGGTCACCGTCGTCGAGGGCGACGCGCTCGCGGCGTCGCCCGGCAGCGCGAGCTGGGATCTGATCTTGTCGAACGAGATGGTCGGCGATCTGCCGGCGGTGCAGCTCACGCGCGCGATGGTCGGCTTGCCCGAGGTCGGCCCCGGCGAGGTCGATCCCGCCAAGCTGAAGGAGCTCGGCCGCGCCGGCGAGCTGATCGATCTGTTCGGCTTGCCGATGGGCGAGGCGCCCGAGACCTTCTACGTGCAGACCGGCGCGCTCGAGCTCGTGCAGCGGATCGCGACGTGGATCGCGCCCGGCGGCACCGCGGTCGTCAGCGAGTTCGGCGACAACAACAAGTGGCCGGTCTTGTCGCGCCACCTCGATCATCCCGAGCTGTCGACGCACTTCACGATGCTCCAGCACGCGGCGCACCACCTCGGCCTCGAGGCGACCGTCGAGTTCGTGATGGACCTGATCGATCTCGATCGCTCGCAGCAAGGGCTCGCGACCACGCGCAGCCACTTCCGCGCGCTGCGCGCGATGGGCGAGCACGCCGGCGTGACGATCGAGAAGATCGGCTACACGCCCGCGCTGCTCGACGCCGCGCTCGGAGATCGCCTCTCCCGATCCGACATCGGCGAGATCCGCTTCGACAAGATCGAGGATCGCCTGATGGGCCTCGTGCCGCACGAGTTCCGCGCGCTGGTCGTGATGTCGCCGCTGCCGACGCCGTCGACCAAGGGTGTCGCGCAGGCGTGAAGGCGCTCGCGCTCGTCGCGCTGTGCGGCTGCGGCGTCTTGCGATCGCCGAACGGCCCCGCCTCGACGGCGCCGGTGCTCGCCGAGCTCCACCGCGAAGGTTGCTACGGCGAGTGCCCGGTCTACCGCGTCATCGTCTACCAGGACGGCGTCGTCGAGTATCACGGCCAGTACTACACGAAGGTGATCGGGCTGCGCACCGCGCGCATCGACGCCGATGCGATCAAGAGCATCGACACGCAGTTCGTCGGCGACGGCTTCCGCGCGCTCGACGACTACGCGCGCAGCGACTGCACCGACCTGCCGTACGTCGAGCTCACGTATCGCGGCAAGACCGTGCGCCACAACTACGGCGATCGTCGCGCGCCCAACGAGACGCTGACGTGGCTGGAGGGCTGGATCGATTACGTCACGGGGAGCGAACGTTGGGTCGGCGAGGAGCAGGCCCTCGCGCAACCGCTCGGATCATTCTGCGAGTGAGATCGTCGGCGGCGTCTTGTCGGGCGCGCCGCCCCACGACGTGAGCGCGGCGATCAGCGCCGGCGCATCGAGCAGCTTCGTCTCGACGAGCGCGAGGTGCTCGCACGCGCTGTCGACGAAGCCGCGCGCGGCGTCGGGCGCGCCCGACTTCGCCTTCACCGCCGCGGCCGCCGCGTGGATCAAGCCCTGCAGCAGCGCGCGCTCGTTGCGCTCGCGCGGCGCCGCGAACCACAGCGGCTCCCACGCCTCGTGCGCCTCCCACGGGAAGCCGTGGTTGAACAGATCGACGCCGAACCGGAAGTCGTCGTTGGCGCCGAGCGCGTCGAAGTCGACCGCCTGCGGCCGCGCCGGCGGCGCCGTCGGCCGATCCGCGCGCGACGACACCCCGGGCACGAACGCGTTCTGCGGCAACGGCCGCGACGAGTAACGAAGAGCCCCGCTCACCGCGCGAAGGTACCACGTGATAGGGTCCGCCCCATGGCGCCGAAGGCCCTCGAGTACAACGCGACGCTGGTGCAGCGGATCGATCTCACCGACCAGCTCGCGATCTTCCGCATCCAGCCCGATCAAGAGCCCGCGCGCCCTTGGTTCACGCCCGGCCAGTACTGCGTGCTCGGCTTGAACAACGAAGAGAAGCCCGAGCTCGGATCGGTGCGGCGCTCGATGTCGATCGCGTCGGCGCCGACGCAGGACGGCCCGGTCGAGTTCTACATCCGCTTCGTGTCGAAGCCGGAGTCGGAGAACCCGCTCACGCACCTCCTGTGGAAGCGCAAGGACGGCGATCGCGTGTACATGCGTCCGGTCGCCGCCGGCGTGTTCACGGTGAAGGATTGCGTCGGCGAGGCCGATCCGCGCTTCCGCGTCTGCGTCGCCGCCGGCACCGGCTCGGCGCCGTTCGTGTCGATGGTGCGCGACGAGGTGCTCAAGAACCGCGACGCGAACCTATCGAAGTACGTCATCCTGCACGGCGCGTCGTATCCGTCGGATCTCGGCCATCGCGACGAGCTGCAGGAGCTCGGCATCAAGAACAAGCTGAACTACTGGGGCACGGTGTCGCGTCCGAAGGAGGCGCTGTCGTGGACCGGTGATACGGGCCGCGTCGAGTCGTACTTCGAGCCCGCGCGCCTGGAGGATCTCGAGCAGCGGCTGCGCCTGCCCCCGGGGCAGTTCCTGCCGTCGCGCGCGGTGATCTTCATCTGCGGCCTGCAGGGCACGATCGGCAGCACGATCATCAACCTGCTCGATCGCGGCTTCGTGCCCGATCACAAGCGCATGCGCGAGGCGCTCGGCGTGCCGAGCGAGCTGCCGGCGACGCTCTTCTTCGAGCAGTACGACACCGAGCCGGTGATCGACATCAAGACGCCGGCGGTGATCGAGCCGCTGAAGGCGCGCATGATGAAGGCGATCGAGGCGGGCCTGGCGACGCGGCCGTGACGCGCGCGTTCGTCGCCGGCGCGACGGGGCACGTCGGGCGGCGCGTGGTCGCGGAGCTGCGCGCCGCCGCGGTCGAGACGATCGCGCACGTGCGGCCGGACTCGGCGCGCGTCGAGGAGTGGCGCGCGAAGCTGGCGCCGATCGACACGACGCCGTGGGAGCTCGGCGCGATGACCGAGACGTTGGCGCGGATCAGACCGACGCACGTGCTCTGCTTGATCGGCACGACGCGCAAGCAGGCGGCGCGCGCGAACGTCGAGGGCGATCCGTACCTGGCGATCGACGTCGGCTTGACCAAGCTGCTCGTCGACGCGTGCGTCGCGAGCGGCGCCGCGCCCCGGCTCGTCTTGCTGTCGTCGGTCGGCGTGAAGGAGACGGCGCGCTCGAAGTACATGCACGCGAAGTGGCTCGCCGAGGAGGCCGTGCGCGGATCGGGGCTGCCGTGGATCATCGCGCGCCCGTCGATGATCGCGGGCGGCGGACGCGACGAAGGCCGGCCGTTCGAGCGCGCCGGCATCGCGGTCGCGGGCGGCTTGCTCGCGGTCGCCGGCGTCTTCGCGAAGAAGACCGCGGCGCGCTACCAGACGACCGACGCCGATCGCCTCGCCGCCGCGCTCGCGCGCGTCACGCTCGACGGCACGCCCGATACGATCTACGAGAACGAGCATCTGAGGTAGATGCCGGGACCGCTCTCCGCGATCGTCGACGGGCGCATCTGGACGAGCGAGCGCCCCGTCTGGTTCAGCGGCGTGCGCTTGCGCGCGCGCACGTCGGTGATTCGCCTCGAAGACGGACGCCTCGTCGTGCACAGCCCGGCGCCGCCCGACGACGATCTCGCGACGCAGCTGGCGGAGCTCGGTGAAGTGAGCTGGCTGGTCGTGCCCAACTGCTTCCATCACCTCGGCGCGCCGGCAGCGGCCGCCGCCTTTCCGAACGCGAAGGTGATCGGGCCGAAGAGCGCCGCCGCGAAGAACCCCGCGCTCCGCATCGACGTGGACATCCACGATCGAGCGGCGCAGGACGCGATGCCCGAGCTCGCGCTGTTCCCGCTCGACGGCGTCCCGTTCCTCGACGAGACGCTCCTGTACCACCGCCCGACGAAGACGTTGTTCGGCGCCGACGTGGTCCTTCGCGCCGACGAGCACGACCACTGGACCTGGCGCGTCGCCGCGCGCGTCACCGGCTGCTACCGCCGCGTGCGCGTGCCGCCCGACGTCAGGAAGAAGATCGCCGACAAGGAGTCGGCGGCGCGATCGCTGCGCGCGCTCGAGACCGTGCCGATCGATCGGCTCGTGGTCGCACACGCGCACGTCATCGACGACGCGCCGATCGCGCGGCTGTTCGAGGCGTGGGGCTTGGCTTAGTTCGCGGGCGGGCGCGCGAGCGTCTCGGTCAGGATCTCGTCGGACTTCGTGAGCGACGCGTCGGCGGCGAAGCGGCGCACCGCGTCGGGCGAGAGCGTCGCGCCTTCGTGATGCGCGCCGTCGTCGCCGGCGACGTACGAACCGAGCAGCTCGCCGATGTGCGCGCGGAACATCGCGGGCGTCGCGAAGCGATCGATCGCGACGACCTCGCCGTCGTAGGCGGCGGCGACGCCGACGAGACGATCATCGGAGAGCTGCGCGGCGAGCTGCGTGCGCCGCGCGGTCGACGGCGCGGAGTCCTGGAGCGCGGCGGCCTCGCGGTAGGTGCTCGTCGGCGGCGCGAGCCCGAGGCGGCGGTTGTCGGCCTCGACCTGGCGCCACACGGCGGTCTGGTTGTCGTGGCGCATCACGCGGCGCAGGCCGACGTCGACGACCGCGTGCCCGGGATGGAACCACTTGGAGCCTTCGCTGCGCCCTTGCTCGACGCAGTAGACGCGCACGACCTCGCTCGAGTGTGGCTCGATGATCGTGCTGTCGGCGATCGCGTGGTCCTGCTCGCCGCCGACGATCATCTCGCCCGCCATCGCGTAGACGCGCTCGTCGCTCTTGTTCTTGATGCGCACGTGCGTGTAGTCGCCGAGGTCGCGCACCTTGACGAGGTGGCGCGACATCGCGTCGTCGAGCGCGACCGCGTCGACCGACGGCGGCGCGGAGGTCAGCGCGATCGGGATCAGCGTCAGGTGGCCGTCCTTGATCGGGTGGCGCATCTCGAGGTCGGGCCCGAGCGCGAACGTGCCGGCCGGCTTGCTCGCCGCGACCGCGACGACGGGCGGCGCCGTCGAGGTGCGCTCGAGCTCCGGCTCGGAATCGTGACACGCCGCGATCAGGACCACCGCTCCGCAGATGACGCGCATCGACATCAGGACCTCCCTACCCGCGCGAACGCCCGGAGGTGGCCCTCTATTTCAACGGTGCTCGAGCTGCTCGAGGCGCCTCTCGATGTCCCTCAGGCGCTGGTCGACGGATCCGAAATCCTGGAACGGATCCGGCAGTTGCATCGCGCGGGGCATCGGCATCGCCGCGACGTCGGCCTGCATCTTGGCGGTGAGCAGCATCGGGAGCTTGTTGCGCATCACGGTGAGCGCGACCGCGTCGCCCTTCTTCTTGCCCGAGAGCAGCGACAGGACGTCGCCCGCGTCGTCGACCGGCTTGCCATCGACGTCGGCGATGACGTCGCCGATCTTCACGCCGGCCTTGTCCGCCGGAGAGCCGGGCTCGATCTTCCCGACCAGGACTCCGCTCTTGCCGGATCCGAAGAACTGCTTCAGGTCGTCGGTGAGCCCGAGCACGACGAGCCCGAGCCGGCCTTGTTCTGCGTGTGCTGCGATCGGCGCTCCGACGAGGAGCGCCACGACGAGGAGGATCGTGCGTCTCATACCCGTGCAACCGAGCGACGCAATCGGCCATTCCCGCGCATATCATCGGGGAAGTGACGATCGCGGACGGTGAAGAGCTCGCGCCCGGCGCCAAGATCGGCCGCTTCGAGATCGCGCGCCGCTTGGGCGCGGGCGGGATGGGCGTCGTGTACGAGGCGCGCGATCCGGAGCTCGAGCGGCGCGTCGCCGTGAAGCTCTTGCACGGCGGCGGCGAGTCGCTGCGCTTGTTGCGCGAGGCGCAGGCGCTCGCGCAGCTGCAGCACCCGAACGTCGTCGTCGTGCACGACGTCGGCGTCGCCGACGGCTCGCTGTTCCTCGCGATGGAGCTGGTCGACGGCGAGACGCTCGCCGAGCACCTGCGCGCGAGAGAACGATCGTGGCGCGAGATCGTCGCCTTGTTCGTGCAAGCGGGGCGCGGGCTCGCGGCCGCGCACGGCAAGTCGATCGTGCACCGCGACTTCAAGCCGGCGAACGCGATCATCGATCGCGACGGGCGCGTGCGGGTCACGGATTTCGGGCTCGCGCGCTTCACCTCGGACGGCGCGGAGGTTCCGGCCGAGGTCTCACGCGAGACGACCAGCGCCGAGACGGTCACCTCCGGTGACGACGACGACGATCTGGGGACCGTCGCGACGCCGGATCTGCTCGGCGCGGCGATCACCGGCGCCGGCAAGATCGTCGGCACGCCGCGCTACATGTCGCCCGAGCAGCGCGCGCGCGGCGCCGCGACCGCGCGCAGCGATCAGTACGCGTGGTGCGTCGCGCTGTGGGAAGCGCTGTTCGGCGTCGTGCCGCCCGCGCGCGGCAAGCGCCGCGTGCCGCGCTGGTTGGTGCGCGCGCTCGAGCGCGGGCTCGCGCAGGATCCCGCGGATCGTTTCCCTTCGATGAACGCGCTCCTGGATCGGATCGACCGCGCGCCGCGGGTGCGCCGCGCCGCGTGGACGGCGGCCGGCGTCGCCGCGATCGCCGGCGTCGGCGCGTGGATCGCGACGCGCGGATCACCCGCGATCGACCCGTGCGGATCGATCGCGCCGCTCGACGCCTGGGACGCGCGCGCGCGCGCCGACGTGCAGCACGCCTTCGACGCGAGCGGCGCGCCGTACGGGCGCGAGGTCTTCGCCACGATCGCGGCGCGGCTCGACGACTACGCGACCCGCTGGCGATCGATGCGCGAATCGAGCTGTCGCGCCCCGCAGTCGGCCGCGCTCGCCGACGCGCGCGCGCTGTGCCTCGAGCGCCGGCGCGACGAGGTCGCGGCGCTGGTCGCGCAGCTGCGCACCGCCGATCGCAGCGTCGTCGACAAGGCGGTCGAGGCGGTCGGGCGCGTCGGCGATCTCGCGACGTGCGAGGCCGGCGCCGCCGCGCGCGTCGCGCCGTTGCCGCAGGATCGCGCGCGCGCCGAGCAGATCCGCGCGATCGAGCGCGAGCTCGCGGCGCTCGACGCGCGCCTCGCGACCGGGCGCATCGGCGACGACGATGCCAAGATCGCCGACGCGACCGCGCGCGCCCGCGCGACCGGTTATCGCCCGCTCGCGGTCGCCGCCGCCAAGACCGAGCTCGCGCTCGCGGTGAACCACAACGCGTGGCCGCGCGCGATCGAGATCGATCAGCGCGGGCTCGACGACGCCGAGGCGGCCGGCGACGACGAGGCGCGCTTCGCGTTCTACACGAACCTCGTCGAGGTGCAGAGCTTCCGCATGCAGGCGTTCGACGAGGCCGCGCGCGCGCAGCGCGCCGCCGAGGCGTTGCTCGCGCGGCTCGGCGAAGATCCCGCGCGCGCGGCGCGCTTCCATTGCGCGGTCGCGCTCGGCCAGTGGTCGAAGGGCGACTGGGAGCCCGCGCTCGCCAGCGTGAAGACGTGCGTCGCCGAGCGCGAGCGCGCCGTACCCCGCGACGACGCCGCGACCGCGCGCGCGCTCCACCTCGAGGCGATCGTCGACGACGAGCTCGGCCGCGTCCCCGACGCGGCGGCCGCCGAGCAGCGCGCGATCGAGCTCGGCACCCGCGCCCTCGGCGCGCGCCATCCGTACGTCGCGAAGTTCGATCTGTCCGCCGGCGCGATCGCGCGCGAGCTCGACAAGAACGACGACGCCGAGCGCCTGCTCAAGACCGCGATCGAGATCATCTCCGAGACGCAGGGCGAGACCTCCGACACCGCGACCGCGCTGATGGATCTCGGCATCCTCTACATGTCCGAGGAGCGCTACCCCGACGCGGTCGCGACGATGCAGCGCACGGTCGCGATCTACGAGAAGACCGCGATCCCCGATCACGAGCAGCTCGC